>JAHBWH010000070.1 GCA_019637115.1 Myxococcales bacterium | reverse complement strand
GGGAAGCTTCCAAGGAGGAGGGGTGCGGGGAGCCCTCTCCCCGCCTCGTGAGCGAAGCGCGCAGCGCGTAGCGAACAAAGACCGTGAGCCGCAGGACGCTGACCGGAGCGAAGCGCAGGGAAGCTTCCAAGGAGGAGGGGTGCGGGGAGCCCTCTCCCCGCCTCGTGAGCGAAGCGCGAAGCGCGCAGCGAACAAGCAACGCGAACAAATAACGCCCGTTGACCACGGGCTGGCGGCGACTATCGTCCCCGTATGGCGCACGAGTCCGACCGTCCCCACGCGATGATCATCCCCCGCATCGTCGAGAGCACCCACCGCGGCGAGCGCGAGTGGGACATCTACACGCGGCTGCTCAAGGACCGCATCGTCTTCCTCGGGACACCGGTCGACGACTTCGTGGCCAACACGATCATCGCCCAGCTGCTCTTCCTCGAGAGCGAGGACCCCGACAAGGAGGTCACGCTCTACATCAACAGCCCGGGCGGCGTGGTCACCGCGGGGCTCGCGATCTACGACACGATGCAGCACATCCGCTGCCCCGTCGCGACGCTCTGCGTCGGGCAGGCCGCGAGCATGGGCGCGTTCCTCCTCGCGGCCGGCGAGAAGGGCATGCGCCGCGCCCTCCCGCACAGCCGCATCATGATCCACCAGCCCCTCGGCGGGTACCGTGGCCAGGCGACGGATATCGAGATCCACGCCAAGGAGATCCTCGCGATCAAGCGCCGGCTCAACGAGCTGCTCGCCCACCACACCGGCCAGCCCTACGACCGCATCGCCACGGACACGGAGCGCGACAAATTCCTGAGCGCCGCCGAGGCGCGGGACTACGGGCTCATCGACACCGTGATCCAGCCGACCAAGGGCGGCGTCACCCACGACGAATGAGCGCGTTCGTCGAGATCACCCTCGTCCGCCACGGGCAGTCCGAGTCGAACGTCACGGGACGTTGGCAGGGCCAGGGTGACTCGGCGCTCAGCGAGCACGGGCGAGAGCAGGCCTTCTCCCTCGCCGCGCGGCTCGTCCGCGAAGGGGCGGCGTTCGATCGCTGGCTGTCGAGCGATCTCCAGCGAGCACACGACACGGGCCTCGCCTCGGCGGCCCGGCTCGGCGCCACGCTCGAGGTCGACCCGACGTGGCGCGAGATCGACGTCGGCGCGTGGGAGGGCCTGACGAACGCAGAGGTCGAGGCACGATTCCCCGAAGAGCTCGCGGCCATCTCGAAGGGCGAGCAGGTCCCGGTCGGAGGCGGCGAGAGCTGGGCCGACCTGGCGGCCCGAGCGCACCGCGCGTTCGAGGCGCTCCGCGGGTCGATGCGGCCAGGGGAGCGCGCCGTCGTCTTCACCCACGGCGGCGTCATCGCGGCGCTCCTCACGACGCTCCTCGGCGTCCGTCGGCGCCCGCGCGCGCTCGGGAACGTGACGAACACCGGCGTGACGACGATCCGCTTCGAGGCGAACGCGCCGCTCCTCGTCCGATTCAACGATCACCTGCACCTCGGGGGCCCGCGCGGGTGGTCGGAGGAGCGGCGTGAAGGGGGAGCCGCGCTCATCTCCGTGCTGACCGACGAGCTTCACGGCTACACGCAGCCGCCGATCGCCTACGACGCCGATGAGCTCGACGACGACCCCTTCGGCCACCTCGCGAGCTCCCACGCCGGCGAGCGCGTCGCCCTGCGCGCCACCCCCGAGCGCGCCACCGCCTGGGTCAGCGCGGCGCTCGGCCCGAGCCGCTTCGCCCCCATCCGCGGCGTGACCCACGTCGTGGCGAGCGAGCGCGGCTACACGCTCGCGGACCTGAGCAGCGGCGGACCCGAGTCGAAGTAACCCCAAGGTCCGCGTCGTCCGCGAGATCCCGCGCTCGCGGCGCTCGAGGCCGCTCGACTCGCAACGTAAGCGCGGACACGGACTCCCGACACGGACTCCGACTCCGACCCGGGCGCGGACTCCGACACGGGCGCGGACTCCTACATGGGCGCGGACTCCGACACGGGCTCGGACTCCGACACGGGCTCGGACTCCGACACGGGCTCGGACTCCGATACGGGCTCGGACTCCGATACGGGCTCGGACTCCGATACGGGCTCGGACTCGGACGCGGGCTCGGACTCGGACGCGGACGCGGACGCGGACGCGGACGCGGGCCCACACGTGGCCGTGTCACGCACGCGCGACGACGCCGTCCCGACGAAGGTGCGCGCGCCGGCGCGCCCTCGTCAGTCGCTGAAGAGCTGGTCGACGTCCTTCTTCGTCAGCCCCTTCAGCGGGCTGCCCTCGGTCGAGAGCACGCTCTCCATCAGCTCGCGCTTCTTCGACGAGAGCTGCAGGATCTTCTCCTCGACGCTCCCCTGCGCGATCAGCTTGTAGACGTTGACGTTCCGCGTCTGGCCAATGCGGTGCGCGCGGTCGGTCGCCTGGTCCTCGACCGCCGGGTTCCACCACGGATCGAAGTGCACGACGGTGTCTGCGCCGACGAGGTTGAGGCCCGTGCCGCCCGCCTTGAGCGAGATGAGGAAGACGCCGATCGAGGGATCCGCGTTGAAGCGCTCCACGCGCTCGATTCGGTCCTTCGTCGACCCGTCGAGGTACTCGTAGGTGATCCCGTCTTCTTCGATCGCCGCCCGGATGTGCTGCAGCATCGTGACGAACTGGCTGAAGATCAGGACGCGGTGCCCACCGCTGACCGCGTTCTGCAGGATCTCGCGGAGCGCCCCGAGCTTGCCGCTGTCGGCGGCCGCGAACTGCTTCGTCTCGAACTCCTTGACGAGGCGCGGGTCGCAGGCGACCTGCCGCAACCGCGTGAGCGCCGCGAGGATCTGGATCTGCGACTTCTGTACGCCGTTCTTCTCGACCTCGGAGAGCACGCTCTTGCGGATCTCTTGCAGGACCTGCTTGTAGAGCGCGGCCTGCGCGTCCTCCATCGGCACCACGATCTCCTGCTCGATCTTCTCGGGGAGATCCTGCGCGACGTCGACCTTCAGGCGACGGAGCACGAAGGGCTTGATGGTGTTGCGCAGCTTGCTCGCCACCTCTTCGTTCCCGCGATCGATCGGCCGGGCGACGTGCTCCTCGAAGCGGCGAAGGTCCCCGAGCAGCCCCGGAGAGACGAAGTCCATGATCGACCACATCTCGCTGAGGCGGTTCTCGATGGGCGTGCCCGTCAGCGCGAGGCGGCGCTCGCTCTGGAGCTTCTTGGCCGCCCGCGCGGTCTGCGAGAGCGGGTTCTTGATGTGCTGCGCCTCGTCGAGGATGGCGTAGCGGAGGCCGAGCTTCTGCAAGGTCTCCTCGTCGCGCCGCATGAGCGCGTACGAGGTGATGATGACGTCGGCCGTCGCGAGCTTCGCCTCGTTCTCGAAGCGATTCGGTCCTTGCCAGACCACCGCCTCGAGCGCGGGCGCGAACTTCTCGATCTCTCGCTGCCAGTTGGGCACGACGGAGGTCGGCGCGACGACGAGGCTCGGCTTCTTCTTCTTCTCCTTCTGCTGCGCCCAGACGAGCAGCGCGATCGTCTGCAGCGTCTTACCGAGACCCATGTCGTCGGCCAGGATGCCGCCGCTCGCGAGCTCGTGGAGGAAGACGAGCCAGCTGTAGCCTTGCTTCTGGTACGGGCGCAGCGTGGCCTTCAGCCCACGCGGCTTCGGGACGCTCGGGACCTCCTCGATGTGACCGAGCTTGTCGAAGAGCTCTCGCGCCTTTGGCTTGATCTCGGCCCCGTCCACGAGGCTGACGAGGTCCTGGATGCGCCCGGCTTGGGAGAGCGGGAGCTTCTGGGCTTGGCCGCTCGTCGCGTAGATCTCGGCCGCGCGGGCGAGCACCTCGCCGATGCGGTCCGGGTCGACGGGCGCGTAGGTGCCGTCGCTGAGGCGGACGATGTTGCGTCCCCCTTCGAGCGCGGCCCGCAGCTCGTCCTCGTCCACCACCGCGTCGCCGGTGCCGAAGACGAGGTCGAGGCTGAGCCAGTCGACGCCGCTCGACACGCGCATCTGGGAGGTCACGGTCTCCTTGCGGATGGTCACGCCGGCGAGATCGTCGGGGACGAATCGCTCCCACTCGCCCGGCAGGGTCGTGATCCCCTTGCTCCAGAAGGCGATCGCGTCCTGCCCGAACGCGAGCAGCCCGTCGCCCTCGTCGTCGGGCTCGAAGCCGAGGTCGAGGAGCTTCTGGACTGCGCTCATCTCGGCGCCGACGTCGCGACGCACGACCCGCGGCCGCCCGTCCGCGCGGGCCGAGGGCAAGAAGGCGAGCGGCGAGGGGAAGCCCTGAGACGGCACCTCGAAGACCTGTTGGTCGTACTGGACCTTCAGGCGGATCTCCGCCTCGACGATGTCGCCGTCGGCCCAGAGCTGGAGCTTCGGCGTCGCGTCCACGAGGTCCGCCACGCTCGAGAGGTCCGGGAGGTCGGCCTTGAGCGCGACCGCGATGCGCGGGATGTGATCGCCAAGCAGACGCGGGAGATCCGAGATCGGGTGCACGAGCGAGGGCGAGCGGTAGAGGCGCTGCGCCCAGCCAGGCGTCACGGAGTCGTCGATGGCCCGCGCGACCCCGTCGGAGGCGTCGATGTGCCAACCGGGGGTGCCCTCGAACCAGGCGCCCGCGGAGAGCAGGAAGCGTCGCTGGTACGTGTCGCCGACGAAGACGACGCGCGTGCGGAGGGTCTCGTTGTTGACGAGGTCGAGCTCGATGCGCGGCTTGAGCTTCTCCTCGCTGAAGCGCAGCTCCATCGATTGAGGCTCGAGGAGCACGCGCTGGCCCCGCATCATCGAGAGGATCTCCGCCGCCTCTTCGCCACGGATCTCCGCCGTCGCGGTGGCGCCGCGCTGCGCGTGGCGCGCCAGCGCGCGCATCAGCGGGCGATCGTTCGTGCCGATGGTGTTGAACGCCGCGAGCGAGTCCGCGATGGGCACCGCGTTCCGCGTGCCCGCGAGCACCGGCGTGACCTGGAGCGACGCGGGCCGCACGACGAGGCGATACTCGAGCTCGACGGGGCGCGGGCGCGCGTCGGGCGGGAGCCAGGCGTCGAGGGCGCCGCGCGACTCGCCGAGCGGCGCGGAGAGATCGCGGGTGCTGATCACCTCGAGCCCGTCGCCGTTCGCGCCGCGGCGGCGCCGGCGCCGCGTCCGCCGCTTGCCGCCGACGCTCACGGTCTGCGGCACGTGCACCGGCTCGAGCTTCTCCTTGTCCTTGTTCTTCTTCTTGCGCTTCTTCTTGCCGCCGCCCTCGGCGCTCTCGCCGCCGTCGTCGAGCGCCTCGGCCGGCTCGGACTCGGCGCGAGGCTTGGGCGGCCGCTCGCGATCGCGCAGGGCGACCAGGATCGCCGCCACGTGCTTGCAGTGCTGCGAAGGGCCTCGCCATCCGGGACAGTTGCACTGCGAGAGGAAGCCCCCTTCTTCGTCCAGCTTCACCGACGTGCGGTACGGCTCCTCCGCCGAGCGGATGTGGATCTCGCCGTGCACCTCGTCGCCCTCGGCGTCGAGCGCCTCGACCGACTTCCGTCGCGCGTAGAGCCGTCCCCGCAGGAACGCGTTGCCCCCGGTGACGCGCTGGATCGCGCGATCGGACATCTCGACCACCCGTTGGACGATCGGCGGCTTCGGGCCCGTCGACTCGACGTCTGCGCGCTCGCTCTCGTCCACTTCCCCTCGACCGGTCGGGCTCATCTTCGGCTCCGACGACCTGACGTCGACCACGCTCTCTTCCATCGGGCTGAGCCCTCCTGCCACGGCGCCGCCTCGCGGCGCGTGCGCCTCGTCGGGCGCATGAGAATCGGATCTCTGGGTCGTTTCCAGCCGGCCTCACGGCCGGGACCCTCTCTCGCGGGACGTTCGGAACCATCCGGTCGTCGTCACCAGCGGGAGGCATGGCTCACGGCAACTGGGTCGTCCGTGGGGCTGGAGCCATGCTCGACGGGAGGCGCTCGCGCGCCTGCTTTTCTGTGTACACGGACGCCCCGGCTCGCGCAAGGTGTCGAGTGCTCGCCGAAGGCGCGAGCGCTTCGCTCGAGGGCACGTCGCTCCCGACGAGCGACTCACGGGAGGACCGATCCGTCGTGGACATCTTCGTGATCCGTCACGCCATCGCGGCGCTCCGCAGCGAGACCGTCCCCGACGCCGAGCGAGCGCTCACGCCCGAAGGGCACGCCAAGCTCGGCAAGGTCGTAGCGGGCCTGGCTCGGCTCGACGTCGAGCTCGACCAGGTGCTCCACAGCCCGTGGCGCCGCGCGGTGGAGACGGCCGCGGGCCTCGGTCCGCTGCTGCGGCGGGGCGCCGTCGTCCGCGCGACGCCCGAGCTCGCGCGCAGCCCACGCGAGGCCTTGCTCGCCGAGCTCGACGGTGGACGCGCCGCGCTCGTCGGACACGAGCCCTGGATGGGAGAGCTGGTCGCCTGGCTCGTGCTCGGCGATCGGGCGCAGGGCGCTCACTTCGCGCTCAAGAAAGCCGGCGTGGCCTGGCTCCGTGGAGACCCGCGCCCCGGTGGCTGCGCGCTGCACGCGCTCTTGCCGCCGCGCTACCTTCGACGACTCGCCTCATGACGGGGCCGGGCACGCGCGTGTCCGTCGTCCGGTGCCGTCGTCGTCGTCCCGCCCCGTCGCTCGTGATCGCGCGCTCGTCGCTCGGCGCCGACCTCATGGACGGGCGCGGCGGCGCCGCAGCGCGGCGACGAGGTCCGTCAGCTCCGCGCAGCGCAGCAGCCTCGCCGCGCCCACGAAGACCACGCCAGCTGCCACGAGCGCGCCGGCGAAGACGGCGATCGCCGTGAGCGTGCCGCCGTCGCGCCAGGCGACGAGCCCGCGGGTCGGCCAGATCACGGCCCCCATGAACGCGCTCGCGCCGACCACCCGCGCGGCGCTCCCGGCGACCTCGCCGAGGCCGAGCGGGCCGATCTTGAAGCGCAGCAGGACGACGAGCGCGACGAGCTGCACCGCAGCCGCGAGGCTGATCGCGATCGCGATCCCCGCGACCCCGAAGGGCCCCGAGAGCGAGAGCCCCGCCGTCAGGAAGGTGACCAAGTTGAGGAGGCTCGCGAGCACGGGTGTGCGGGTGTCGCCGAGCGCGTGGAACATCGGCACGCAGGTGCGCACCGACGCGACCGCCCAGATCCCGACCGCGAGCCCGACGAGCGCGCGCGTCGTCTCCTCGATCTGCGCGGCGCCGAAGCGGCCACGCCCGAGCACCGCCGCGACGGACGGCTCCGCGAGCACGACGAGCAGCACGGTGGCCGGGATGGCGACGAAGAGTGAGAGGCGCAGGCCTCGGCGGAAGACGCTCTTGGCGCCCTCCACGTCGCCGCGGGCCGCGAGGGCCGCGAGCGTCGGCAGCGACGCGACGCCGATCGCGATCGCGAAGACGCCTTGCGGGATCTCGACGAGGCGCTGGCCGTAGAAGAGGTAGCTGAGCGCGCCGGTCGGCAGATAGCTCGCGAGCTGCCGGCTGAGCACGAGGTTGAGCTGGTAGACGCCGAGGCCCGCGACGAGCGGCACGAGCAGACGCAGCGAGCGGCGCACGTGGGCGTCGCGGCCGAAGCGTGGACGGAGCGGGTAACCGAGCCGACGGTAGGCAGGGACGAGCGCGAGGATCTGCAGTACGCCACCCGCGAGCGCGCCGATCGCCAGCGCGAAGACCGGATCGAGGCCGAGCCAGACCGCGAGCGCGCCAGGCAACGCGACCGCGGCGACGATGAACGCGACGTTCAGCCAGAGCGGGGCGAACGCGGGCGCGAGGAACTGGCGGTGGGCGTGGAGCGCGCCCGTGAGGATCGCGGCGACGCCCATGAACGCGATGTAGGGGAAGACCCAGCGCGTCAGGCGGATGGTGGTCTCGTAGAGCTCGAGGTCGGACCGGAAGCCGGAGGCGTACACGTCGACGAGCAGCGGCGCGGCGAGCACGCCGACGAGGCTGACGCCGCCGAGGAGGAGCAGCATCGTCCCTTGCAGGCGGGCGTAGTAGAGGCGCGCGGCTTCGACGCCCTCGCGCTCGCGCACGTCGCTCAGGACGGGGATGAACGCGCCGCTCGCCGCGCCTTCGCCGAGCAAACCGCGCAGGGCGTTCGGGATGGTGAAGGCGAGCCAGAAGGCGTCGGTCGCGGCGACGTTGAACGACGCCGCGATGACCGCGTCGCGAACGGCCCCGAGCACGCGCGAGGCGAGCGTCCCGGCAGCGACGAGGCCTGCCCGTCGCGCGAGCTTGCTCCCTTCCGCGGCGCCTTCGCGCGACGCTGGCTCCGGGTCTCGGGGTTCTTCACGCATCGACGGCCTTCTCGAGCAACGGCGCGAGCTTGGACCGACCTTCCCTCCGAGGCCAACAAGCAGACGCCGCGCAGCCTCGCGCGCGGGTCAGGGAAGCGGGCAGCGCTCGCTCGGCGGCGCGAAGCCCGCCGCGACGAAGCGGATCGGGTGGCCGCCTCGGGCCTCCGCGACGCTCCAGCGGACGCCGTCCTCGCTGTGCCAGAAGACCTGCTGATCGTACCAGGTCTGCCAGCCTCCTCGGACGGCGACGAAGCGCCGGAGCGTCGGGTGGTACGCGACGGGGCCGGGCGCGACGCTCGGGGTGGTCGCCTGCTCGGTCCAGGTCGCGCCGTCGGGGCTGTGGAACGCGCGGCCCTGCGCCCAGACGAAGAAGCGCGTCCCGTCGAAGACGAGTTGGCTGCCGATGCCCGCGCCGACCCGGGCCGCCGTGAAGGTGCGGCCCGCGTCCGTCGAGCGACAGACGTTGCCGTCGCTGCCGACGACCACGAGGACGCCGTTGCCGAAGGCCACGCCGCCGTCGCTCTGCACACCATTGCCGCAGGTCCCTCGGGGGAAGGTCGGCCGCCACCAGCTGCGGCCGCCGTCGCCGCTCACGACCATGTCGGGGCCGCCGTCGCCGTCGCCGATGACGACGAAGCGGCCCTCGTCGCCCGGCTCTCCTGCGTCGACCCAGCCAACGCGCCGGACGTTCCAGCCCTGCAAGCTCGTCGAGATCGGGCTCGACCACGAGTCGCCGCGATCGGCCGACCGACGCGCGTCTCGGGCCCCGAGGAGCACCGTGTCGCGGCCGAACGCGATGCCTCCGAAGGTCGTGCCCTCGAGCAGCGGTGACCAGCGCGCCCCGTGCTCGCTGCGAAAGACACCCCCCGCCGGCCCCCAACCGAACGTCGCGTAGAAGCGCTCCCGGCCGTAGGTGATGCCCTTGCCAGCGCCGGGGTGGTGGTCACAGTCGAAGCCGCCAGAGAAACAACGGATGGCGTCGTCGTGGCTCTGGTCGTCGATCCACGACCGGCCCCCGTCGCAGCTCCGAACGAGCCGCCCGGCGTGACCCTGGGCGACGAAGACGGGCACGCGTCCGTCTGGCGCGCCCCCAGCGTCGGGCGGTGGCGCCGCCGCGTCGCTCTCTGGGCTGGCGTCGGGCGATGCGACGTCCGCGTCCAGAGGGCTCGCCTCCCCGTCCGCGGTCACGCTGGCGTCGCGTGCGCCCGGGGGATCCAGCTCCTGGTCACCCGCGTCGCCGCGGTCACTCGACGAGAGCGAGCCCGAGCAAGCGAGCGCGACCGAGAGGGTGAGGGTGACGAGCGACGAGAGGGCCGTGCGGGTGCGCATCCGGGGCGTAGGTGCCACGGCGGACGGGAATCAGCTCACCGGCGTGGTGGGCCTGAGGACCGGGGTCCACGTCCGTCCGGGTCCGGGTCCGCGTCCGGGTTCGCGTCCGGGTTCGCGTCCGGGTTCGCGTCCGGGTTCGCGTCCGGGTTCGCGTCCGGGTCCGGGTCCGGGCCCAGGTCAGGCGACGCTCAAGACCTTGGTCATCCGGAGGACGAGGGGGAGCGCGCCGAGCAGGCCATGCACCTGGATCTCTCCCTTCCTCGACGCCTCGAAGACCTCGCGCGCGACCGCGCCGCGGGGGTCGGGGAGCCCGAAGCGCGGCTCGAGCTCGACGAGGCTCATCTTGGTGTGCCACTCGCTCGACGCGCGCACCGTGGCGTCGGGGATGCCCGCGAAGCCGTCGTGGACGGTCACGTGGCCGCGGTCGAACGCGAGCGTGACGACCAGACCGAGATCGGTGACGACCAGCGCGACGCGCCCGGTCATGCGCGCGAGCGTGGGCTTCTTCTCCGGCCTCTCGTCGAGGCCCTGCCGGAGGAGCTGCGCGACCATCGTCGCGTAGCCGTTGTTCTCGGCGCCGGGGGCGAGGTGGACGGCGGGCTCCATCACTCGTCCAGGAAGGTCGTGGGCACGGCGGTCGCGCTCGTGACGAGCGCGCGAGACGACTCGACGAAGCGGAGCATCGTCGGCAGGTGGCCCTTCGTCATCTTGAGCTTGCCCTCCATCATCGCCTTGATGGGGTCGACCTCGCCGCGGATGACCTGCTTCCAGCGCGCGTAGGGCGCGACGATCACGAAGGGGGTCTCGGCGACCGCGTCCATCCCTCGGACGAGCGAGGCGCCGCGGCACACGCCCTCGTGGACGTCGAGGATCATCCCGACGTCGTCGTCGAGCCCGAGCGACTCGTCCTTGGAGCAGACCATCGCGACCGCGCCGTGAGTCCAAGGTTTGCCGTGGGTGCGGTAGACCTCGTTGGCGTTCACCGCGTCGGCGAAGGCCGCGGTCCAAGCTTCGGACGGGAAAGAATGCGACATCGCGGGCGCGCTTATCGCGGGCGCGGGGTCCCGGCAAGCGCTCGTCGGCTCGACCTCCCGTCGGGATTGGGCGGGCGAGGCGTCCGAAGTCTTGACGCGAGCCGCCGGTCCATGCGGTGATCCGTCGCGGAGGCCCCATGTTCCGAGAAGTCTTGCAAGAGGTCGTGGACAACACCGACGGAGGCGTCGCGGGGCTGCTGATGGGCTTCGACGGAATCCCGGTCGACCAATACGTCCGCGACGACGCCGTCATGGACGTCGAGACGATCGGCATGGAGTACAGCGTGATCCTCAAGAGCATCCGCCAAGCGGCGGAGATGCTCGAGGCGGGCGAGGCGGTCGAGGTCGCGATCAAGGCCGAGCGGATGGTCACGGTGATCCGCCTGCTCAACGACGAGTACTTCGTGGCCGTCTCGCTGAAGCCCAGCGGGAACCTCGGCAAGGCCCGCTTCCTCCTGCGCACGCGCAGCCAGAAGCTGCTCGCAGACCTCGTCTGACCCGAGTGCCCGCGCGATGCGCCGCGTCCTCGTCCTGCACGGGCCGAACCTGAACCTGCTCGGCACCCGAGAGCCCGCGATCTACGGGCGCGACACGCTCGCGTCGATCGACGCGGGCCTCGTCGAGCTCGGTCGCACGCTCGGGGCCGAGGTCGAGTGCCGTCAGTCGAACCACGAGGGCGTGCTGCTCGATTGGATCCACGACGCCAGCGCGGCCGGCTTCGCCGGCCTCGTCTTCAACCCCGGCGCCTTCACGCACACGAGCCTGGCGCTCGCCGACGCGCTCGGCGGCGTCTCTCTGCCTTGCGTCGAGGTCCACCTCTCCAACCTCCACGCCCGCGAGCCCATCCGGCGACGGAGCCTGACGGCCCCCCGCTGCGTCGGGCAGGTCAGCGGGTTCGGGGCCCGCAGCTACGGGCTTGGCTTGCGGGCGCTCCTCGACTATCTCACCGACCGCGACGGGACGGAGTGAGTCACCACGGGAGGTGACGCCCCCCGCGCCACGAGAGAGTCATGGACATCGATCTTCAGCAACTGCGGGACCTCATGCAGGCCTTGCGCGACTTCGAGCTCGACGAGCTCGAGCTCGAAAAGGGCGACGAGCGCATCGTGCTCCGCCGCGCCGCCGCTGGCGCGCCCGTCCTCGCGGCGCCTGCGGGGGGCTACCACCTCGGCGGCGCGAGTGTTCCGCCGCCCCCCCCGCCGGTCGCCGCCGAGGCGGCGCCCGCCGCGGCCGACGAGGGCACCTTCATCACCTCGCCCTTCGTCGGGACCTTCTATCGCGCGCCGAACCCGGGGGCGGAGGCCTTCGCCAAGGTCGGCGGCCACTTCCGAGCTGGCCAGACCCTGTGCATCGTCGAGGCCATGAAGCTCATGAACGAGATCGAGGCCGAGTTCGACGGTGAGATCCTCGAGATCCTCGTCGAGAACGGCAAGCCCGTCGAGTTCGGCGAGCGCCTCTTCAAGGTCCGCAAGGCCTGATGTTCAAGAAGGTCCTCATCGCGAATCGCGGCGAGATCGCGCTCCGCGTGGCGCGCGCTTGCCGCGAGCTGGGCATCCCCACGGTCGCCGTCCACTCCGAGGCGGACACGAACGCGCTCCACGTCCGCTTCGCGGACGAGGCGGTCTGCATCGGCCCGGCCGAGGCGTCGAAGAGTTACCTCAACGTGCCCGCGCTGATCGCCGCCGCAGAGATCACCGGCGCCGACGCGGTCCATCCGGGCTACGGCTTCCTCAGCGAGAACGCCGACTTCGCCGACATCTGCAAGGCGTGCGGGCTGACCTTCATCGGCCCGACCGCCCGCGACATGCGGCAATGGGGCGAGAAGGTCCCCGCGCGCGAGCTGGCAAAGTCTCTCGGGCTGCCGATGATGGAGGGCTCGGGCGTGCTCCGAGACGCCGACCACGCCGCCGAGGAGGCCACCCGCGTCGGCTTCCCTGTGATGCTCAAGGCGTCCGGCGGCGGCGGCGGGCGCGGGATGAAGGTCATCCGCAGCGCCGAGGAGATGCGCCACGCCTTCCCGCAAGCGCGAGCCGAGGCGATCGCGGGCTTCGACAACGGCGACCTCTACTGCGAGCGCTTCGTCGAGGAGCCGAGGCATATCGAGTTCCAGGTGCTCTGCGATGGGCGCGGTGGCGTCTGGGTGCTCGGAGAGCGCGAGTGCTCGATCCAGCGACGACACCAGAAGCTCGTCGAGGAGGCCCCGAGCGTCGCGGTCAGCGACGAGCTGCGTCGCGACATGGCAGCGACCATTCGCCGCGCGCTCCGCGAGAGCGGCTACGTCTCGGCCGGCACGCTCGAGTTCCTCATGGACGAGCGCGGGAACCTCTCCTTCATGGAGATGAACACCCGCATCCAGGTCGAGCACCCCGTCACCGAGGCGATCACGGGCGTCGACCTCCTGGTCGAGCAGCTCCGGATCGCGGCCGGTCAGCCGGTGGTCCTCCCCGAAGAGCCGACCATCCGCGGGCACGCGATCGAGCTGCGCATCAACGCCGAGGACCCGGACACCTTCGTCCCGTGGCCCGGCCGCATCACCGAGTACATCGCGCCCGGTGGGCCCGGCATCCGGATCGACAGCGGCGTCTACGGCGGCTTCACCGTGCCGAGCGCCTACGACTCGCTCTTGATGAAGCTCATCTCGTGGGGGCCGACGCGCGAGATGGCCATCCGCCGGATGAAGCGGGCGGTCGACGAGACGGTGATCGGCGGCATCCGGACGCTCTTGCCGCTGCACTGGCAGATCCTCCGCCACCCGGACTTCGTCTCGGGCAACCTGTCGACGCGCTTCATCGAGCGCCTGCGGGCAGGCGAGCTCGCCGCACCGCCCGCGACGTGAACGGGGTGAACGGGGAGTCATCCTCGGTCCGCGACCCGAGGGCGAGGACCCAGGGCGAGGACGAGCCCGCGGCCCCGACGCCGGAGGGCGCCCGCGCTCCGTGAAGCCACCTCGCCAAAGCGCACAGGCAGGCTTCGTGCCGGTTGACCCCCTCCCCTCGGCGCTCGTATGCTGCACCCACCCCGGAGGCCCGAAATCACGGAACTTCCGTTCACTTCATCCCCTCACCCCTGACCCCTGACCCCTGAACCGGGGACCGGCGGGTTCCCCGGGGCGGCAAGGATCCCCGCCCGAGTGGCCGTCGACCGCACCAAAGTTCTCGCCGCGGCACAGAAGCACCTCGCGAAGGGCGCCTACGACCGTGCGATCGCCGAGTACCAGAAGCTCGTCGACGCCGATCCGCGCGACGTCCGGACGCTCCTGAAGATCGGCGATCTCTACACGCGGAAGGGCTCGAACAAGGAAGCGAGCGCGACGTACTTCCGCGTGGCGGAGCACTACGCGACGCAGGGCTTCTTCTTGAAGGCCGTCGCGGTCTACAAGCAGATCCTCAAGCTCCAGCCCGGCCGCCTCGACATCTCGCTCCGGCTGGCGGAGATGTACGAGAATCTCCAGCTCGTGAGCGACGCGCTCGCGACCTACGAGCAGGTCGCCGCCGCGTACGCGCGCGAGGGCCAGGTCGACCAAGCGCTCTCGACGCTCGGCAAGATGTGCGAGCTCGACCCGGAGAACGTCCCCGTCCGCATCAAATACGCGGAGGCCCTCTCCAAGGCGGGTCGCACCGAGGAGGCCGCCGTCGCCTTCGAGGCGGGAGCGGGGCTGCTCGAGGAGCAAGGTCGCCTCGACGACTACCTCAAGGTCGCAGAGCGCCTGCTCTTCCACCGCCCGACGGACGCCGACCTCGCGCGCAAGCTGGCGTCGCACTACCTCGAGCGCGACGACGCCAAGCGTGCGCTCGCCAAGCTCCAGCTCTGCTTCAAGCAGGATCCGCGAGACGTGCGGACGCTCGAGCTCCTCGCCGAGGCGTTCCACGCGCTCGGCCAGACGCCGAAGACGATCAGCGTCTATCGGGAGATCGCGCGCATCCACCAAGAGGCGAACCGAGCCGAGGCGCGCGCCCGCGTGCTCAAGCGAATCCTCGAGCTCGACCCCACGGACGCCGAGGCGCGCCAAGCGCTCGCGGGCTACGCGAGCGTCGCAGCGCCGCGGCCGGCCCCCCCTCCCGCCGCGCCCGTCGAGGCGATGCCGCCGGGCGCGCTCGTCGCACCGCCTCCGGCGGAGGAGGACGAAGACGACGAGCCCGACCTCGAGCTGCTCGAGCCCGACGACGACGATGACATGCTCCTCGAGGTCGACGAGGAAGAGGTGGTCGTGGACGTCGCGCTCGACGCCGACGAAGGCTCGATGGCGCCGCCACCGCCCGACCACGCGCCGAGCATCCCGCCCGACGTCGCGCTCGAGGCCCAGATCGCGCGCCTGCTCACCGAGTGCGACGTCTTCGCCCGCTACGGCCTCAAGGACAAGGTCGTCGCGCAGCTCGAGCAGGTGCTTCAGCTCGCCCCCGACCACGTCGAGGCCCGCGAGCGACTCAAGGACGCCTACCTCGCGGCGGGCCGCCCGCGGGACGCCGCGCGCGAGCTCGTCCACCTCGCGTCGATGTACGGCGACCGCCCTCAGGTCGCGCAGCTCTACCTCCGCGAGGCGACCGAGCTCGACCCGAGCTCGGTGCCGACGGGCACACACGACCTCCCGAGCGCCGAGACCGAGACCGAGACCGAGAGCGGGCGAGCCTCCGAGGAGGATCTTTTTTTCCTCGACGACAGGGCCTCGGCCCCCGAGCTACCAGGCTCGCCTGCCACCGAGACGGTGACCCTCGACGAGGCGCGCGACGACGAGGTGCTCTTCGTCGATCAGACCCCGGCGCCCGCCGCGCCCGACGAGGTGCTCTTCGTCGACGAGACGCCGGCGCCCGTCGAGGGGCCGCCGACCTCCGCGCCCCCAGGAGCACCCGAGGCGTCGTTCGACGAGGCGGCGCCGAGCGACGTGCAGCTCCTCGACGAGGGTCTGGGCGACGGCCTCTTGATGCTCGACGAGGGCGCGCCGCTCGCCAGCGCGGCCGACTTCGACGACGCGACCGCGCTCGTCTCTCCCGCCCACCTCGAGAGCCCCCCGCTCGCAGGCCCTGACGACTTCGACGACGCGACCGCGTTCGTCCCGCCCCCCTCGTTCGCCAGCCCCTCGTTCGACAGCCCGCCGCGTCCGGCCTACGTCCCGGGTCCGCCGTCCTCGATCCCCTCGCTCGCCCCGCCTGAGCCCGTCGAGGACCTCCCGCCGGCGCCAGCGCACGTCCCCGACCACATCGTCGAGGCGCGGCAGCGCGCGTCGATCCCGCCGGGCGAGATCGAAGAGACCCTCGACGAGGTCGACTTCTTCATCGCGCAGGGCCTCTTCGACGCCGCGCGCGCGACGGTCGAGGACGCCCTCTCGAGCCACCCCGATCACCCGATCCTGCGTGAGAAGCACGAGGAGATCCTCGAGCACCTCCGCGCCGCGTCGGCCGCGCGCGCGTCGGTCGTGCCCGACGAGGACGAGGCGTTCATGCTCGCCGAGCGCCTCGCCGAAGAGCTCGGCGACGAGCCGGTCGAGGACCTCGCGGGCAGCGACGTGCTCGACGTGGACGAGGTCTTCGAGCAGTTCAAGCGCGGGGTCGAGCAGCAGATCGGCCTCGAGGACACCGACACGCACTTCGACCTCGGCATCGCCTACAAGGAGATGGGGCTCATCGACGACGCCAAGAAGGCGTTCGAGCTGGCGATGCGCAACCCGCAGCGCGAGTGCCTCTGTCACACGATGATCGGCCTGTGCCTCATGGAGCAGAACAAGCCGACCGACGCCATCTCCCGCTTCAAGAAGGGCCTCTACGCGGAGCAGAAGACGGAGCGCGAGGAGCTCGGCCTCTACTTCGAGCTCGGCAACGCCTACGAGCTGCTGCAGGACCCCAAAGAGGCCCTCTACTACTACCAGAAGGTCGCCAAGCGCGACGCCGGCTTCCGCAACGTGGAGGACTGCATCGCGCGGCTGACGAACCCGGGCGACCCGGGGACCGCGATGCCCGACGCGCTCGTGCTCGACGACGTCGACGCGGCGTTCGACGACCTGCTCGGCGACGACTGACGCGAACGAGCGCCCCGGTGAGGGAGGCGCCGTAGACGCGCCAGAGGCGCGCGTTGTGGGGAGAAGGCGGAGGGAGCTTGCTCCTGCAGCCGAGGGGGCGTTTTGGAAGCCCCTGAGAGAAGGTCGAGGCCCCAAGCGAGCGCGGAGCGCCGGATTGGGGACTCGACGCGCGCCGTCAGCCCCCGCCGACGAAGTGCACGACTTCGACCGCGTCGCCCTCCGCGAGCGACGTCGTCGCGTGCGCGGCTCGCGGCACGATGTCCTCGTTCCTCTCCACGGCGACGAGCGTGTCGCCGAGCCCGAGCTCGACCAGCAGCTCTCGGATCGTCATGGCGTCGGCGACCTCGCGGGGCTCGCCGTTGAGCACGATGCGCATGCCGCGGCAGCTTAGCCGCTCTCCCCGGAAGTTCGAGCCAGTTGGTACGAACGCGCCCTTCACCACCTCGGCGCATCAGAACGGGAAGAAGACCGGCACGAGCAGCACCGTGACGAGCAGCGCGACGAGCGAGAGCGGCGCGCCGAGCACGAGGTAGTCGCGCAGGCGATAGCCGCCGGGACCGTAGACCATCAGGTTCGTCTGGTAGCCGATGGGCGTCAGGAAGCTCGCCGAGGCGGCCATCATCACGATCACGACGAAGGGCACCGGGCTCGCTTCCAAGCGGTCGGCGAGCTGGAGCGCGAGCGGAAAGCCCAGGACGGCCGCCGCGTTGTTGGTGACGAGCTCGGTGAGGAGCGAGATGACGACGAAGAGCACGACGAGGGCCGACATCGGGCTCGTCGCGCCCGCGGCGAGCGCGAGCTTCGCGAGCTCACCGTCGAGGCCGGAGGCCTGCATCGCCGCGCCGAGCGAGAACGCCGCGGCGATGGCCAGCAGGAGCGAGCCCTGGAGCGCCCGACGGGCCTGGTGCAGCTGGATGCAGCCGAGCGCGAGCGCGGCGGCGGCGGCGACGAGCGCGGCCTCGAGCATCTCGACGCCGAAGCCGACCACCGCGACGACCAAAGAGACGAGCACGAGCACGGCGCGCCCGGCGCGATCGGTGCGGGGCGGCTCGGCTCCGTCGACCTCGCTGACCAGGTAGAAGTCCGTGCGCGGCAGACGATCGGGATCGTGCGCCGCCTCGAGCAGGAGCACGTCTCCGGGCGCGAGCTCGTGGTCGCCGATGCGGCCCGCGATGCGCTCGCCGTGCCGCGCCACGGCGAGGATGACCGCGTCGTAGAGCCCGCGAAAATTTCCATCGCGGATGGTCTTGCCGACGAGCGCGTTGCCCGGGGCGACGACCGCCTCGACGATTCGACGAGGAGACGCCGCGCCGCCGCTGTCCAGCCCCGGCTCGAGCCCGTGGCTCTTGCGCAGCTCCACCAGGGCCTCGATGCGCCCGACGAAGATCAGACGGTCTCCCGCCCGCAGGATCTGCTCCGGACCGACGGCCGCGATGCGCCGACCGTCGCGGAGGATGTCCGCGAGGTAGACGCCCTCGAGGCCGCGCAAGCCGGCCTCGGCGATCGTCCGTCCCGCGAGCGCCGAACGCTCGGGGACGCGGAGCTCGCCCGTGTAGCTCTGCCCCTCGGCGTTCGCGAGCGGCGCGCGGCGCTCGGGCAGGAGCTTCGGCGCGAGGGCGATGAGCAGCAGCACGCCGAGGGTGGCCACCGGCAACCCGATCACGGTGATGTCGAAGAGGCCGAAGGGCGCGAGGTCGGCGCGGTCGGAGCGCAGCACCATGCCTTGCACGATGAGGTTCGTGCTCGTCCCGATGAGCGTGAGGGTGCCGCCGAGGGTCGCGGCGTAGCTCATCGGCAAGAGCACGCGCGAGGGGGCGATGCCGCGGCTCCGACACCACCCGAGCAGCCCCGGGATGAGCCCGGCGACGAGCGGCGTGTTGTTCAAGAAGCCGCTCAGCCCCATCACCGGGAAGGTGAGGCGCGCGAGGACACCGCGGGGGCTCGCGCTCTCCCCGAGCAGGCGGCGGGAGACGCGGGCGGTCACGCCGGTGTGGTCGAGCGACGACGCGACGACGAAGAGGGCGGCGATGGTGATCACGCCGGGGTTCGCGAAGCCCGCGAAGGCCTCGGCCGGGGTGAGCACGCCGCCGACCAAGAGCACGATGAGGCCCCCGAAGAGCAAGAGCTCGGTCGACGCGAGGTTGAGCGCGAGCCCCGTGAGCACGGAGACGAGCACCGCGGCGGTGATCCACGCGTCGTTCGACACGGCCGGGAGCTACCACGAAGCATGGCCCGCGGCGACTCGCGGCCGTCCCGGCGGCGGTTGCCGCTTTCTCGCGCCCCCCGAGCACGCCGTGATAGGGCGGACGTGTGAAACGGTTCGAGGCACGATTGGCGGTGGTCGGCGTGGGCGGCGCGGGCGGCAACGCGCTCGTCGCGATGGCCCAGAGCGAGGTCGCGGGCGTCGGGCTCGTCGCGGCCAACACCGACGCGCAAGCGCTCGCCCACGTCGGGGGCGCGACGGGGGCGCAGACGGTCCGGCTCGGCGAGTCGCTGACGCGAGGGCTCGGCGCCGGCGGGCGCCCGAGCGTCGGGGCGGAGGCCGCGGAGGCGTCGAGCCGAGAGCTGCACCGTGTGCTGACGGACGCGGACCTGGTCTTCGTCACGGCCGGCATGGGCGGCGGCACGGGGACCGGCGCCGCCCCCGTGGTCGCGGAGGTCGCGCGCGAGCGCGGCGCCCTCACCGTCGGCGTCGTGACCACGCCCTTCCGCTTCGAGGGCCGCAAGCGCGCGCAGCTCGCCGCGCAGGGGCTCGCCGCGCTCACCCCGCGCGTGGACGCCCTCCTCGTCATCGCCAACGATCGCCTGCTCGAGGGTGACGGCGCGGACCTGGAGCTCAGCGACGCGTTCCGGCGAGCCGACCGGGTGCTCTCGGACGGCGTGCGCGGCATCGCCGAGCTCGTCACGCGGCCGGGCCTCGTGAACCTCGACCTCGCCGACCTCCGCTCGACGCTCACCGGCGGGGGCCGGGCGGTGCTCGGCCTCGGCGAGTGTACCGCTCGAGAAGGCGGCGCAGACCTCGCGGTCGCGCGCGCGGTGCAGAGCCCGCTGCTCAGCAGCGACGCCATCGACGGCGCGCGCGCGTGGCTGCTGAACCTGACGGCGGGCCCGGACCTGAAGCTCCGCGAGATCGAGGCGGCCGCGCAGCTCCTCGAGCGCGCGGCGCACCCCGACGCCGACGTCTCGTTCGGTGTCGTGACGGATCCAACGATGGTCGGCCGCGTGCGGGCCACCGTCGTGGCGACGCGCTTCGCGCCCGAAGCGGAGGTCCGTCCTCCGGTCGCCGCGAGCGGCGTGCGACGTCCCCGCAACGCGCTCGTGATGCTCTGAGCTGCGGCGTCCCGCACGCAGCAGGGCCCGCGCTAGGCGGGCCCGGCCCGCGTCGCGCCGCGCGCTCGTGATGCTCTGCTGCGCCCGCACGTCGGAGGCCCCGCGTCGCGCCGCGCGCTCGTCATGCACTGAGCTGCGACCGGCACGCAGGAGGCGCGCCGCAGCGTCCACACGGCGCCGCTCGCTCGTGATGGTTCGACCTCAGCCGGTTCGCCTCTCGTTCGGCGCTTCCGGGCGCGGCGGGGTCTACGCACGCTTCGGCTGGAGGAGCGCGCGCAGCGCCGCGAGCTCCGCGCCGGCGCGGATGAACGCGAGGCCGTCGGCGCCTGCTGCGAGCGCCTCTCGGCCCACGGCGGCGTCGATCCCGCCGAGCGCCAGCACGGGCATCGCGATCCCGGCGCGCGCTCGCGCGAACGCGGCCGCCCCGAGCGGCGTGCCCTTGCCAGGCGTCGCCGCGAAGGGCGAGAGGGTCGCGTAGTCGGCGCCCTCCGCCGCGGCGGCCGTGAGGCCCGCGCGGTCGTGCCGAGACACGCCGATCCATTTGGCCGGACCGAGGAGCGCGCGCGCGTCGCCCACAGACACGCCGCGCTCGGGCAGGTGCACGCCGAGCGCCCCGAGCGCCAGCGCGACGTCGACGCGGCGGCTGACGAGGAGCGGCGCGCCCGTGGCCGAGAGCGCCCTCCCCTCCTCGAGGAGCCCGCGTGTGCTCGCGGCGGGGCGGCGAAGCAGCACGACGAGCTCGCGCGTGTCCTTGTCGTCTCCCAGGGCGAGGAGCTCGCGCTCCAGCGCCTGCCGCATCGCCGCGAGCGAGCCTTCGGCGGGCGTGATCCAGAGCAACCGCGGAGACCTCCCGCTCACGAGCCTCGCGCTCACGAGCCCTCGGGCGTCTCCGGCGCGAGCGGCTGGCGCGTGGGCGCCTCGGGCTCGGTCTCTCGCTCGGGCCGAGGCGCCTCGGACGCCTCGGACGCCTCGGACGCGGCCTCGTCGTCTGCCTCCCGCCCGCCGAGCGCGAGGCGCGCGCGCTCCGCCTCGCGCGAGGTCGGGTAGCGCTCGACGAGCGCCTCGAGCGTGACCCGCCGCGCGTCGTCGTCGCCGCGCTCGTGGAAGCGCTCCGCGAGCTCCCAGAGCGCCTCGGACGGGGTGTCCTCGCGGCGCCGGTTCGGGTCGGGGTCGCTCGCGCACTGGAAGGGCGCGCGCGCGAGCGCGAGGACGAGGACGACGGTCGCGAGCGGCCCGCTCACTGCTGGCTGCCGATGACCCCCTCGAGCGGGCTCGAGGCGGTCGCGTAGAGCTTGCGCGGGATGCGGCCGGCGCGAGACGCGAGCCGGCCCGCCTCGACGGCGAGCTTCATCGCGCGCGCCATCGCCACCGGGTCGGCGGCGCTCGCGATCGCGGTGTTCATGAGCAGCGCGTCGACGCCGAGCTCCATCGCGAAGGCAGCGTCGCTCGCGGTGCCGACCCCGGCGTCCACGATCACCGGCACGTTCGCGTGCGCCACGATGATCTCGAGGTTGTAGGGGTTGCGGACGCCGAGGCCGCTGCCGATGGGCGCCGCGAGCGGCATCACGGCCGCGCAGCCGAGGTCCTCGAGGCGCTTGCACGCGACGGGGTCGTCTGTGACGTAGGGCAAGACGGTGAAGCCGTCCTCGACGAGCAGCTTGGCCGACTCGAGGGTCGCCGCGACGTCCGGAAAGAGCGTGCGCTCGTCGCCGATGACCTCGAGCTTGACGAGGTTCGTGCCGAGCATCTCGCGGGCGAGCCGCGCCGTCCGGACCGCGTCCTTGGCGGTGTAGCAGCCCGCCGTGTTCGGCAGGACGGTGCAGCCCGCCTGGGCCATCACGTCGAAGACCGAGCCCTCGCCGCGCTCGTCGAGGTTCACGCGGCGCACCGCGACGGTCACGACCTCGCTGCCCGACGCCGCGAGCGCCTGACGCATCACGTCGAGGCTCGGGTACTTGCCGGTGCCGGTGAAGAGCCGAGAGCGGAAGGTGTGCTCACCGATGCGGAGGAGGTCGTCACTCATCGGGCCCCGGACTAGCACACCCACCCGTAGGTTCGAGCCACCGGAGGGGGGCCCGCGCCGGGGTTTCCCCCCGGTGTTCCCGCTTGACACCCGATCGGGGGCGCGCGACGAAGGGGCGTGCGCGCGTTCTGGCGGATCGCCTTCAAGGCCACGTTGTGGATCGGCGGGATCTTGCTCGTCATCGCCGGCGTCTTCCGGCTCTTCTTCGTCGACGTCGTCGAGGTCGGGCACGACGGAATGGCGCCGACCATGATCGCAGGTGAGCGCGTGCTGATGTGGCGGGGCGTCAGCGACCCCGAGATGGGCCAGATCCTCGTGTGCCGACACCCGGTGAACCAGGGCCAGATGGTCATGGGCCGCGTGGTCGGCAAGGCGGGGATGACGCTCAAGGAGGTCCGGGGCCAGCTCGAGGTCTCGGGCACGCGCCCCGACCGCGACATTCAGGGCGAGGTCCGCTTCTACGACCACACCATCAACCGCGAGGCGAGCTACGCGCGCGTGCTCGAGAAGCTCGGCAACACGAGCCACTGGGCGTTCGAGCGCGAGCGCTACACGCTGCGGATGCGGGACACGACGGTCGAGCCGGGGCGCGTCTTCCTGATGGCCGACAACCGCGCCGCCGCCGAGCTCGACAGCCGGAGCTTCGGCACCGTGCCGCTCGACCACTGCCTCGGCCGGCTCTTCATGCGCTTCAGCCCCGCCGAGACCCGCAGCGCCGACCTCGGCCACGGATGGCTCGACTTCCTCGACCCCTGAGCCTGTCGTGCGCGTCACCTTCTCGCTGCTGCTCCTCCTCGCCGCGCTCCCCGCGGCCACCGCGCAGGCCCCCGAGCCTCGCTACCTCGCGGCCATGCGCGAGGAGCTCGACGCCATGGGCCTCGCGCCCCTCTGCGAGCCGGAGAGCGCCATCCGCGCCCGGTGCGAGCTCCGCCACGTCAGCCCCGACGCACGCCACGAATTGCGCGCGTTCACGCTCTACAGCGACGAGAGCGACACGGTCTACGTCTGGGTGCCGCGCCTCGTCGTCGCGCCCCCCGAGGACCCCGCCACCCCGGCCGTCCTCCGGCGCATCGCGGAGCTGAACTGGTCGATGCTCACCACCAAGCTCGAGTGGAACCCGAGCGACGGCGAGGTGCGCCTCAGCGCCGTACTGCACACGGACTCGAGCTTCGACCGACGTGCCTTCCGCAACCTCGTGCGGGTGGTGCTCTCACTCGCCGGCCGGCACGGGCCGCAGCTCGAGGCGCTGCTCTCCCGCGAGCCGCGCTGAGCGCGAGAGGTCGCGAGGCGCGCGGACCACGTGACCGGGCTGCTACGCTGCGCCCGTGCGTCCGCTCGGCATCCTCGGCGCGTGCGTCGTGCTCTCGGCCTCGCTGCTGCCCGCGTGCGGCAGCCGGGAGGGGGGCTGTGTCGACCTCGACCTCGACGGCTATGGCGAGGGTTGCCCCGCGGGCCCCGACTGCGACGACACGAACCCGCTGCGTCACGTGAACTGCGACCTCGTGCCGCCGCCCGATTGCGAGGCCACCCCCTTCGCGACGGGCTGCCCCTGCCTGCCCGGGGTCGCAGAGTGTTACCCCGGCCCCGCCGACACGCGGGACGTGGGCCCGTGCCGCGCGGGGCGCTCGCTCTGCATCCACGGGCACCGCGGCCTCTGCCAGGGCGCCATCGTCCCGCGGCCCGAGCTCTGCAGCGGGGTAGACGACGACTGCGACGGGCGCGTCGATGAAGGCACCCTGAGCCCGTGCGGTGGCTGCATGGCCGGCTGCGGCGGCGAGGTCTGGGGCGAGGGGGCCGCGCCCTTCGCGCCGACGGACGCGCTCGAGGTGACGTCGCAGGGCGCGCTGACGCTCCGGCGCGAACCGGTGGTCGTGGGCGACGTCTGGATCGCGAACGGCGCCGAGGACACGGTCTCACGCCTCGACGCCGCGTCGGCGCGCGAGGTGGCCCGGTACTTCTCGGGGGGCGCGGAGCCGAGCCGCGTCGCGGTCGATTGGCGAGGTGACGCGTGGATCGCCAACCGCGCCTTCGACGGCGTCGGCTCGGTGACGAAGATCGCGAGCGATCCCGCCCGCTGCGTCGATCGCGACGGCGACGGGCTCGACACCTCCACGGGCTCGACGCCCGTCGCGGGTGACGAGTGCGTACTCTTCACGCGGGAGGTCGGCGGACGCGCGGGCGTGCCGCGGGCGCTCGCGGTCGACGGCCACGTCGGCCCCGATGGGGGAGGAGGCGGCGACGTCTGGGTGGGCCTGCACGACGAGGGCGCCGTCGTCCGGCTCGATGGGGAGACGGGGCTCGAGCGCGAGCGGATCGAGACGCCCGGCTTCGAGCCCTACGCGGCGGGCTTCGATCCGTGGGGCACGCTCTGGATGATCTCTCGCGACGGCTACCTGCTCAGCGTCGAGGGCGTCGGCGGCGCGACGCCGACGGTGAACGTCCGCGAAGTCCCCCTCCCCTGCTACCTCCTCTACGGCCTCGACCTCGACCGCGAGGGTCGGATCTTCGTCACGGGCTTCGGCTGCGATCGCGTGAGCACCTTCGATCCGGCGACCGAGCGCTGGTCGACGCTCGGGACGCCGCCCAGCGTCCGAGGTGCGGTCGTCGACGACGCGCGCGAGCTCGCGTTCGTGGCGCACACCGACGGCCGCGTCTCGCAGCTCCGCGTCGCCCCGCTGAGCGTCGAGGCGACGTGGGAGCTCGCGGGCCTCGGCGTCGTCCCGCGCGAGGCGATCGGGATCGGCCTCGACGCGTTCGGGCACGTCTGGGTCGCGTCCACGAGCGGCGCGGCCGGAGGGCGCGGCGTCGCCACGCGGCTCGATCCCGCCACCGGCGCCGTGGGCGCGCAGGTGTCGGTCGGCGTCGGCCCGCACACCCAAGGGGATCTCACCGGCGCCAAGCGCGCGGAGCGCTTCGTCCCGTCCGGCAGCGCCTCCTACGTCTTCCGCGGCTGCGCGACCGGTGACGCGCGCGTCTCGCCGGACACGGTCTGGCAGCGCCTGCACGTCACCGCCGACGTCAGCCCCTTCGGGCGCGTGATCGTCGACGCGCGGCACGCGCCGACCGAGGTCGAGCTCGCCGACGCGCCCTTCGTGCGCGTCGGCGTCCGCCCCGACGACCCCTCGCCGATGACCCTCGACCTGCCCCGCGGCGGCCTCGTCGAGGTGCGGCTCACGCTCGAGGTCGACGGCCCCCTCGGGGCCCCCCGCGTCCGCCGCGTCGGGCTCGAGGAGTCGTGCCCCGGCCCGGACTGAGGCATCGTCGCCCACGACGCGCTGCGAACGGCGCGGGCGCATGCGGGCTCGGCGCAGCCCGTCGCGCGCTCGACGGGCTGCGCGACGCGCTCAGGCTGCCTTCGCGGGCTCCTTCGTCGGCTCCTTCGCGCCGCGCTCCTCGGCGGCGGGCGCGGCGGCGGGCAGCGCCGGGGCGAGCTTCGCGGCGATGGCCGCGCGGAGCTTCGGGTCCTCCATGAGGGTGACGCGCGCCTTCTCGCGACCCTGCCCGATGCTCTGGCCGTCGAAGCGATAGAACGCGCCGTTCTTCTCGACGACGTCGGCTGCCACGGCGGTGTCCAAGAGATCGCCGACGACGTCGACCCCGGTGCCGTAGCGGATGTCGAACTCCGCGCGCTGGAAGGGCGGCGCGCATTTGTTCTTCACGATCTTCACCTTCGTGCGGTTGCCGACGACCTCTTCCCCGTGCTTGACGGCGCCGATGCGCCGCACGTCGAGGCGGACCGAGGAGTAGAACTTCAGCGCGTTGCCGCCCGTCGTCGTCTCCGGCGAGCCGAAGGTCACGCCGATCTTCATGCGGAGCTGGTTGATGAAGTAGAGCGTCGTGTTCGTGCGGCTCGCGATGCCCGTGAGCTTGCGGAGCGCTTGGCTCATGAGGCGGGCCTGCAGGCCGACGTGGAGGTCGCCCATCTCGCCGTCGATCTCCGCCTGCGGCACGAGCGCCGCGACGGAGTCCACGACGACGAGGTCGATCGCGCCGCTCCGCACGAGCGTCTCCGCGATCTCGAGCGCCTGCTCGCCGGTGTCCGGCTGGCTGACGAGCAGCGACGTCGCGTCGACCCCGAGCGCCTGCGCGTATTGCACGTCGAGCGCGTGCTCGGCGTCGATGAAGGCCGTCACGCCGCCCGCGCGTTGGCACTCGGCGATCGCGTGCAGCGTGAGCGTCGTCTTGCCGCTCGACTCGGGGCCGAAGATCTCGATGACCCGGCCGCGCGGATAACCCCCGATGCCGAGCGCGCGATCGAGCGACGGGCACCCCGTCGGGATCACCGGCACGCTCTCCACCATGCGATCGCCGAGCCGCATGATCGCGCCCTTGCCGTATTGCTTCTCGATGGCACGCACCGCGTCGTCCATCGCCTTCGTCTTCTGATTGACCATTCGCTCCTCCTCGGCGCCGCCCCTGACGACATGTCGAGGAGGCGAACGCGAGGAGCCCAACGCAAACCCCGTACCGGCCATCCGCTCGCGGAATCACGAGGTTTTTGGGTCACGAATTCGGCCTCTGGCGGCGGATTGGCGGCGGAGGGGGTGGCGGCCGCCAGGTGCCCCCCTCGGCCATTACCCCCTCTTCGGGGGCAACGGAACGCTCGTCAGCGCGAGTTCAAGAAACGCGCGGCGGCCGCGCGGAGCTCGCCGCCGTCACCCACCGGGACCGAGCACGAGACGGCGTCGCAGAGGTACGCAGCAGGGACGTCGGGGTAGGGATAGCGGCTCGCGCCGGGCCGCCCCAGCTCGACGAGGCGCGGCGGTGGGAGCGCGAGCGCGGCGCGATGGAGCGCGTCGGCGCGCGCGTCGCCCGCCGGGCCCACCACGCTGACGAGGACGTAGGGCGCGGCGAGCTCGTCGAGCGCGAGCGCGAGCTCGCCGATCGTGCGCCCCGCCTGCCGCAGCGCGTGCTCGTCGTGCGCGAGCGCGCCCTCGGCGGCTTCGCGCCAATGCGCCTCCCCGTCGAGGCGGTGGAGGCGCAAGAGCGCGCGCGCGGCGACGGCGTTCTCGACCAGCGGGCGCCGTCGTCGCGCGAGCTCGCCGACCGCGGCGGGATCCTCCGTGTGCGCGGCGAAGCCGCCCTCCGGCAGCGCGAGGTGATCGAGC
Organism: Myxococcales bacterium; assembly: GCA_019637115.1. GTDB lineage: Bacteria > Myxococcota_A > Polyangia > Polyangiales > Houyiibacteriaceae > JACKEH01. Next base: position 10,577 of record JAHBWH010000070.1, on the reverse strand, counting down.
AGGAAGCGCGCGGTCGTGAGCGCGTGCTCCTTCCAGCGCGCGTCGCCCGTCGCTTCATAGAGCGCGAGCTCGGCCCTCAGCATCCACACCTGATCCGCGAGGTGGCGCAGGCCATCGTCGACGGCTCCGTGTCGAAAACCGCCGTCCTCGTCTCGATGCGTCCGCTCGAAGCGGCTGGCCGCGTCGAGCGCGAGCTGCAGCGCGCCTCCGACGGGCGCGTCCGCGGCGATCCGGGCGACGTGGAGCGCGACGAGCGCCTCGATCAGGCGTCCGTTCCGATCGGCGTAGGGGGCGCGATCGACGCGGGGCACGCCGGCCTCGGCGCGCCCCGTGGCGTCCCACGAGAAGTAGTGGTCCCCGGTCACGCGCGCGTCGAGATCGGCGTCCTGGCTCGACGCGAAGGTGCCGTCCTCCGACCGGAACGTGCCCGCGAGGAACGCCTCCACGCGCGCGGCGGGCTCGAGCCAGCGCGCGTCGTACACACGCGCGGCGTGCGCGAACGAAGCGAGCACGTCCGCCTGAACGAGGGCGATGCGCTCGAAGTGGGGGTGCCCCCAGTCGCCGCGCAGCGAGTATTGGTAGACGCCGCCGTCGACGGGATCGAGCAGGCGCGCGTACCCCTCGAGCGTCTGCGTGACGCGCGCGAGGCCGCGGGCCTCGCACTCGCGCTGCGGCTCGGTGGCTTCGCCCGCGGCCTCGTCGCGGCACCGCGCGCTCGCGCGGAAGAGCAGGTGCTCGACCGGCGCCCCGAGCGGGTACTTCTGCGGCCGCCCCCAACCTCCGGCGGCGGCATCGTAGAAGCCGTCGAGCTGCGCCGACGCCTGCTGGCGGAGCGCCTCGAGCGCGAGCGGCGGGCCCTCCGACGCCGAGGCGACGCGCGCGACCCGACCCGCGCGGACGTCGTCGAGGATCTCCGCGAAGGCGCGCGGCGCGCGGAAGCCCCGCAGGGCGACGACGAGGGTGCCGTCCGGGGTGAAGAGCGCGGTCGCGGGCCAGGCGAAGTCGCGGAAGCGCTCGGCCAGGTCCGGACGCGCGTCCGCGTCGACCGCGATCGCGACGAAGCCCTCGTCGAGCCGGCGTCGGATGTCGACGTCACCGAAGGTCCGCTCGTTCATGACGTGACACCAATGGCACCAATGCGCCTGCACGCTCACGAGCAGGTGCTTGCCCTCGCGCGCCGCGCGCTCGAAGGTCTCGGCGTTCCACGGCCGCCAGTCGACGGGCGGCGCGACGGAGACGCGCGCGGGGCTGGGCGTCGAGGTGTGCCCGCAAGCGCCGAGGAAGACCGTGAGCGCCATGAGCGCCGTGAGCGCCGTGAGCGTCGTGAGCGTCGTGAGCGTCGCGAGCCGATAGGCGGCGCGACGGACGCCCGCCACACCGACCGAGGCAGGGTCGCGTGGCGACCTTCGGGGCCCGCGGACGACGCGCGCGGGGTGGGCGAGGACACGACGCTTCATGCGCCTCCGGTACGCGCGAGACGCCCGACCGGTTCGGTCGTCGGCTCCTCGCCGCGCTCCTTCAGCCCGCGGGCTCGAAGCTCCCGACGAGCTCGTCGAACGCCCCCTTGGCGGACTCGACCGTCGCGGCGGGGCCGGTGAGCTTGAAGAAGATGGGCCCGTGCGGGCCGGCGACGATCGCGCCGAGCATGCGGGTGTCCGGCTGCGGCGCGCCGCCGCCCATCATTCCGTCCGAGAAGGTCCCGCGGACGTCGAGGACCGTCACCTCGAGGCCTGCGATCGTCTTCGTCTCGATCGACGAATCCTCGACGGGCCCGCCCTCGGGGGTGCGGAACTGGCCGACCCAGCGGTCGATGTTCTCGCGCACGGAGCCGCCCATGCCGGGGAAGTGGAAGACCGTCATCGTCGCCTCGCCCGCCTCGCCCGTGACGACGTACTCGGCGGCGCGCATCGCGCTCGAGGGCTGGCGCCACGTGAGCGGCTCGTGAGCCTGCCAGCGCACGCCCGCGAGCGCGGGGTTGGCGGGATCGACGCTCGCGCCGCCACGCGCCGCGGGCGCGACCGGCGGGTGGTCCGTCGGCGGGTGGCCGGGCGGGGTCGAGGGCGCTTCTGGCACCTCGGGCGCCTCGGTGACCGGCCCGGGCGGAGGCTCGGGGCCACGGTTGCAGGCCGCCGCCAGGAGAATCGCGAGGATCGAGAGAGGTCGCATGAGGGGGTTGTAGTCGACGCGCCCGCTCACGTCAGCTTCCGATGAGGGGCTGTCGGCAGGTCGCCAGCCCCTCCCCCACGGGGCCTCATGCGCCGTGGGCCCCTGCCACGAGCCTACGCTCGCTGCGCGCCGTCCGGTTGGGCGGCTTGCGAAATCGGCCCAGCTTTTTCAGCTCTCGTCGGTCGCGTGCGCCGCTCAGTCGCGGAGCTGCTGGGCGAGGTAGTTCTCCTTGCCCAGCTCCTTGACCAGGTGGAGCTGCGTCTCGAGCCAATCGACGGCCTCCTCCTCGTCGGCGAGGATCTTCTCGAGCAGCTCGCGCGTCTTGTGGTCCGCCTTGTCCCAGCAGAGCGCGATCCCCGCCTTGAGGCGCGTGAGCGCCTCGAGCTCGAGCGCGAGATCGAGCTCGTGCTGCTCGATCGGGTCCTCTCCCACCTGCACCGGGTTGAGCCGCTGCATGTTCGGGACGCCGTCGAGGAAGAGGATGCGGTCGATGACCTCATCCGCGTGCGTCATCTCCTCGATCGACTCGGCGCGCTTCTTCGCGGAGAGCCGCTCGTAGCCCCAGTCCTTCAACATCTTGTGGTGGATGAAGTACTGGTTGATGGCGGTCAGCTCGTGCGTGAGCAGATCGTTGAGGACGTCGAGGACGGCGGGATCACCCTTCATGAGGGGAACCTAGCGCCGCGTTGGAGCACCGCAAAGCCGAAAGATCTCGAAGTTCGAAAGCGATTTTCGATATCGCATCGAGTGACGACTCAGCCGCCGACGATCGGACCCCACGGGGGCTCGGGGGGGACGTCCGCCGGCTCGCCCTCGACCTCGACCTCGTCCTCGGGGATGAAGCGCGGCAAGTCGACGCAGAGGATGCTCTGCCAACGTTCGGTCGGGTTGTCGTAGCGATGCGCCGCGCCCCGCGGCCAGCGGTGGACGGTGCCCGGCGGCACCGCCTCGTTCTGACAGAGCAGCCCCTTCGTCAGGACCATCTCACTCTCGCGCATCACGCGGTGCACGTGCAGCGGGATGCCCTGGCCAGGCGCGACGTTGAGCCGGTAGATGCCCGCGTCGCGCGTCTCGTGCACGACGTCGACCGTCCCCCAGGGCTTCTCCTCGACGCCGAGCTCGCACCACGCCGCGTCTCGGTGGATCTCGAGCGAGGGGGTCGCGAAGCCCTTGAGCGCGCCGGGCTTGGTCAGACGCACCGTGACCTCCTCCACGCGCGCGCTCGTCTCCCCGGGGGGCGGGGGAGCGAGGACGAGCTTCGCGATGGCGTGCGCGGCCGTCTCGAGCAGCCGAAAGCGCCCGCTCCGCAAGAGGAAGACGACCTGCGAGGCCGTCGCCGCGTAGTCGGCGGTGTGCGCGACGCTCTCGCGGCGCGCGGCCTCCTCGGTGTCGAGGTAGAGCGCGAGGTCGACCCGCAGCGGCTGCGAGGCGTGGCGCTCGTGGGGGTAGAGGCCGACGACGCAGTCGACCGCGAGCTTCTCGATCCGAACGACGTCGCGACGGCGCATGGCCGGACTCTGAGGCGGGCGGCGACGGAAGGGAAGGTGCGTCATGCGAGGCCCCAGGTGGAGAGGAGTCGCGTGGAGCGATCACGCGGCGCCGCCACGTCACGCGGCGCCGTCACGCAGAGCCGTCACGCAGAGCCGTCACGCAGAGCCGTCACGCAGAGCCGTCACGCAGAGCCGTCACGCAGAGCGTCTGGCGTCAGCAGGCCGTCAGGCCGCCGTCGACGTTCAGCACCGCGCCCGTGACCCACGACGCGTCGAGGAGGAAGACCACCGCCGCGGCGACGTCCTCCGGCGCGCCGAGCCTGCCCAGCGGATGGAGCGCGCGCAGCGCCTCGAGCTGCGCCTCGACGAGGCGCTCGGGCGCGTCCGGGAGCGGCTCGCCGGGCGCGAGGCGGGGCTGACGGACCATCGCCGTGTCGACCACGCCGGGCGCGATGGCGTTCACGCGCACGTCCGGGGCGAGCTCCACCGCGAAGACGCGGGTCCACGCGAGCATCGCGGCCTTGGTCGCCGAGTAGACCGCCGTGAGCGGGGCCGGCCGCGTCGCGAGCGTGCTGGCCACGTTCACGATCGCGCCGCGCGTCGCGCGCAGCTCGGGCGCGAGCGCCTGCGCGAGCATCAGCGGCGCGACGAGGTTCACGCCGACCTGCTCGTCGACCGCCGCCGCGTCGATCGCGCCGACGCCCTGATAGCGGATGACGCCCGCCGATTGCACCAGCCCGTCGACGCCGCCGAGCGCGTCGCGCGCGACCTCGACCACGCGGGCCGGCGCCCCGGGCGCGCGCAGGTCCACCGCCGCGATCCACGCGCCGGTCTCGTGCGCGAGCCGATCGAGCGCGTCGGCGTCGCGGCCCACCGCGAGCACCTGCGCGCCGCGCTCTCGCAGCGCGCGCACGATCGCCGCGCCGATGCCGCGGCTCGCGCCCGTCACGACGACGCGCCCTCGGCTGATCTCCGCTCGCGGCGCGTCGGGTATCACGCTCAGCGCGCCTCCTTCACCATCGCCTCGAGCCGGTCGCAGGCCTCCTCGAGCACGTCGAGGGAGGGACCGAAGCTGAAGCGCACGTGGTGACGGAAGCGCGAGGGGCGCCCCATGCGACGCTTGCCGGGGTTCACGTCGAAGAAATGGCCCGGGACGGTGATGACCTGGCGTTCGAGCGCGGCCCGGAAGAAGTCGTCGCCGTGCCGCAGCGAGGCGGGGAGATCGCGCAGGTCACCCCACGCGTAGAAGGAGCCCTCGGGCTCGCGATCGAAGCGCACGCCGATCTCGCGGAGCCGGCGGAGCAGGAGCTCCCGCTTGCCCGCGAAGACGGCGCGGATCGCCCGCGTCTCTTCGCGCACGAGGCGCTCGTCGAGGAGCGGGACGGCGGCCCGCTGCATGGGCGCCGAGCCGCCTCCGTCGAGGAAGGAGCCCGCGCTCGCGGCCGACTCGATCACGCTCTTCGGTCCGAGGATCCAGCTCACCCGGAAGCCCGGGTACCGCCAGTTCTTCGTGAGCCCGTCGAAGAGAACGACCGGGTCGCGGTCGACGTCCTCGACGTAGCGCGCGGCGCTGATGATCGGCACCTCACCTGCCTCCTCGGCGGCCGCGACCTCGGCGCCCTCCCACACGTAGTGGGAGTAGAACTCGTCGAGCAGGAGCGCGCAGTTGAGGCTGCGCGCGGCGCCGACCCAGGCCGCGAGCTGGTCGCCCTGCACGGTCTTCCCCGTCGGGTTGCATGGGTTGCTCATCAGCAGCGCGCCGAGGCCGCGACCCAGGATCTCGCGCCGCAGCTCGTCGCTCGTGAACTCGTAGCCCTTGTCGGGGTCGAGGAGGATCGGGATCGGCTGAAAGCGCCGGAAGACGTCGAGCAGCTCTTCGTAGGCGGTATAATCCGGCAGAAAATGGCCGAGGTGCACCGGCGCCACCGCGGCGCACGCGCGCATGATCGCCACCCGCCCGCCGCCGCAGATGGCGACGTTCTCGGCCGTGTATTGCGAGGGCATGCCGCGCCGGAAGAGGCGGTTGTAGAGGCTGGCCACCGCCTCCCGCAGCTCGTAGAGCCCCGGCACGGGCGCGTAGTCGAGGTCGGCGGGGTGGACCTCGATGGTCTCGATGCGCGGGGGCGCGCCGGGGATGGGACCCGTCTCGGGCTGCCCCTGCCCGAGGTTGCACCAGCCAGGCGCCCCCAAGGTGAAGCCGCGCTTCTGGGCCTCCACGCTGACGTAGATCACCCCCGTCCGCGGGACGCGGCGGAACGCGCTGCCCTCGGCGCTCGGGGCGTCGATGAGGTCGGCGAGGATGGGGCTCATGGGGTCGGACATCGGCTCTCTGCTCGTCAGGGGGGGGTTCGGGGTGCCGTCCGCGCTCGAAGGCGCTAGACTTCGTGACTCTGTGGGTAGTGTCGCCGCGGAGCCGAGGTCAGGGGTGGCCGGAGCTCATCGACGCGCGGGGACGAAAGGTGCCGCGAAAAGCGGCTGGGGTCGAACGATGAAGCGCTGGGTGGAACGGGTTGCGCTCATGGCGCTGTTGGGGCTCGGGGTCCAGGGTTGCGCGGCAGCCGGCGGCAACGCCGACGCGGGGCGCGACGCCGGCGGCGCCGACGCGGGGCCGGGCGACGCAGGGGATTTCCGGGACGCGGGGGAGCGCGACGGGGGCGGAGACGACGCCTCCACCGAGCTCGACGCGGGCTCGGACGCGGACGTCGAGCCGGACGCGGGGGACGACGCGGGCGCGGACGCCGGCGCGGACGCAGGCACCGACGCCGGCACCGACGCAGGCACCGACGCCGGCACCGACGCTGGCACGATGCCGCCGATGATCACCCTCGACGGCGTGGTCAGCGACGCCGAGTGGATGGGCGCTGCCCACGTAGTGAACACCCGAATCACACGGTGGGGGCCCGGCGAGAACGAGCTCGACGGGCTGCGCACGGTGGTCCGAGACGGGCGGCTATGGATCGCGATCGAGGGCCGCGTGGAGCCGCCCCCTGCGGGCAGCATGGATTCGATGAACGGGATCGTGGCCTACCTCGACGTCGACCTGCCGGATACGACGAGCGGGACCACCTTCTCCGCGATGTCGGACGTCACGGGCTCACTCGACCGGGCGCTCAATGCGGCCTTCGCCCCTCCGGCGGGTTTCCGCCTGCACTTCGGCTTCGGCACGCGCGCGATGGGGACGGCGGGCACGCCCGTGACCAACGGCGCCGCGTTCGACGAGCGGGTCGGCTGGCGGCACATCGCGATGAACGCCGCGGACTTCCCCTGGATCGTCGGCACCGAAGCACCGATGGTCTGCGGCGTGGGCGCCTGCGAGACCAGCATCTTGCTGACCACCCTCGGCGTCACGAGCGGTGATCAGCTCGGGCTCTTCGTGCGGATCACGAACGCGACGGGCGACGCCTTCGACAGCGATCAGACGCTGCCCGAGGATCCGATGGTCGTGGGGGGCAGCACGCAGCTCGTGACGGTCTTGCACACGATCACGATCCCTTGAGCTTCGGGATTCAGCAGTAGTTGCGGACGACGACCTCGGCGACCTTGCCGCGGCCGCTCGGGTCGCAGTTGATCGCGCGCGCCGCGTGGATGACGTCGATGTTCCAGCGACCGTAGAGCTCGCGGATGAACGGGACGTCGCTGTTGGAGAGCATCAGCTTGCATCCACGGCGATCGAGCGCGGCGAAGACGTCGCGGAGGCGCTCCTGATCCGCCTGCGAGAAGCCGTCCTGCGCGTAGCCCGTGAAGCTCGCGGTCCGCGAGACGGGCTCGTAGGGCGGGTCGAAGTAGACGAAGTCGCCCGGGCGCGCGTTGCGGAGCAGCCCCTCGAAGGAGTCGCGCACGATCTTCGCACCCTTCAGCGCGTGACTGGCGACGCGCAAGCCGTCCGCGTCGAGGATGCGCGGGTTCTTGTAGCGACCGAAGGGCACGTTGAAGTGGCCGGCCCGGTTGACGCGGTGGAGCCCGTTGAAGCAGGTCTTGTTGAGATAGATGAAGAGCGCGGCGCGCTCGGCTTTGGACTGCCCCCCCGCGTTGTAGCGCTCGCGGAGCTCGTAGAACTGCTCGCTCTCGTGCGGCAGGGCGGCCAGACGCGCGAGCGCACGGAGGACCGTCTCGACCTCGTCGCGGATGGCCTCGTACGTTCCGACGAGATCCGGGTTCACGTCGGCGAGGAGCGCGCGCTTCGGGGCGCGGGCGAAGAAGAGCGCGCCGCCGCCGACGAAGGGCTCGACGTGGCGCATGCGCTCGACCCCGGGAGGCATCAGGGGGGCGAGCTGGGAGAGGAGGCGACCCTTGCCGCCGACCCACTTCACGAACGGCGCGGGGCGACGCGCCGGGGTGGAGGACGGAACGTGGAGCGGGCGAGCTCCGAGTCCCGTCCGCCGGGTCGTCTCGGCTCGTCGCACCGAAGGGGAGGACGTCGGGGCGGGCACGAGGGCGACCTTGGCGAGGACGGCGGCAGGGTTGGCCATGGGTGCGTTGATATCCCACATCCGCGCACCTCCGAAGTTTTCGGCGCAGATCGACGTCCGGGCACGGAATTACGACGAAATTTCCCTCGAGCGGTGCCCAATCCGGTTGCGCATCGGGCTCCCGCCACTGGCGCCAACCGCCTGGGAGGTGTCGCGCTCGATCCGGTGCGTGTCGTTTCGCACGAAAATGAAATTGACTTTCAACTAGCCGGTATCATCCTTCGTTCATGCTCGTCTGCCACTGCAAGCGCGTGCACTGCCGAGTCATCCGCGACTGCGTCCGCGAGGGCGCCCTCGACGCCGATTCCGTGGGCGCGCGCTGCGGCGCGGGCACCGGCTGCGGTGGATGCAAGCCGATGGTCCAGAAGCTCGTCGAGCGCGAGGCCAGCGCGGTGTCCGCGCCGCCGCCCTCCAACGACGTGGCGGCCTGAGCCAAATCGGAAGCGCGACAGCGTCCGTCGGCAGGCCTGGTGCGAGCGGCAGGGGCTCGGCACCGTCCCCGATGCGAGCGAGAGCCCGTCAGGCCGTGCGAACCCGGAGCAGCCTCAACGCGCGCGCGCGTGCGACTCGATGAACTCTCGGCTGACCCCGCTCGCGTCGACGAACTCGCGCAGCGAGTCGTCGAGCTGATCGAGCACCCGCGCGGGCGCGTCGCTCACGACGACCTCGCCGAAGTTGAGGAAGGTGAGCCGGTCGGCGATGCGGAAGACGCTCGCCATGTCGTGGCTGATCACGATCGACGTCACGCCGAACTTCTCTTCGGTCTCCGCGATGAGCTCGTCGACGGTGCGCACGGTGAGCGGGTCGAGCCCGGTCGTCGGCTCGTCGTAGATGAGCACCTCGGTCTCGAGCACGACCGCGCGCGCCACGGCGACGCGGCGCTGCATGCCGCCCGAGAGCTCGGCCGGCCACTTCGCGTGGGCCGCCGCGATGCCGAGACCTTCGAGGCGCTCCATCACGCGCTCGCGGATCTCCTTGCGCGAGAGCTTCGTGTGCTCGCGCAGCGGGAACGCGACGTTGTCGAAGACGGTCATCGAGTCGAAGAGCGCGGACATCTGGAAGACCATGCCCATGCCTCGACGGCGCTCTTCGAGCGCCATGCCGCGGAGCTGAGCGTAGTCGACGCCGTCGACGAGGACTTGCCCGGAGTCGGGCTTCTCGAGGCGGATGATCTGCCGCATCAGCACCGACTTGCCCGATCCCGAGGGCCCGATGACGACGTTCGTGCGGCGGCGGAGGATGTCGAACGAGATCCCCTTGAGGACGTGGTGATCGCCGTAGGTCTTGTGGAGATCGCGCACCCGGATGTGCACCGGATCGTCCTTGGCTGCGTCCGCGGCAGCGCGCTCGGCCTCGCTCGGGCCGCGACCGGAGAAGAGGCGCATCAGAAGAGCCCCTGCCCGAGGATGATCGCGGTGATGAGGTAGTCGAGCACGAGGATCGCGATGGCGTTGTGCACGACCGATCGGTTCGTCGCGCGCCCCACCCCCGCCGCACCGCCGGTCGCGTGGAAGCCCTGGCGGCACGCGATGAGCGAGACCGTCCCCCCGAAGATGGCGGCCTTGATCAGGCCCTGGCGGACGTCGGGCCAGTCCACGAGCCACTGCATTCGCCCGAGGAAGATCCCGGGATCGATGCCGAGCACCTCGACGCAGAGCAGGTACGCGCCCGTCATGCCGACGACGTTGAAGAGCACCGTCAGGATCGGCACCGCGATCACTCCGGCGAGCACGCGCGGGACGATGAGGTACTGGACGGGGTTGACCGCGAGCACGACGAGCGCGTTGATCTGATCGCTCACGCGCATCGAGCCGAGCTCGGTGGTCATCGCGGAGCCCGCGCGGGAGCTGACCATCAGCGCCGTGAAGACCGGGCCCATCTCGCGCGCCATCGCGATCCCGACGACCGCGCCCGTCTGGTTCTCGGCCCCGAACTGCCGGAAGCCGTCGACGAGCTGCAGCCCGAGGACGGCGCCGACGAAGAAGCCCGTGAGGGTGACGAGGAAGATCGAGCCGACGCCGATGAACTCCAGCTGCTCCACGAGGAGGCGGAAGCGGTAGGGTGGCCGAAGGAGCCAGAAGATCGTCTCGTAGAGCGTGCGCGCGAGCATCCCGAGCTCGGCGAAGGGGCCGAGGGCCGCCTTCGCCCCGCGGTCGGCGAGCTCGACGAGCGAGAACGGGGCCTCCTCGCCCGCCTCGGGCGCCTTCTTCGGCCGCTTCGAGGGGGGAGGCCCCGCCGAGCCCGGAGGGGCCGGCGCCGCGGTCTCGTCGCTCACGGAGGGGGTATATCGCCGGCCTCGCGCAAAAGCCACGAGCGCGGCGGGGCGCTGGTGCCTCCGACTCGTGGATGGGATCGCCGCGACGTCGCTACGGGGCCGACTCGAGGAGGCCCGGGAGCGAGCTCGGGGCGCTGGCCACCATTTCGCGGGTGCGGGGGCGTATGGCGGCGCTTC
>JAHBWH010000007.1 GCA_019637115.1 Myxococcales bacterium | reverse complement strand
ATGACCTCGACCTCCGAGGGCTCCTTGGCGAACAGCACCGCCGCGCTGCCGGCGAAGGGCTCCACGTACGTCTTGTGGGCCGGGAGCATCGCCACGAGGCGGTCCGCCAGACGCTTCTTGCCCGCGGGCGAGCCCCAGATGGTCTTCTCCACGGGCGCGGGCGCGAGCGCGTGGAGCAGCTCGCGGGCGCGACCGAGGGCGGCCTGGACGCGATCAGCCATGGCGCAGCCCCTCGGGATCGCGGCCCCACGCCGGCTCGCTCGCGTCGCCCGCGGCCATGTCGCGCGGCCAGCCGTCCGCGGGCTGGTGCGGGTCCCGCTTCTCGGCCGCGGTCGCCGACGGCGGCGTGGGCTCCACCGCGGCGCGGATGGCCGCGGCGAGCTCCGCCAGGGCACGCGCGGAGTCGGCGGGCACGGGCGCGTCGCCGGCCGCGGCGAGCTTGTCCACCAGCGCGGTGAGCCGGCCGCCGAGCGCCTTGATCGACGCCGCGACCTCGCGGGCCGTCGGTGCGGTGGCTTTGGACGATGTGCTCATGCGCTGCTCCCGTGCGGTGGCGGTTCGGGGCCGGGGGCCTCCACGGGAGTAGAGCCAGCGCTGGTTTTCAGTGGGACACGGCAGCCGGGCCCAACACGGGGGACAGCGTGAGCGAGCTGAGGTACAAGTTGTCTCTCCGGTCCAGTAGCGCTGGACCCCGAAGGGCCCCGATAGAGCGATTGTCGTGTTCAGGACGATACAAATCACAGTCGATGCAGCGTCATGGACGACGCTCGGGAAGGCGGTCCCAACCACCATCTCGGCGGCCGCAGGATCCAGGCGCGTTCGCGTAGACATGGCCCTGCTCCACACGGCGCTTCGATCTCGGCCACCGAGCTACCAGGGGCTTCACATCGCAGACTTCTGGGCCTGGCTCCGATACTTCCCGGCCGTCTCCACTGACCCGAACTTGTCGCTCAGGAGCGAGTGGGACGAGCTGGACGCTCACCAGAAGACGATCCTGTCCGACGACTGGGGAGTGGGGTTTTCGACGGGCATCATCGGCCAGCTTCTCGGCGTGCTGGTGTGGGCCGACACATCCCACGTCGCGAAGCTGACGAAGGGATGGACGCCGCCTCTGGTCACCCTCACCAGCACGAACAAGAAGGGGCCGAAGAAGAGCCCGGACTTCCTCGGATTCACCCCGGGGCTCGATATCGTGGTCTTGGAGTGCAAGGGGACCCAGTCGGGTTCCGACGTCAGTACCAAGCAGATCGGGAAGGGGGTCGCACAGAAGCAGGCGATTTCGTTCTCCGGCGTCACGCCGTTGCAGAGCCTCGTCGGCGGGCTCTACATCCCGCTCGAGACGCACTCTGCCGTCGCGGAGTGGCAGGTCCGCGACCCCGAGCCAGGCAGCGATGGCAGTGCACGGCCCGGCGCGCCGCTGGAGCTGGCCAAGGCGATACTCCGAAGTGAAATGTGCGGCTTCCTCAAGATGATGGGGCTCGCGCGCCTCGCCGAACTGCTCGACGTTGACGCCGACGGAGGAGGCTGGCCCACCGAGTGGAGAGAGCGCCTCCCACCGTTTGTCGACACGATGCAGCGGAATGAAGTCAACTACGTCGGTGTCACGCGGAGTCTGGAGCTACCGCGTGGAACGAGGATCGGCGACACCGAGTGCCAAGCACTCGACGCGTACCTGATGATATCGGCGAACGTTCTTGATGCGCTTGCAGGCCCCTCCCTCGACAAGCAGCTCGGAGGTCTGGTGGACCGCGTCTGCAGGCACGCGGAGCCCCCCAGCTGGAGCCTCGAAGAGGGCGAGCCCGATGGCGGGCCTAGTCACGAGGCGACGAGCGTAGCTCTTGAGACCCCGAGTGGACTTCGCGTCGAAGTGACGTGGCGGTAGCCTGCTGCGGGCGCTCAGGATTCCGGCAGCGTCGTAGTGCGGCAGAGGCCGTGGTACGGCGGGAAGCTGACGCCGAGGTCCATGAGCTCGCGGTTGCTGACGCTCCGGCCGTGGTCGCCGCGGTCGTCCCGCGCGCCGAAGCCCGAGCGCGTGACCTCGACGATGGGGGTCCGCACGCCGCCGCGGTCGACGTAGAGCACGCGGTGGCCGGTGGCCGCGTCCGTCGCCTCGCGCACCCACGGCTGCGCCTGCTTCACGTCCTCGGGGGCGTCGAGCCGGTCGAGGGCATCGAAGCGGCGCAGCGCGTCGCCGACCTCGAAGACCTTGCCGTGCAGGTAGCGGCAGATCTCGGTGGTCCGCTCGTCGAGGACGGCCTCGATGAGGTAGCGCGCGATGCCGGCCTCGGCGTAGCTGCTCATCTGCGCGTAGCTGCGCCCGTTGCCGACGAAGGCGCCGGCCACGACGTCCCAGTAGAACGCGGACCGCCCGGCGAGGGCGTCCTGCGCCGCGGCCTGGAGCGAGGCGGACAGGTCGTCGCGGCCGAGCCCAGCCTCGAGGCCCTCGGCGACGATGCGGCGCGCCTCCGCGCCGAAGCCCTCGACCCGGCGGCCGAGCTCGTCGGTGACGAAGTTCACCTGCGTCCGGGTCACGTGCGCGGCGATGCGCCGGTCGACCGCGTTGAGCTCCGCGCCGATGGCGAGCCCCTGCACGCGGCGCCCGTGGCTGCGGGTCGCCGAGATGACCTCGTCGGCCGCCGGGCCGAGGGTGGCCTGGATGCGCGCGGGGATGAGGGCCGTCGCGCGGCCGGCCGCGTTCATGGCCTCGGAGACCAGGCGCCGCCGCTGCTCGGGCGTCGTGCGCCGCCAGTCGATGTCGAGCACGCGCACGGCCTCTCGCACGGCGTCGCGCTCGGATCGCGACGCCTGGCGCCGCAGCTCGGCCGCGAGCGACGCCACCGCCCGGTCGAAGCCGCGCGCGGTGCCGAGGTCCATCGCCTTCGCGACGGGCTCGTGGAGCAGCTCGGCGGCGAGGGCGTCCGCCACCCGCCGCGCCCGAGCCACGACGGCGAGCGCGTCAGGGGTATCGCACGTTCCGCACATCGGGCCCTTCCTCGAGCTCCGCGACCGAGTCGGTCACGTGGAGCGTCACGTTGCAGAACACGCAGCGGACCGGCGCCGAGAAGCTGACCCGCTCGGCGTCCTCGCCCTCGGTGATGACCTGGCCCTGGTGCTGGTGGAACACGGCGTTGACGAAGCCGCAGCGCGGGCAGCACAGGTGGTAGGCGATGAGGAGCTGCCGGCGGTCCTGGGAGACGCGGCGCAGCTCGCCGCGGTCGAGGCGGCACGGCCGCTTGGCGACGACGCGGAGCGGGTGGCTCATCGAGCACCTCCGACGAGGATGGGCGTCCGGGCGCGCGCGCGGACCTCGACGCCCTCGGCGGTCGGCCGCATCAGGACGTCGTGCGAGGCGGCGCACCGATCGCAGAGCGCGAACACGAGCTGCCCGTCGCGCCACAGGGTGGTGGCCTCGTCGAGGCCCGCGTGCCGCGTGCACATCCGGCAGGCGATCACGCCGCGCTCAGCGTCGAGCTGGGCCTGCCGCGCCCACGCGCGCGAGAGCTCAGCCTGCGTCATCGCGCGCCTCCGGCTCGAACCAGGTGTCGAACTCCTCGCGCGGGACGGGCACCCGCTCGGCGCCCTCCTCGAGGTAGCGGCGGGCCAGGTCGACGCGGCGGTCGGCGAGCCGCGCCTCCTCCGACGCCAGCTCCTCGCGCAGCGTCAGCAGGCGGCGCGCGTCGTCGAGGAGCGAGCCCTTCGAGGTGCGAGCGCGCAGGTCCTCGACGCCGGTCTGGATGCCCGCGAGCGTCAGCGTGATGGGCCGCTTGGTCCAGTCGTCGCCGATCTTGCGGAACTCGCGGTTGAAGATGTCGCCCGCGAGGAAGCGCCCCTCCTCGGGCGTGAGCACGCCGACGCGCACGAGCTTCTCGACCATCGCCGTCATGCGCTCGGGGTCGCGGGTGACCGGCGTCTGCGAGCGGAACCGCCAGAAGCGGATGCCCATGTCGGCGAGCAGCTTGCGGTTGATGAGGTAGTCGAACTCGTCGCGCTCGGGCTGGAAGACCTGATCCTCGGCGAAGCGCAGCGCCGACTCGGCGGTCGCGCGGTTGAAGTCCTTGCTCTCGCCGCGGAGCAGCCGCGGCAGCCGGAACGCGCCGCCGACCTTGTCGATGTTGCGCTCGTCGTAGACTTGGAAGAGCGCGTCCTGCTGCTGCGCCTCGGTGAGCGGGCGCAGCTCGATCTTGGCGCGGTTCTCCCCCTGGCCGCCCTCGGCCTCGAGGATGAGGATCTTGTGGAAGTTCGCCCGCCCCTTGAGGTTCTCCTCGATGAACCGCTCGATCCGCGGCACCGACGACTCCGAGAGCCGGCCGCCCGAGATCAGCAGCGCGAGCGGGGGCACGCTCTTGTTCTCGAAGTAGAGGTAGTTGACCTCCTCCATCTGCCGCGAGCCGAGCACGGCGAGCAGCGCCCCGACCCAGCGCGGCACGCCGTAGGGGCTGCGCGGCGAGTGGATGGCGAAGTGCAGCAGCTCCGTCGCTGGGCCGTCTGCCGAGTGGCTCGCGCGGAGCTCCTCGGCGCTCGCGAACACGCTCCCAGTCCGCTTCGAGATGACCCGCGGATCGCCGAACGCCTTGAAGAAGACCTGGTCGGTCCCCTGCACCTGCACGAAGCGGCGGAGGCGTCGGCGCGCCGGCACGGCCTCGAAGGTCACCGGCGAGACCTGCACGCGGTCCTGCACCTCCACCGGCGCCGGGTCGAGGGGCATCAGGCGCACGGTGTGCGAGGGCACGTAGACCAGCCGCGCCAGCTCGCCGCGCCCGTCCCGCAGCACCTCCCAGAAGGCGTTGCCGGTCGTCTCGAGGTCCTGGCGGGTGCGCCGGCGCAGGTCGACGAAGGAGTGGTCGAAGCAGCAGAAGTCGAAGAACGACTGCAGGCGCGCGCGCTCGATCCGGGCGAGGTGGATCAGCTCGCGCTTGCGGGCCGCGACCTCGTCGCCGGTCGGCTCCAGCTCGGCGCCCGCGTCGAGCTCGCCGCGCTCGCGAGCGGCGGCGCGCTCGAGGAAGATGGCGTCGGCGACGCGCGCGTCGGCGTCCTCGGCCTCGAAGTCGATCGCCGGCTCGAGGCGGTGGCCGAAGCCGTCGATGTTCACCGCGTAGGCGTCGAGGTTCTGGCGCAGCGCGTTCGAGTGCTCGACCAAGAGGCAGAGCGCCTCCGGATCGTAGGGCGGCACCAGGGCGCCCGCGCTCTGGAACAGCGTCTCGGACTCGCCGGCCTCGCGGCTCGCCGCGTCGGCGACGTCGCGCCCGACGACGACGGCCTTCAGGATCGCCTGCAGGCGCTCGTGCGCCTGGTCTGCCGCGGCGCCCTCGTTCACGCCGGGTCCTCGACGTAGGCGACGAGCCCGGTCGGGGTGAACGAGATGGCCCGGTCGCGCGGGTAGCCTGCGTCAGCGAGCGCCCGCTTCGCGGCCGGCAGCAGCCCGTCCAAGGTCGGCGCCTCGACGACCAGCGTCGGCCCGGGGCGCGGCGGCCCGGCGGGCTTGTCCGTCGAAAGCAGGAAGACCTTGAGGTCGTGGCGGTGCGGCATGCGGCGGCTCCGGCGAGGGGCCGAGGACGGCCTCGTTCACCGGAGTAGAGCCGCGGGCGGGCGGGGACTGGGACGTGAACTTCAGTCAGTGCGGGTACAGCGTCTGCTGGTACGCAAACATCACCGCATCGCAGACGGCACCGAGGTCGGCCCAGCGAAGGCTGAGCACAACCAGCTCACCCTCGCGATTCGTATCCGTGAACTCCCATGTCGAATCGTCCGAGAATGCGACACGACCGTGCCCGACCGCGTTCCGAAGCGTTCGCATCACCTGGCCTGGCTTCGAGAGATCCCGCTTGACCTCCGAACCGTCCTTCCGCCTGCCGGCGTCATGTTTGATGACCTTGACCTGGCTGCCAACGTCCAGACCAAGTTCGAGCTCGTCGACATCGACCCCGTCGGCCACCATTCGCTCGCGGAGCCACACCAGGACGATGTACGCATGCGACAGGAACGTCGCCTGGTTCATGAGCGGTACTGGCGACGAAAGAGCGTTGTCGTTCTCAAGGTCGCGGATGAAGGCGTCAAGTCCGCCGCCGGGCGCGCGTTCATCCTGAAGGCGCGAAAGCAGCCGCATCATGAACAGCGACAGCTTGGCGAAGTGGTAGTGCTCCTGCTTGGTAAGTCCCATCGTCTCGCTGTCCGGTTCAGAAACCTTCGTCATCTACACTACGTCAGGTCGGCTCGCCACGTCACCCGATCACCCGCACGCCCACCTCTGCCTCGCCGCCGCGAGCCTGCCCGCGCTCCTTCTGGCAGACGAGCACGATCGCCCAGAAGCGGTCGGCGTGGCCGCGGTTGGTGCGCTCGGCCTCGAACGTCACGTTGCCCGAGGGCATCACGCGGCGCTTGATGCTGTGGAGCTGGGCGACGAGCTCGCGGTCGCGCGGGAGGTCGACGTCGCGGCGCTGGAGCAGGATCTTGAAGTCGGTGCACCAGCGCTCCTTGCTCGCGCTCATGAACGCCTCGCCGACGACCTGCGGGAACGCCCGGCCGAGGTTCTCGGCGAGGTTCATGCCGATGCCGCTCTTGTCGATGGAGAGCCGCGCGATGGGCAGCGTGTTCAGCATCCGCGAGAGGTCGGCCTCCTGCTCGGCGAAGGGCACGCGGTCGTAGCTGCGGAGCAGGCGGCACACGAAGCGGCCGCCCACCTCCTCGAACAGGGCGAGCTCGGAGCGGTCGTGGCTCCGGCCCACGTCGAAGCCCGCGACCAGGCGCCCCTCGGGGAACGGTAGGTCGGTGAAGTCGTCGCAGAGCTCGAGGCCGTCGCGCGTGTTCGGGAGGATGAGGTCGTAGGAGTAGAAGCTGTAGGACTCGTCGACGAAGCGGCACTCGAGCTCCTGCTGGAAGTCCTCGAGCGGTAGCGAGTCGAACTGCTCGACGATCGTCGGGCGGCCGAACCGGGCGACGCGCTCCTCCGTCGGGAGCAGCGGCGCCTCGACGGCGGCGCGCTCGATGTCGTTGCTGAAGAACCGGCACAGCCACCACGGCACCTCCTGGCGGCGGTGGTGCGGGTACTTGCGCAGCTCCTCGGTGGCGATCTCCCAGAAGATACCGCGTCGGCGTCGGCCGAGCGGCGTGCTCACGCCGGTGAGCTGCCCGTTCGAGCGCAGGATGAGCGCCGTCGAGCCCGTGTAGACTTGGCGGTCGTTCACGTAGTGCGCGAGCTCGTCGAGCACGATGTCGCCCTTCTTGCCGCGCGGCGGCTTCGACGGGACCGAGAGGATCCGCGAGATGCGGCCGCCCTTGCCGATGGGCTCGAAGGCGAGCTCCGTCTTCGAGTCGACCACCAGCTTCTTCTGGTAGGCCAGCGGCATCTCCTCGTAGACCTGCCTCGCGAGGAGGATCTTCTCCTTGGCGTCGTCGAGGTTGTAGCTGACGAACACGGCCGTGTAGCCGTCTCGCAGGTGGCAGCGTGCGAGCGCCTCGAGGGCGACGATGAACGAGTAGCCGACCTGGCGGCTCTTCGTGACCCAGCGGAAGCGCGAGCGGTTCTCGAGGAACGCGACCTGGTAGGGCTCGAGCACGATCGGCTCGCTGTCGAACGAGCACAGCCCCGCGATGAAGCCGGCCTCGGTCGCCAGCCAGTCGCCGAGCTCCTGGGGCGTCCTCTTCACGAGGGTCAGCACGGCGCGCCTCCCCGGGATCGATGGCCGCTTTGTCGTCGGTTCAACTTGATAGGTGCGCGGAGCGAAGCGTGTATGGCGGCGACGGCACGATCCTCGTCGGGGCGCGCGCGCTCCAGCGTCGCGCCCTCGGCTCGACCGAACGGGGTCGAGGTAAGTGCCCAAGCCGAACACCTTCGGCCCCTTCTTCTTGACCACCGTGTCATCGATCGCGAGCTGCAAGGCGCCGCCGACAGCGCAATGCTGCGCGGCCCACCTCATCAGCTCGATCCCGACCTCGTCGACGCTCCACACCGCCCGCGCGAAGAAGCGATGAAACGCTGCGTGGTGCGACTTGCCGGCGAGCTCCGCGCCCACCAACGCGCTCGTCACAGCCCCAGGGCGATCCGCCAGGAGCCAGCCGGTCATCAGCGCGACGAAGCGCTCGAAGCTCGGGCGCGTGAACGCACGACGAATTCCACAACCTCGGCGAATGTGCGAAGCCTGCTCGTAGCCACGTGGCCCTCCCTCGGTTGCTGCAACAACCAGGAGCCAGGTCACGTAGCTCGATCTCGTCCCGATTCAAAAGGGCGAAAGGCGAGTCTGAGCTGCAAGGGAGGACTGACCGATGCAGACCCTGCTGGTTCGACTCAAGCCGACGCCTCCGCCTTCGCGCTCGCCGGCCACGACCACGACGCCCGCTACATGCGGCGCGTGTACCTCCAGTGAGACGTCTTCGCGGCGGGCCAGTCGCGGGTCATGACGACCCTCGAGGACCGGCCGGACCTCGTGACGGTCTCCTACAACTACCTGAGCAGCGGGGTGCCGCAGGCGACGACGTACATCCGCGGCGCGCTCACGGCCGACATCCGCGCCTGGGTCACCAAGCAGAGCGCGGGCGGCGACAAGGACTACCAGATCACGGTCCAGAACCTGTCGTCGTCCGAGCTGTACATCAACGTCGCCGCGTATCGGGTGGGCACATGAGCAAGGACCTGACGACCCGCATCCGCGTGCCGCACGAGTCGCTGTCGACCCGCATCGGCGCGCTCGAGCTTGGCAAGGCGAAGGCCTACGCCGACTTCATCCGCGAGGGCGACCTCGTCCTGCGCTCGCCCGCGGGGGCGCTTGCTGCGCGTCGGCGCCGAGATCGCGCTGAAGCCGCGCTGCGCCGTGCCGATGCTCCCGCACGGCGCGCTCCCGGCGCGTCCCGCCGCGCTGCGGGTGCCGACACGCCTCAACCGCGTGGAGATCCCGGGTTTGGCGAGCTCCCCTGCGTGGGCGTGTGCGCGAAGGTGGTCGCGGGCGGGCGCGTCGCTCTCGGCGACTTCGTGCGGTTCGAGCCAGCCTGCCGCGTCCAACCATGCCTCCAAGGCATCGAAATCAAACATAAAATCGACGCCGACACAGGTCGTAGTTGAGAGCGCGCCGCGACGGTGCGAGGTCATCTCATCCTGGAGAGATTCCAACATGCCTTCCTCGCTGACACGGTTCCTTCACGACGACGTCGCCCACGCCATTCTCGCCGTAGCCGTGGAACTGCCGCTCGATGGCTCCGACCTCGCGAGAGCGGCCGAGCGCCTCGAAGCAGGTGTGCATGCGGACAGGAAGCAGCTCCCGAAGGCGCTCCGGGACGAGCTCGCGCTCGTCGTCCCCGGCAGCTCGTTCGGGGTCGAAGCGGAGGACGCGAGGCAGACCCCGGTCTTGCTCGCCTCCCCGCTCGTGGTCAGCGCCGGCGAAGCCTCGCCGTTCGCGAAGCGCGAGCTCGAGCGCGAGCTCCGCGCCCGCGGGCCGCACCTCGTCCGGCTAGTCGAGCAGGTGTTCGGAGCGAAGGCCGAGGCGCGCGTGACCGCCTTCGCCGTGGGGCCCACCGACCAGTTCGTCCTCGAGTCGGGCCCCGTTCGGCTCGCTTGGGCGGGCGGGCTCGACCTCCTGGTCGTTGAGCAGGGCCGGATCCCCGATCCCGATCTGCTCGACGACGAGTCCTACGACCCGGCGCAGCCCTGGTTTCAGTGGTCGCCCACTCCGACCGTGTGGCTCGGTGACCCGGCGCTCTCGGACGTGGAGACCCTGGAGCTGAGGGTCTTCTCGTTCGGAGGCGACTGAGCCGCGAAGCGTGCGCGAACATCGCATCAGGAGGCCGGAATGAGACCCCCCGCACGGACCGACGACGCCGACGAGTACCTCGCCTGGCGAGCCTACCGCCCCCAAGACGAGACGGAGTTCCAAGCTGCCGCACGGCGCGAGCGTGCGCTCCTCTCGGACCGTGCGTGCGTGGACGAGCTCGCGCGCCGCCTGATCGCGGGCGAGATCTCCGGGTATCATCACAGATTGGCGACGGCGCCGACCCCACCGAGCAGTCCCGAGGTGTTCGAGCTGGGGACCTTCCACACCGCCAAGACTTCGCGCGAGGGCTCCTGGATCGGCCTGCAGCGAGTCTGCGACACCCCGCGACTCGTCGAGATGTTGGGCCGCGCGCTCGAACACAAGAGCGCAGGTGTCCGGGCCTCCGCCGCCGAGTTCGCCCGCACCTGGAAGCAACCCAAAGCGCTCCCTCTCCTTGAAGCGGCGCTCGCACGCGAGAAGGCGGCCTCGGTCCGCGCGATTCTCGAGCCCATCGTGCGTAGCCGGAGCGGGTCTTGGTCGCAGATGAGCGTGGTCGAGCGTGCGGAGCACCTCCGCCGGAAGGAGCACGCCGATCGATACACCGAGGTCGCACGTGACGAGGACTACGCACGGGCCATCTGGCTGAGCCTCAGGGCCCACCACTTCTCCAGCGAGCCATGGTCGCCAGTCCCTTCGCTCGGCGGCGACGTGAGCCCTCTGAGCGCGCTCGTCGCACCGATGAGCGACCCAGGCGCAGTGAAGATCGACGGAGTCTCGCTGGTCCACCTCGGAGCCGCGTGCTCGGAGCCGCTCCTCGCGCTCTTGCGCGCACGCAGCGTAGACCTCGGGCAGACGACCACGGTGGCGTGGCGAGCCCCCGTCGTCGCCTCCGAGAGCCCGTTCCGAAACACCCTCGCCGGCTGCCTCGTACCCCCAGGATCGAGCGCTGCCGACATCGCCGCGCTCTGCCGAGCGCGGCTCGAGCAGCTCGCGGCGGTCTACGACGCCTACGACTCCGGGAGCGCCCGCGCGAAGCGCAGGGCTGGCCTCGCCACCTACGACCGGACGCTGCGCGATCTGGCGAGCGACGGGGTGCGCAGCCGCTTCGCTTCCCACGCGCCCGCGGTGAGCCTCCGCTACGACGCCGAGCTGCTCCGCGCGCAAGTCGAAGCCCTGCGAGTCGCCTCTGCCATCGTCGAACCGGTCCCAGACGTACGACCCCCTCCGAGTCCGATCGTCTACCTGCGAGCGCTCGCCCGCGGGTTGCCCGGCCTGGTGGAGCGGCTCGAGGGGCTGCCGACCATCCGCCCGCTGCGGGGTCTCCTGCTGGCCCAGGGCCCGACGGAATACGAACAGGAGGAGTACCTTCCGGCCCCAGCGCGGGCTCGGCTCGCACACGCCGACATTCTGACGGTGGAAGGGGCCGACGTTTGGTTTCTCCACGACGGCGACGTCTTCCATGCACACCCCGAGGGGATGTGGCGCCTCGGATCGGTAGAGGAGTGTCTCGACCGGATCATCGAGGCGTTCGGGGCGTCGCCGGTAGCCATTCTCCGGCGTACGAAGAAGCGGTCCAGGCCACTCGCCGGCATGGTCGCAGTGATGACTGGCAACTTCGACGACTACGAGCTGGACGAGGTCGAGTGTCGGCTCCGGGATCGAGGCGCGACGTTTCACCGCCGCCTCGACGAGAAGGTCACCCACTTGCTCGTCGGCGACCGGCCGGACGAGGCCCTCCTCACGCGGGCGCGCGAGCTCCAGGTGCAGCTCATCCGCGGCGCCGATCTGGACGCGGCCGAATGGCTCGGTCCACGCCCGCCGATCGCCGAGGTCGTAGACACGTCTACGCCCCCCGCCGAGAGCCCTCCTGCCGCCGTCGCCTTACCCGCGACGGCAGGCATGCCCTCGGCGCTTCGGTTCAGCCTTCCTGACGACTTTGCTCCCCGAAAAGTGGGGCTCGTCGGACCGTCGTGGATCCACGTGGCCGCGTATCGGCAGGACCTCCTCTTCCGATATGAAAACACGGGGTGGACGGAGAAGCGCGCGTCGCACGCGTCTTCGAGCTTGTTCGCCGGCAACGACTTCGAGCTGGCGTGCATCGGCGAGCGCCGCTGGGCGCTCGTCGTCGACGGCGTCGAACATCCCCTCGCGCCTCACAAGACCTGGCAGCAATCCGACCTCACTCTGCGGGCCGCGGCGGCAGAGGCGCTCGTGGTTGCAGGGAACTTCACGAACGGCGTATTTGCATTCGGCTACTCGGAGGGTCGGCTCGGCGCCCCCGAGTCGGTGCCTTGCAAAAAGCCGCTCGTGCTCGCGACCGACGGGCGCGCCATCGCCGCGCGCGTGCCGAGCGGCATCCAGGTCTTCGAGCGAGACGCCGGAAGCTGGCGCGAGACCTTCACGCTCGCCGACCCCTGGGCGGAGAGCGTCGCGATGCACCACGACACGCTTGCGGTGGGCTGCCCTCGCGGGGAGGGCAAGGTCCTGCTCTACCGTCGTGAAGCGACCGGCTGGCAGCTGGCGCGCGAGCACCACGCGCCGAGCGGCCGACCGAATCGGTTCGGCGCGCGAGTCGGGCTCTTCGGGGGTGCCCTCGTGGTCGCCAGCGAAGGGCCGGTCGGCCGATGGATCTACCCCGTCGCCACCGCGGATCACTTCATCTCGCTCCCTGCGGCCGCACAAGCGATCTGGGCCCTCGGTCCCGCGGGGCTCCTCGACCTCGCCCGAGGAAAGGCGACGCCGTGGACCATGACCCTCTACGAGCTCCCCTGAGATGCCCGAGGAGCACCACCTGCAAGGGCTTCGAGTCCTCGCGTCGAGGGCCCCCGCCGTGCCCGAGATCAAGGCCCGGATCCGTGGAGCGTTCGCCGGAAGCGTTCGCGGCCTCGTACCGTTCGCGCAGCTCGCGGACGCTGCGGGCGTCGGCGAGGACGAGATCCGACCGCACGCCGCCAAGGTCGTCCTCGCCGACCGCGACTATCGATGGAGCGCGCGCGGGCTCTACTATCGTTTCGACTCGGCGTTCGATCTCGGGGCCTCGACTCACCTCGGCGTGACCCCGTGGACCATCGAGAAGCTCGTGCTCGAGCGAAGCACCAGCGACCTCGACGCCCTGCTCGCGCCCTCGCCCCGGATGAGAGTGCGGCTGCGCGACGAGGGAAGACGTGCGCCCGCGCTGCGCTGGGCCGGCGGTGGTCCGCTCTCCGCGGGAGCGCAGCGTTTCTTCCTCGCGCTGATGACCGACCCCACGTACGCGGAGCTGACGCGGCTCCTCGCGTCTATCGTCGACGACGACTCGCTCTTCGAGCTCGGGTGCTGGCTCCTCGCGGACCCGAAGGCGCACGCGAAGGACCGATGGATCCTGCCCCCCTCGCAGCGCCTCGTGGACGAGCTGGCGCGCGCGCACGAGCACGGACTGCTGACGCGCAGGCCCTGGGAGTACCAGGGGCTCGCGTCCCTGGCCTCGTACCGAAGGTGGATCATCCGATGGTCGCGCGAGGCCGAGGGCCAGCGGCGCGACGCTCTCCGCTTCGCAGGTGGACGACGCTTCTCGGGGGAAGTGCTGCTCTCGAACGCCGGCGGCTGGCTGCCGACCGCGGAGGACATCGCGCGCGAGCAGCCGGGGAGCGAGGAGCTCTGGGCTCGCATCGTCGCGGGCGCGCTCGAGCTCGCGATGATCGGGCAGCACCCCATCCCCGTGCATGCGCTGCGACGTCATTGGCTCTCGAGCCCGTTCGTCGCCTCCGCGATCCGCGGGACGCTGCTCCACGTGGAAGAGCACGGCCTCGTGTGGGTCGATGGCGACGGAGCCCTGCGGACGCGCGAGGGCCGGGTCCGGCCCGCCGGTCACCTGATGGCGGTGGTCGCGCACCCGCTCGAGCACGGCGACGCGGGCTGGCCGACGGAAGACGAGGTCGGGACGCCGGCACCGTTCGCGCAGCGCGAGCGTGCGTGCTTCGAGCCGTCGGAGATGCCCGAGCCGAGCACGCTACCGGAGCTCCCGAACGACACCTGGCGCTCACGCTGCCAGCGCGCGGGGCTCGTGGAGCTCCCGGAGACCGACGGTGGGTTCACCCGTGCGTTCCGCGAGGCGGGCGAGACGCAGCTCTCGATCCATCACGCCGGCTACGGTGCCGGGCTCGGAGGTGCAAGAAAGGTCGCCTTCCGGCGAACCTCCGTCACGGGCTCGCGCCATCCGCGCATCGCGCAGTCGGAGCTCGTTCGCGACGTGCGGATGCTCTTCGGGCTCGACCCCTTGCCGCCGCCCGATCCGACGTGCCCGCGCGTGCCCAGACCGGCGTCGATCCTGCGCGCCCTGCGAGCGCCGACACCGCGCCGCCGCAGATAGTCCGCACGCCGCTCAAGACCACAGGATCGGCAGGGCGAACCGGTAGCGCCCCTCCTCGAGCTCGATGGGGACTCCGAGCGCGCGAAGCTCTCGCACGCGCCCGTACACGCGGTGGACCGCGCGCCGTCGCACCAGCCGCTCGTCGGGCCACCCGCGGGCGAGCAGCGCGTCCGCCGAGACGCCATCGGCGCCCGACGCCGCGACGCGCTCCGCGACGCGCCACAGCACGGGCGCGCGTCGGAGATCCACGGGGTGGTCGCCGACGAGGACCATGCCTCCGGCGAGCCCCACGAAGGCCAGCCGAGATGGAGCGTGCGCGCGAAGCGCCGCCACCGCCGCGCGCGTCATCGCGGCGCGTCGCGCGAGGCGGAGCGCGTCCCACGCAGAAGCGATCGGCGTCTGCGCGTCGAGCAGCGCCAGCACGCGCATGCATCGATCGTCGATCGTCGACGAACCGTCCACCCCGCCATCGACCTCGAGCCCCCCTGACACCCCCGCTCGGAGCACGACGCGCGCGGCGGACGCCACGGTCGATGCCAACCTGCCGGCGACGTCGCGCGAGAGCTCGAGCGCCTGCGCCGGGTCCTGCGCCAGGACGCAGAGCGCGTGCTCCACTCGGGCGCGATGGCAGAGATGCGCCTCGCCGGCTTCGCGCGCGATCGCAGCAGCGTCCTCGAAGGCGGCACGGGCCGCCGCGAGGTCCTCGCGTTGGTGCGCGAGCCACGCGTCGAGGCGGCGCAGGAACGAGCGGAGCCCGAGGTCTTCGTCGTGCGCTCCCGTCTGACGCACCTGCGCGATCGTGCGCTCGGCGTCGTCCGGAGCACCCCGCTCGAGCGCGAGGCGCGCGATCGCCGAGAGCGTGATCGCGCGCGTGCGCTCGTCGAGCGCGAGCGCGAACGCCTCCTCCGCGGCTCGCTCGGCGGCATCGAGGTCGCCGAGGCTCGCCCAGGTGTTCGCGAGGTTCGACGCGGTCGCGGCACGAAGCGGCGTCAGCTCCTCGCGCGATGCGATCGCCGAGGCCTCCTCGAGCGCCGCGAGCGACTCGCGGACGCGACCGTCGAGGTAGAGCGCGGCCCACTGCTCGTTCAGCGCGCGCGCCCGCAATGCGGGAGGCCCGCCCTCGATGACCGCCGCGAGCCACGCCCTCGACGACGCGTGATCGCCGCGTCGCCGCGCGACGTACGCCGCGGTCAGTGCTCTCTCCGCCGCGTCGCGCGAGCTCTCGGGAGCAGGCTCGTCGAGCGCGCGCGCGGTCGGCGGGGTCGCGAGGGACGTCGCGCGCTCGAGATCCCCCTCGAGCACCGCGAGCTCCGCGTCGAGCGCCGCCGGCAGCTCGACACCGCGCGACGTGAGCGCGCGCAGGCGCACGACGTGGCGCCCCCGGACGGTCCAGGGCGGGATCGCTTGCACGAACGCCTCGGCGTCGCGGGCCGCGGCGACCGCGAGCGCTCGCTCGGCCGCGTCGATCAGCTCGTCGACCTCGGAGGTCGCGATCCGGCCCCGCTCCGTGAGCGCTCTCGCGAGCAGCAGTCGATCCGCGCGCGTCTGCGCACGCGTCCACGCGGCCGGCGCGACGCGCCGAGCGAGCGCTCGCCGGACCGGCTCGTAGACGAGGAGTTCGTGGTCCTTCCGCGACATCAACGAGCGCTCCACGAGCTCGTCGAGAGACGCGAGCGCGGCCGCGCCCCCCACGTCGAGCAGCGCCGCCGCGCCTTCGACCGTGAACGGCCCGGAGAGGACCGCGAGCGCCGCGAGGGTGTCGCGGCCCGCTGCGCTCGTCGCGTCGAGCGCGCGCGCCACCGGCGTCATCGCGTCGAGGTCCTCGACCGCCGCCGCGATCGTCGCC
Organism: Myxococcales bacterium; assembly: GCA_019637115.1. Taxonomy (GTDB): domain Bacteria; phylum Myxococcota_A; class Polyangia; order Polyangiales; family Houyiibacteriaceae; genus JACKEH01. Next base: position 81,641 of record JAHBWH010000007.1, on the reverse strand, counting down.
TCGGCGGACGCCGCGGGCAGCGACGACGAGCACGACAAGGATCCGGCCGCACGGTCGAGCCACGGCGGGAAACCCTCGAGCCCCTGGGCCACTGCCGCCAGCGTGACCGTGGGCACGCCCGGCGCGCGCTCGCTCAGGTAGGCGAGCCGCTCCTCCCGGTCCAGGTATCCCACGACCAGCGCGTTCGGCGCGCTCGCACGGGTCGTGGTGACCAAGACCGGACCGGGGGCGCGTCTCTCCAGCCGCACGGAGAACCGCGCGACGTCGTCCACGCCGTCGACGAGCACGAGCCCGTCCGGGCCCGCACACGCCCGCGCGTTCGCCCAGGCCTCGTCGAACGAAGGCTCGTTCGCGCGGAGCTCGACGCTCCGGTCGAAGCCTCGCGCGACGAGGCGTGCGAGCCACGTCTTGCCGCTGCCTGGCGGCCCCGTCAGCCAGACCACCTCGCCACGACCGAGGCGCGCGGCCGCCTCCTGCAGCAGCGCGTCGCGCGAGCGAGGCAGCTCCCGGGCCACCCCGTCGCGCATCGCCGCGAAGCGCGCGACGGCCGCGCGCGAGTAGACTCGGTACCCGCTGCGCGTGTCGCGCGTCGCCGGCAGCGTCCCGTCGCGATCCCAGCGACGGAGCGTCTTGGTGCTCACGTCGAGGATCCGCGCCACCTCCGCGACGTGGAGCCGCTCTTCGAGCCGAAGAGAGGGCCAGCCCATCCCCCGAGCAGACCACGTCCCTCACCCGATCGCGAGGGTGCCTGGCGGCCTCGCGAGCGACCTCGATCGACACGCGACGCGCCAGACCGCGGACGCGATCCCGTCGTCGTCCAGCGAGGCGACACAGCCTCTCCGTGCGGCTGGAGCGACCTGGCCCTAGAATCGGCCCCGCGTGAGCGAGAGCGTAGTCGAATCGAACAGGGTCGCCAACCTGCTGCCCGGGTCGGTGAACGCCATTTCATGAACTGGCGCGTCCTGTTTCAGGGTCGTCGGTGAGGCTCTCGGGGCGTGGTCGCGGCTCGGGAGAGTCCGAGCAGGGCCTTGGTGGAGCTCGAGGGGGCCCAGGGGCCGTAGTCCGCCCGGCCGCCCTCGATGCGATCGAGGAGCGCCTCGACGATCGGGCGCTCGTCGGCGACGAGACCCACGACGCGCCGGCCGAGCAGGCTCCGATCGCGGAGGCGCCGCGCGACCTCGAGGGACGCGAGCGCGTCGGCGAGCGCGCGGTGCGGGGTCGGGCGCCGCACCTACGATGCGGTCGTGCGCGAGTTCCTCTTCGCGCGCGGGTTCCTCCGCCAGCCGCAGACCCGCGTGAGCTACCAGCGGGCGCTGGGGTGAGGTGCCGATGGACGCCTTCCTCCGCGCGCTCCAAGGCGGGCAGCTCCCCGCCGGCACCCGCCGCGAGCTCGACGCCCGCCTCGGCGCGCAGGTCACCGACGACCTGATCGCGGCGGGCGTCCTCGTGCCCGGCCCGCGCGCCGCCCACTACCCGTGCCCGCGCCTCGGGACCGCGTGCCCCCGCGACGTCATCGAGAACGTGGGCGACCCCGCGTTCCCGTTCGTCGCCGTGCCGCCGGGCCCCGAGCACTGGTGCGACGCGGTCCGGCTCACCGCCGAGGACGTCGCCACCTGGACCACCTCGCGGCAGCGGCTCGTCGTCCGCGTCGCCGAGCTCTTCCGCGTGCGCGGGCCGGCCAACCTGCGCGACGAGGTCTTCCCCTGCGCCCACCGCCTCGGCCGCGCGGCGTGGCTCGGGCAGGAGCGCGACATGCTGCTGTGCACGAACCTCAACGGCGCCGCGCCCACTGCGTTCCTCCTCGCCCGCAAGGCCCAGCGCCAGCCGACGCTGGTGCTCGCCCACGCCCGCACGCGCTTCACCTCGCCAGACGTCGACGCCCACTTCGCCTCGGGCGAGGTCGTGGTCGTGTTCCTCGAGGACGAGCTCGAGCTCGTCGCTGGCCAGGTGCAGCGCCGCCAGGTGCTCATCGCCCGCCAGCCCGTCGCGACCTACGGCGCCCCGGCGTTCTGCGTGCTCGTCGATCCCGACGGCGCGCGCGAGATCGACGAGGCCACCTACCGCCGGGTGCTCGCGAGCGCCGAGGCCGAGCTCGACCTGCTGCTCGACCTCACGACCACCGTCTCCGCCGGCCGACACCCGACCGGGCGCCGCGAGGAGGGCGCGTACCTCGAGGGCAGCGTGACCCCGCAGCAGGGCGCCGCCTACGCCGAGCTGATGGAGCGCCAGCAGGCCGTGCGCGCCGCGGAGGTCCGCGCCCTCGACGGCGTGAACCACCCCGAGAAGCTCATCGAGGCGGCGCGCCGCGAGCTCGACGTGAAGCTCAGCCGCTACGAGTGACGCTCCACCGAGCTGCTCCGCGGCGACACCCCGGAGGCCAAGCGCTAGTGGTTCCGCCCGCCCGAGGGCCTGCGCTGGGCGCTGCTGCGGCCGCTGGTCCGGTAGCGCCGCGCGGTCAGTCGTCTTCGAACGCCGCGCGAGCGATGTGCATCGGCAGGAACATCCGCCGCGGCCAGGAGGCGTCATCCACCGTGACGAAGTCGTACTTCGCGTAGAACCCCTCGGCCGCGGCGTCCTTCGCATCCACGATCACGCCGAGGCACGCGATGAGTTGCGAGGCCTCGACGGCGCGGGTCAGCGCGTCGAGCAGCAGCGTCTCCCCGAGACGACGGCCGCGAGCGCGTTCGTCCACGGCGAGGCGCCCGATCAGCGCGACTGGCAGCGGGTATCGCGGCAAGCGCTTGGCGAGGACCGACGCGACATCCTGCGATGCGACGGACGCCATGCTGAGCGTGTAGAAGCCGAGCACGGCGGGAAGCCCAGCCGCGATGTCCTCCGTCGATGCGTCGAGGACGTAGGCCCGCCCCACGTCCCCCTGGTCGTTCGGGAGGGCGTGGCGCTGGAAGTAGTCATCGAGCGGGTGCGTCCCGCTCCGGAAGCCCGAGGCGAGATCGGCCGGCCCAATCGGCCGGGTGCGATACGACCGCTCGCTCATCGGCCATGGCGCTTCGCAGCTGCTCGGAGCCGCTCGCTCGGCTTCGTCGGCGCGTCGACCAGCTCCTGCATCTTCGCTAGCGCCGCCTCCGGCAGCTCGAGCTTCTCGGAGGACAGCGCCCACTCGAGCGTCGTGAGCGTCGGCGTGGTCAGCTCACAGAGTGCCTGCGAGCCCCTCGGGTCCTGGGTGACGAGCCGGCGGCCCTGACGGATCTCGAGCACGGCCTTCAGAAACAAGGACAGCGCCTCGTCGATGATCTGGCTGCGGCTCAGCCCAAGCTGGTCCGCGAGCTCCTGTACCGCGGCGCCTCGACTGTCGGGGACGGTTGCTTCAAGTCGCATGGCGGACCTCCTCCCCTCACTTTTGAGGGACACTTGAGGCATAGCGACCGAGGATCCTTTTGGCAAGCCTCGCAGCACTTCAACACCCGCGACGCGATGGGGCAGCTCACCCTCAACATCGTCGTCAGCTTCGCGCAGTTCGAGCGCGAGATGATCGCCGACCGCACCCGCGACAAGATGGGCGCCGCCCGCAAGCGCGGGAAGTGGCTCGGCTCGCGGCCCCCGCTCGGCTACCTCGGCGACCGCGAGCGCATGCGCCTGGTGGTCGTGCCCGACGAGGCCGAGCAGGTGCGGACCATGTTCCAGCTCTACCTGCGCCTCGGCTCCGCCGCCGAGGTCGCGCGCCGGGTGAGCGAGCTCGGCTGGGAGCGCAAGACGACCCGAACCCGCGCCGGCCGCGAGGTCGGCGGCGGCGCGTGGACCGAGAAGGACGTCCACAAGCTCCTGCGCAACCCGATCTACCTCGGCAAGGTGGACTTCAAGGGCGCGCGCTACGAGGGCGAGCACGAGGCCATCGTCGACGCGCCGCTCTTCGAGCAGGTGCAGCGCACCCTCGACGCGAAGGCCTGTGGACGCGGCCCCCGGCGCGGGCGCAACCCCGAGTACCTGCTCCAGAGCCTGCTCCACTGCGGCCTGTGCGGGCAGCCGATGACGACGACCGCAGGCAAGGGCCGCAGCGGCGAGGTCTACCGCTACTACGCCTGCCGCAACCGCGCGCGCAGAACCGAGGACCGCTGCGAGCACCCGCGCCTCTCGGCCCCCGAGGTCGAGGAGCTGGTCATCTCCCGCGTGCGCCACGTGTGCGCCGACCGGGCGATGCGCGAGCAGATCGCCGAGCGCATGCGCGTGGCCGAGCCGGGCATGGCCGCGCGCATCCAGGAGCAGCGCGCCGAGGCCGAAGTCACGCGCCTGGCCCTGCGCGCCGAGGCCGACAAGCTGATGCGCAGCCTGGGGCACGAGGCCAGCGGCCGCGCGAGCCACCTCCTCGCCGAGCGCATCGGCGCGATCGAGGCCGAGCTCGAGCCCGTGCACGCCCGCATCGCCCAGCTCGACGCCCAGATGCAGGCGCTCCAGCGCGCGGCCGAGCAGTTCACGCAGACCATCCGGATCCTGGAGGTCTTCGACGAGGCGTGGGCCGCCTTCACCGCCGCCGAGCGCCAGGAGCTGGTGCTGATCCTCGTCGAGAAGGTCGTGGTCAACGAGCCCGCCGGCAAGCTCGACATCGTCTTCCACGACCTCGGCGGCCCCTTCGACGCCGCTGGCGACGCCGCGACCGAGGTCGCCGCGACCGAGGAGACGCCGGCATGAGCGGCACCACCGAGACGCTGACCTTCCGCCCGAAGCGCCAGCAGCGGACCGAGACCCTCGCGCTACGCCGCGCCCACGACGACCGCATGGACCGCGCCGCGCGGCGCCGCCAGCAGCTCGCCCAGCGCCACCCGGCCACCGTCGCCCGCCGCCTCGCGCTCGCCCACCGGATCGCCGAGGAGATCGACGCCGGCCGCTACGCTGACCAGGCCGACGTCGCCCGCCACCACGGCTTGACCCGCGCTCGGCTCACCCAGCTGATGAACCTCCTCCTGCTCGCCCCCGACATCCAGGAGGAGGTGCTGGCCCTCGAGTACCCCGCCGGCCGCGAGCCGATCACCGAGAGGACGCTGCGGCGGCTGCTGGAGAGCCTGGTCTGGGAGGATCAGCGGGCGCTGTGGGCGGAGCTGCGGGCGGGGTAGGTTCCAGCGGAGTCAAACTGCCGGAAAACGATCTAAGCCGACTGAAGCCGACCAAAGCCGCCTGAAGTGCATCTTGAGCGCTGCGGCTTGATCGTGATAGGTTCCGCCAGCCCATGTTGGAGGCAGTGCGTCTTCGATGGGCGCCTCCGTACCTGCGGGAGCATGCCGATGGCCGAACAGGAGCCTTGGGCGTCCGTCGAGGACGTCGCCAAACATCTCGGGATCGCGAAGGACACGGTCTACCGGTGGATCGAGTCCAAAGCGCTTCCCGCTCACAAGATCGGGCGGCTCTGGAAGTTCAAGCTCACCGAGGTCGACGAGTGGGTGCGCAGCGGCGGCGCGATCGAGAGTGGTGCCGATGAGGGCTGACCCGAAGGACAGGTGAGTACAGCAGGATGATGAACGATCAGGCGACGGCGACAGGACGGCTGGGGGCGAACGCGACCGACGGATCGGTCGCGCCGACCCTCTGTGCGTCCGAGCTGCGCCTGCGGTTCGAGACCAGCGAGCGAGCAGCGCAGTTCGCCACTGCCCTGACCAGTCTGCTCCACGGCGCTGCCCGCGAAGTCGTCGTGAGATCCGCCAGCGGCACCCTGCGCGACGACCTCTCAGCCGGAGAGATCGCCTATCGCCTCGACAAGGAGCTCGTCAGGTCCGTCGGGTTTCTGCTCGTTCTCGATGGCCGCGAGGCGCGTGTCGACGTCGAGAGCATACCCAACAGCCCATCGGAGGTGACGGTTCGCTTCCCTGCATCGACACGCGCCCCGACAAGCCAGGAGTGGCTCCAGTGCGATCCGGAAGTTCTGGCGCCGCTTCGGGCGCTCCAGCTCCCCGTCGTGCCGGGAGCCTTCTCCCACGAAGCCGCGCATGGATTCGTGGGTCTCGCCACACGCTGTGGCGGCTTCGAGGGCGCGTGCCTGGTCGGCTCGGAGCGACAGGAGTGGGTTCGCCAGGCGCCCCATGGCGACGCCCTTCCGCTCCATGCCGCGCTCCAGGACGCCCAATGGTCGGTCGACAGCGAGACTCGAGCCGAGCCTGCGGCGTGGTTCATCGGGGGCTCGCCTTCGCCTGAGCGAGTCTCGCCCGACGCCAACTGGTGGGCACAGCTAGACGAACTGGTCGGGGCTCCGCGCGCATCCATCCCCGAGCTGCGGGAGCATCTGGCCCTCGCGTTCGACATCCCCTTCGCGTGGGAGATCCAGGAGCTGTCAGCAACTGCCCCCGCGAGCTTCGCCGTGCCTCCCGAGGTGGGCGCGGCCGGCTACCTCGTGCCCACCGCGGACCGTGTGGTGCTGGCGATCGACCTCGAGCAACCGCCTCGCGTCGTCGCCGACATGCTCCTGCACCTCTGCGCCCACTGCGAGCTCGGGCACGTGCGACCGGGTGACCCATGGGGCCACTGGGACACCGCCCTGTCCGCCACAACCGAGTCGCCGCATCGACACTGGGACCGCGACGTCCGGTCGCTGCTGGACGCGGTGGCCAACCGGCCTGCCTCGCGGCGTGTGGCTTCGCTCGAGGAATGCACCCCGACCGAGAAGGCGTGGCTCGTCCTCCACGGGCACATCAGCCAGATGGTTGGAGAAGCTCGTACGCTGCACCCGGCCGCGGAGACCTATCAGGCCGCGGCCTACCAGCGTCAGGCCGCTCAACGTCTCGTGGCACAGCTCGAGGACTATGGCGGCGCCATGCTCTGCGACGGCGTCGGCCTCGGCAAGACGTACGTCGCCACCACCGTCCTCGTGCACTACGCCAACGCCTGGCGCGAGCACCTGGCGGCTCAGGGCCGGCACGCCTCGGACGATCCGTTCCGAGTCACCATCCTCGCGCCGAACTCGGTCGTGAGCACCTGGCAACGGGAGGCGATCCCCAGCCTCGCGCAGCACGGGGTGCCGTTGGCCACGATCCGCGTCCTGTCGCACACGAAGCTCTCCCGCATCTTGCCGACCAGCGACGTGCTTGCTCGCACCGCGAGCGGCACCAGCGACATGGAGCACCTGCTCCTCTCCGATCTGGTGGTCGTCGACGAGGCGCACAATTTCCGCTCGGTCGCGGCGCGGCGAACCGTCGTGCTGCGTGACCTGCTCCGCCTCCAACCTCGCAAGGACCTGCGGCGCAAGGTCCTTCTGCTGACTGCGACGCCCGTCAACAACAGCCTCGAGGACCTCCGACAGCAGGCGTCTCTCCTGTTTGCGAAGCCTCTCTGGTTCAACGACAACCTCACTCCGGACGGGTATCGAGGAAGGGTGCCTCGAGACGTCGAGGAGCGAGTCGAGAAGGCGCGCTCGTCTCGGGGTGCCGACGTCGCGGCCACTCTCATTCATGGCTCCCCTGACGCCCGGTTCTCCATCGGAATCGACTTCCGAGATGACCTGCAGTTCGGCGTCCAGATCCCACGGGTCGGCGACTACCTGAAGGAGCAGGAGAAGGTCCTGCAGCACCAGCAAGAGCTGGTGCGCCTCGCGATGCTCGCCGCGGATGAGAGCCCGCGTCCCCAGGTTCGCGTCGCTGCCGAGCTCCTCGACCGCATCGTCGTCCAGCGCTCCCGAAAGCTGTGCAAGCAGATCGAGCGGGAGCAGGGGTCGAACATCAAGTTGCTCTTCCGACCCGACGCTCCGCCTCCCGAGAAGCTGGTCTACGAGGACGTCTACGACGACACGCGCGACGTGCTGGCCCGGTTCCTCCCCCTCTTCGAGACGGGCGAGTCGAGCGAAGCGGCGCCCACATCGCTGTCGCTCAAGGTATACATGTGGTCGGACGTTCGCGACGGGGTCCGCGACGCTTCCGAGACCTCGTCGGTCGTCGGGCTCCAGCGTGTGCTGGTCCTGAAGCGTCTCGAGAGCACCCCCGTCGCGTTCCTCATCACCCTGCTGAGGCTGCTTGCACTCCACGCGCACCGGCTTCGTCAGCTCTTGGACTTGGGGCAGCAGCTCGGTGACCGAAAGCGCTCAGAAGCGCTGAAGGCTGAGCTCGAGGAGCTGCTTGCAGGACTCGACCGAGTGTCACAGGAGCGCATCGACCTCCTTCTCACCGGCGAGGTGTCGACGTGCCGCCCGCGAGAGCTCCTGACGCGGTGGAGCAAGGCCCACATGAGCGCGCGCCCAGCCGCGGGCGCGGATGACCCCGCGCCCCCGCAGCTCGAGCTGTTCGAGCGCGATGATGACGACAGCCTTGCTCGCCGCGAGCAACTCGATCGTCTCTGGGAGCTGAAAGACGATCTGACCCGCGACTTCGGCATCCTGCTCGGGGTCGCCCCCGGCCTCGCCGACATCGTGTTCGGTCGCTTCGAGCGCGACGACTGGCCTCGGCGCTTCATCGCCGGTGGCGCGAACATCGACTGGCCCGCCTCGGCCACGTGGGGCATGCGGATCGTGACCGACGCCAAGCTGCGTCGCCTGGTCGCCCGCCTTCTTCGAGCCCGGCGCAGCGCCCAGAAGGCGATCGTGTTCTCGCAGTTTACCGACACGCTCGCCTACATCGACTCGGTGCTCCGCGCGACGCGTTACCTCGAGCGCAGCGAATGGCGCCTCGCACTGCAGACCCTCGCGGCCGACGTCGGCGATCACGTCTCCGAGGATGACGTTCGCGCGCTGGCGAGCCGCACGACCGTCGTGAGCGGCGAAACCGAAGACCGCGACTCGGCCATCAACGCCTTCGCGCCGTTCTATCGACTCGGCCCGACGCGCAGGACCTCCGAGCAGTCGAACATCCTTGGACCCGACGCAGACCCCTGGGCCCAAGGCTGGCTACGCGCCATCCAGGATCCCATCGACGTCCTGCTCGCATCGGACGTCCTCGCCGAAGGCGTGAACCTTCAGGACGCCTCGCTCCTCGTGAACTACGACGTGCACTGGAACCCAGTGCGCATGATCCAACGGGCGGGTCGAGTCGACCGCCGACTGAACCCGGCCGTCGAGGAGGCCACCTCGTTCCCCGAGATCGAGCGTCTGGCTGCAATGCACGGCAAGCCCGCGCCCCGCTACTGGTGGCACGACCACCCCGTTGCAGCCCCCGTCACGGTCAACTTGCTCCTTCCCGACGAGCTCGAAGCCGAGCTGCAGCTCCGCGAGCGCATCGCGAACAAGACGCTCGCCATCGACTTCACGCTCGGCCTCGAGCAGGGCACGGGTGCCGAGGCGGAGTGGATGGCCGACTATCGCTATCAGGGCATCTCGGCCCTGAACGTCTGGCAGAAGGACCGCGCCATCGAACGGGTCGCTGGCTACCAGGAACGCCTTCGGCGCCTCATGTCCGAACGTGGCATCGCCGTCGAGTGGCTGGGCGCGTGGAACGGCTGGCTTCGTGAGCCGGGAGTCGAGGCCGACGGAAGGATCCTCGCGTGGGCGTTGCTCGGAAGGAAGGGCGGCGAGATCGCCGAGTACACGCGTCACCTGACGCCGAAGGTCGAGAATGGCGTGGCGCACTGGCTGTGGACGACAGCCAAGCCGGTCGAGTCGATGCTGAACTTCTGGCTCGCGCTGGACGGGAAGGCGTTCCCCGCCGCGGTCCGAACCGACCTGGGCTTCAGCGAGGACGCGTCACGGCCGCTGTCCGCCGAAGATCTGCTCGCCGCTGCCATCCGGCTCGTGGATGCCGAGGTGCAGCTCGACGAGCTCGGTCGGGAGATTGGGCGCCCCGTGATGCAGGGCGCATCAGCGATCTCTGCTGGCTTCCTTGGTGCCGAAGCGGACCGGCGGACCATCCAGGTCAAGGGCTTCCGCATCTTGCAGCTCGCCCTCGGCGAGGACCCGCAGCCCACGGCGCGGGCGGCGGAGCGTCGAGGACTGGCACGCCACTGCCATGTCTGCGGTCACGCGCCGGCGATGCACAAGTGCTGCCCAGCGTGCGGCGCCACGGCCAATGGAGACGCCGACGTCGAGGCGACCTTTGGGTTTCGGCGCATGCGTTCCGTGGACGGCGTCCCCTACGAGACTCCCCAAACCTGGTGTCGCGCGTGTCGGAAAGACCGCAGCCGGCAGCTGTCGCCTGAGCACGAGGAATCATGCTGAGCAAAGATGAGTTCGTCCGCCGCATCCTCGACGGTGCCCCACGCCCCACGGTCGTCGAAGCCAGCGAGTCCGATGCCACCGGCATGCTCGAAGGGTTCGACGCGTTCGACGTCCCGGACGATCCGACCGATGCCCCCCTGGACTCCCGCTTCGCCCAGCTCCTCCTCGAGGAGTCGGGCTTCGGGCGCGGCGAAACCCTCCCCCGCGGCGAGGTCGTCCTCGGCGACCAGAAGACGAATCGCTTCCTTCCACCGGGAGCGACCTACTGGCCGAAGACCACCGAGCGGCCCTTCCACATCGTCCTCTTCGAGCTCGAGCCGAAAGGCTCGGTGATCCTGCGCGACTCGTTTTTTCGTCAGAACGACCAGCTCGAGGATGCGCTGCATCGCATCGTCCAGGACGCCCTCGAGGGCTTCGAGCGCGGTGGCGCGGGCCGTACCGCGGACCGCAAGCAAGGTGCGCAGACCGAGACCCTCTGCGTCGTTTCCGTCGCCGACGATCGCCGAGATGGCCCCGAGCGCCAGCTCGTGTGCTTCGGGACGAAGTGCATCGCGACCAACGCGCTGGAGGTCTTCACCCTCCGAGAGGAGGCCCGCGATTGGGCCGAACGTGGGGATCGACCGCTCGCCGAGGAGCACCTTGGGCAGCTCTTCGAACGTCACTTCAAGCCGCTCTCCCACGGCGCCAAGTGGCAAGAGGCGTTCGTTTCCGGCGCCGAGCGGAAGAAGGCTGCCGCGCTCGTGGAGGCTTGTCGGCCGAAGCTCTTCGGCGAGGCCGAGGAGACCCTGAAGCGCACTGTCCGAGACCTGCTCGACGAGATCGCCTGGAGCTTCGGGATCCCGCGGAAGAAGGCCAACCAGAACCGCTGCCTCGAGATGGTGGACCTTCCCGCCAACCACAGCATCGCCGTGGATCCCGACGAGTCCCGCCGGCCCGGGTTCACCAACGCGCTTCGTGGCGTCCGAATCTATGACAGCTCCGAGCGGCTGCTGGGCTTCATCGTCTACTTCCCGAGCGACAAGGCCGACCTCGAGCGCCTGCGCACCGAGCTGCGGACGCACAACCACTTCCACAACGTGCTCGTCATCTACCCCAAGGGGGACGGGCCGAACTCCGACCCGGAGCTCGAGCTGTGGCAAGGCCCGGAGCCACTTCGAGGCCGCCTCGTCTCGGGCAATCGGCGCTCGCGCTTCGATGGCGAGGGCGGCATCGTCCAGCTCCTCTCGCGCTTCTTCGTGGTCAGCAAGAGCGCCATCGACAAGCCGAGCCAACTCGCAACCGAGCTCGCCTGGCGCGCGCGGCACCTGAAGGCGCTCGCCGTGGAAGAGCTGGCCCGTGAGACCGAGCGCGGCGGCGGGCCGCTCAAGAAGCTCTTCGACATCTTCAACCAGGCGCTGGCCACGCTCACCGTGGAGCAGTTCGCGGACGCCTACGCCCAGACTATCACCTACGGCATGCTCGCCGCGCGCTGGCTCAGCACCGAGGGCAAGAAGCTGCTCTTCGCCCGCAAGAACCTCGCGGATCTGCTGCCGTCGACCAGCGCGTTCCTCCACGACCTCTTCCAGCAGCTCGTCAACTCGAACTTCGACAAGAACCTCTCGTGGCTCCTCGACGACATCACGAGCCTGCTCGCCCGGACCTCCGTCGCGCAGGTCTTCCAGGGTGAGCAGGACCCGTCGATCCACTTCTACCAGGACTTCCTCGACGCCTACGACCCGCAGATCCGCAAGGACCAGGGCGTCTACTACACGCCCGACGAGGTCGTCTCGTACATCGTCCGCACCGCCCACGCCGCGCTGCAGGACGACTTCGGGTTGCCGCTCGGGCTGGCCGACACCACGAGTTGGGCCGACTTCGCCAAGGCCAAGAAGATCGCCGTGCCCGAGGGCGTGGACCCGAAGGAGCCCTTCGTGCAGGTACTCGACCCGGCCACCGGAACCGGCACCTTCCTGCTCCGCGTGATCGAGGTCGTCCACGAGACGATGATGGCCGAGTACAAGCGCCGGGGGCTCGACACAGCCGCTGCACAGAAGGCCTGGCTCGCCTACGTCCGCAAGGACCTGCTGCCGCGCATCAACGGCTTCGAGCTGATGATGGCGCCCTACATCGTGAGCCACCTGCGCCTCGGGCTTGCCCTGCAGCAGACGGGCTTCGTGTTCCAGAAGCAGGACCGGCTGCGCGTGTTCCTGACCAACAGCCTGCGGCCTGCATCTTCCACGCAGCTAGAAATATTGAGCCCACACGTTGCGGAAGAAGCCACGAATGCGTCCGCGCTTAAGCGCGGAGCGGCCGTGACAGTAATCATCGGCAACCCGCCATACTCCGGCCATTCGACGAACAACTCGATCACCGAAATTGTTGACCTTGTCTACGACTACAAGCGCGACATTCCGGAGCTACAACGACCCGGACAGGCCAAGTGGCTCCAGGATGACTACGTCAAGTTCATACGGTTTGCCGAAGAGATGCTCTCTCGAACGCCAGCCGGATTGCTCGGCTACATCACAAATAACCGATACTTGGTGAATCGCACCTTCCGGGGCATGCGATCCCATCTGGCAGCAACGTTTGGCAGCATTCAGGTAATCGATCTGCACGGCGACTCAAAGCGCGGAGATAAAGGAGAGAACGTATTTCAGATCCAGCAAGGTGTGGCGATCGGAATCTTCATACGCTTGGAAACCGACGGTTCAGATCGCGGCTGCAGGGTGCGATTGACGCATCTACGTGGGTCCGTCCGCACGACGGAGCGCGGTCCTGGGAAGCTGGACGTGCTCGGTGAACCGACTGGCTACGAGTGGGACTGGAAGGAGTTTCGCCCTGTTCCTCCCCTCCATCTTTTCGAGCCCCACGATCTCGACATCGGCGCTGAGTACAGGAGCCTTACGCGAATCGACGCGATTTTCGCCCCGGGCGGACGTCCTGCACCAGGAATAGTCACGACCCACGACCAGTTTGCGGTGTCGTTCACCGAGCAAGAGGCGACGGAGAAGGTGGAATGGCTGGTGCGGACGTCAGACGAGTCTGAGGCACGTCAACGATTCCGGCTCTGTACTCAGGCGCAGTGGTCATACGAAAGAGCCAAGAATGAGCTGTCTAGCCCTAGCTCGAAATGGCGCGAACGAATTGTCAGGATTCAGTATCGCCCGTTTGATTACCGCTACACCATCTGGGACAGCAACGTCGCGGTTCACCTCCGGCACCGTGTCATGCGCCATGTCCTCGAGCACGACAATGTAGCCCTCTGCACCGTTCGAGGCTGCGAAATCCAGCGCGGATTCGAGCACGTTTTCGCTACTACGGTTCCAATTCAGCATCACACCGTATCGACGAAAGAGGTGAACTACATTCTTCCGCTCTACCTCTTCCCTGATGACTCTTCAGGTCGCGCACTCATCGAAGACCGGCCCACTCCGAACATAGCTCAGGGCGTGATTTCCGCGCTCGAGGAATCGACCGGCCTACGCTACTCAGCCGAGAACCGGGTAGCGGCCGGCCATTTCTCTCCTGAGGATGTGTTCGGCTACGTATATGCCATTCTGCACAGTCCGGGGTATCGTCGCCGCTACAGCGATCTTTTGAGGCAGGACTACCCGGCGTTACCAATTCGCCCTTCTCGTGACTTGTTCCTGAGGATCGTCGAGTTCGGCGCGGAACTTCTGCGGGCTCACTTGCTGTCCGATGGCTTCCAGGGCGCAGTGGCGGTGGACTACAAGGGTCCAGTTCCCGCGCCAGTCACAAAGGTAGCCAAAGCACCGCAACACCCGGACGGCGCACCGTCGGTGCTCTCAATCGGCCCAGGAGCACAGTTTGTGGGTATTCCCGACCGAGCTTGGAACTGGCATATCGGCGGCGGCCAGGTTCTCAGGAAGTGGCTTCTCGACCGTCAAGGCCGCGAACTCACGAGGGAGGAGATTGATCATTACTGCCGCATGGTGGGTGCGGTCGATACCACCGTCACGGTTATTGAGCAGATAGAGGAGGCGATCTCCCAAGCCGGGGGTTGGCCCGGGGCGTTCGCGGATGTGCCTGTCGGCGAGCCCGATGCGGAAGAGGCCAGCGATGAATGACGCGCTAGGACAGGACAACTTTCTCAATCGGTGTTCGACTGACGTCGGCAGGCGCAAGGAACCGAAGGTCGTCCGCGGCCAGCGCGGCGCGTTGGAACTGGAGCTCGAATGACCCGGGCCACGCGCGAGAACCTGGAGACGCTGCACGCGGCCTTGCACGAGAAGTCGGGTCAGGAGGTCACCCTGGCCTGGCTTGCCGAGCGCTCGGGCTACGCCGAGAAGACGCTGCAGACCTACGTCACCAAGAATATGCTCGCGCCGCACGTCCTCAGGTCATCGAAGACGACCTGCCACGTGCTCCCGAATCTCTCGCTCTCGATCGGCGAGCTCCGCCGGTGTCTGTCCCAACGGGCCAACCGCTACACGTGGGAACACCTCGGCGTGACGGAGCTGGTCTCGAGCCTGCTCGACCGTTCGCGGACGAACGCGGGCCTTGCCCTCGAGCTGATCAACCGCCCGGAGATGGCGAACCGGCTCGACGCCTTCGTGTTGCTCTTCGTGACAGCCTGGGAGCAACTCCTGAAGGCCGACCTCGAGCACCGTGAGCAGGGCAGCATCTTCACCGGGGCCACTAGCCCCATGGGACGTCAGATCACCATCGGCCTGCCCACGGCGTTGGAGCGCGCGTTCCCGTCGCGCACGGAGCCGGTGCGCCGAAACATCGAAGTCCTCAAGGACTTGCGCGACGGCGCCGCCCATCTCCTCGTCCCCGAGGTCACCGGGATCGCCAGCCGCTACTTCCAGGCGTCGATCCTGAACTACATCAAGCACTTCCAAGGGCTCGCCGAGGAGCCACCTTTTCGCTTCGAGGGTACCGGCCTGCTGACGTTGGGCGTGGCCTACGAGAGCCCGCATCTGGAGCTGCTTCGCGTTCGCCACGGCCAGACTGCATCCGAGGTGAAGGCGTTGATCGAGAAGCTCGAAGCGGACGCCCAGGCGGCGGGCAACCAGCAGTTCGCGGTCTCGATCGAGTATCAGCTCGTGCTCGACAAGAAGGCCGGCCCGAACGCCATCCGGTTGGTGAATGCAGACGACGGGACTCCGGCCGCCGTCGTCAAGGTGCCGCGAGATCCGAAGGCCGTGTGCCCCTACAGCACGAAGGAGGTGGCCACCCTCCTGGCGCAGCGCACGGGCGACGCCTCCTGGAACCAGAACCACGTGGCCGCGGTGGCCGAGTATCTCGGTGTGAAGCTGTCGGACAACGAGTACCACTACGGCTACCGGGCCGGCGCCAACGTGCTCCACACCTACTCGGACTCGTTCGTCAACAAGCTCTGCGAGCGCCTGAAGTCCGAGCCGGACCTCGTCAAGAACGCCTACGCCGCGCGGAGGAAGCCGAGATGATGACCGTCTCCCCGAGATTCGACGACCGCGCCTTCGCGCCACGATCAGCCTCCCGAGCACGCCATGAGTAGCCCGAGCAAGTTCTGGTATGTGCCCTTGAAGGACGTCGCGGACGCAGACGCCCGCTCGGCGATCGCTGAGCGCGACGAGGTGTTCGCGGACGACCTGCCCGCGCACTACGCGGTGCCCGGCAAGCTCTTTCGAGAGGGGATTCGCCCCGGCCACATTCTCGCGCTGCACGATGGCGACGAGGTCGCTGCGCTCGCGCGGGTGCTGGAGCTCGACGAGAAGGGAACCCTGCACTGGCGGCGGTTGCCCCTGCTGACCGCCGCCAAGCCCGTGGCCACCCCCGAGCTCTCAGAGGTCGAGCCGCACGAGCAGACCCAGTTCAGCGTCGGCATCGATGCCCTGCTCAGGGATGTGCCCTTCGCGCCGCAGCTCAGCGTCACTCCGGAACCCAAGAGCTACTCGCCATCGGGGCCGCCGTCGAACGTCATCCTCTACGGCCCGCCCGGCACGGGCAAGACGCACAGCGTCCGCGCGCGCGCGCTGGAGCTGCTCGGCGATCCATCGGCGAGCACAGCGACGGGCGAGGACCTGCGCACCGAGTGGGAACGGCTGCGTCGCGAAGGTCGCATCGTCTTCTGCACCTTCCACCAGGCCTTCGCCTACGAGGAGTTCGTGGAAGGCCTTCGCGCAGAGACCGACGAGGACGGGGGTGTGCACTATCGCGTCGAACCGGGCGTCTTCAAGCGGCTGGCCTTGACCGCGGCGGCCGAAGGTCTGGCCGGGGATGAGGAGGCGGAGGAGTCCTTCGACGATCTGTGGGAGGCGCTCGTCGAGTCCCTGCGCATCGAGCCGCGGATCGTCGAGAGCTCATCGAAGAAGAAGTACCAGCTCGAGCCCGCCTCGCGAGGCGCCATCGCTGCGATCTCCGGCACCGTGGACGAGGACGGTGCGTTCGAGCCGCTGAAGAAGCCCCTGTTCGCCTCCGAGAACAGCATGAAGCTGCTGTGGGAGAACAGGAAGCAGCTCGGGTCGTCGCCTAACACGACGCAGATCGGTCAGGTCGCGAAGGGCCATGTCACCGCCATGTGGATGGTCTACCGCGAGCTTCTCGAGGTTCAGAAGTCCACGCATCGGTTCGCCGACCCTGCGGTGCGCGCACAACGGGCACTCTCGACCGGCCGCTCGTTCAAGTTCCCGTCGGGGTGCCGCCAATACGTGCTCGTCGTCGACGAGATCAACCGCGCGAACATCGCACGCGTCTTCGGCGAGCTCATCACGCTGCTCGAACCCGACAAGCGCATCGGCTGCAGCAACGCGCACATCGTGGAGCTCCCGGGCTCGAAACTTCCCTTCGGCGTTCCGCCGAACCTGCATGTGCTGGGCACGATGAACACGGCGGATCGGTCGATCGCGCTGATGGACGTCGCGCTTCGGCGGCGGTTCACGTTCGAGGAGATGATGCCGGACGCGAGCATCATCGACAGGCAGCTCGAGCTCGCCGGTGCCGCGCAGACCCTCCGAGACCTCGTGGTGAAGGTCTTCGAGCGGCTCAACACGCGCTTGCGCTACCTCTACGACCGAGAGCATCAGATCGGGCACGCTTACTTCCTCGGCGTCCGCACGCTGGGCGACCTCCGACAGGTCTTCGCCGACCGGATTCTGCCGTTGCTCCAGGAGTACTTCTTCGGCCAGTGGGACAAGGTTGCGCTCGCCCTGGGCTACCCCCTCAAGGCAGAGGGCACGCCGAAGGAGTTTCGGGACCCGGGCGCGACCGTGGGGACCCTACTGACCGTAAGCCGCCTCGAAGAGAAGGTGGTGCTGGGCTTCGACCACGATGAGTACGTCGACCAGGTTGCCTGGGATGTGCATCCGGTGTTCCGGCCGCGCGGACCGGCGCCGACGAGCGACCAATGGCTCGCCGAGGCCTTCCTCGAGGTGGTGGGCATCGTCGACCGGAGCGCCGCCGCTGCCCAGCTGGTGGCTGGCCTATCGGCCGCCAAGGAGCCCTGATGTTGCGCGTCACCGTCCTCGAGCGCGGCCGCCTGATTCGGGCCGACGACACCGCGGACGGCGGTTCGCACGAGACGGGTACGCCCTCACGCCGGCGCTTGCCTGCGGATCTCTACGACCGCTTGCTCCGTGCGGAGTCTGCGCGCGAGGAACGGGGCGAGTCCGCGATCTTCAGCTGGCGACGGAACTACTGCCTGGTTGGCCCGTGGGTCGGCGTGATGCAGGTCCCGGGTCTCCAGGTGGAGATCCTTCCGAAGACGGACGAACGCGAGGCGCCTGCCGACGAGGGCTTCGTCAAGGACACGCGATGCAACCTCATGGAGATGCTGCTCCGCGGAGGCCTTGGGGCGGTGCGTGCACGCGGACTGGCGGACCTGTCGCTCAAGCGCGGCACACTCCACGACCAGTTGGTTGATGCCTTTCTCGACCGCGCGCTCTACGAGCTCCGGCGAGGGGTGGACCGAGGGTATCTGGCCGAAGAGTCGAACCTCGGCACGCTGCGGGGCAAGCTTCTGCTCTCACGTCACGTCGCCCGCAACAGCGCACAGAAGCATCGCTTCTACTGCCGACATGACGTCCTCTCGGAAGCGACGCCCATCTCGCGTCGACTGAAGCAGGCCTGTCGACTGCTCGCTGGGCGTACCTTGCCGGCAGCGCTGCATGTGAAGTGCAACCAGGTTCTCGCGCTGCTCGACAACGTCCCCGAGCAGTCGGCACGGCTCCACGAGCCGGATCCCGTCTTCAACCGTCAGAACGAACGCTTCGAAGACATCTACGCCTTCGCGCGGATGCTCATCGAGGGCCAGGCCGCGGACGCCAGGGCTGGAGACGTGGAGACCTTCTCCCTGCTCTTCGACATGGACCAGGTCTTCGAGCGGTACATCGCCGCGTTCCTCGCGACACACGTGATTCCACGGGTCGCCGGAGCAAGCCTCTTCCCGCAGGCCAAGGGACACCGTTTCAGCCTCTATCGCGACGGTGACGGAGCCGGCCGCGAGGACGTCCTTCGCCTCGCGCCCGACCTGCTCTTCACCCTCGACGGCCCGGGCGGCCGTCGCACTCTCATCATCGACACGAAGTGGAAGCGCCTCTCGGACAAGCACGCTGCGCGCCCGAGCAACGACGACCTGTACCAGCTCTACGCCTACCTGCATCGCTACGATTGCGATCGCGCCTTCCTGCTCTACCCCCACACCGACGGCGTATCGACGCGCGATCTCGATGCGCTGGCTCGACACGCGGGCACGCGGGTGGGCACCGTGGGCGTTCGTTTCGTCGACCTTCGTCATCGCCTGTGGACGAGCTCGGGCAGGACTGCGCTCGCACAGCAACTCGAGACCATCGTTCGAGAGGGCTTCGGGCTCCACCTCCCCGAGGGCGAAACGCTCGCCAGTATGGGAGGTGGATCGTGATGACACGCACCTTCCAGCTCGGTCGGTCCGCGCGTCGTCCGTCGTTCGACACACTGCTGGACCGGCTCGGCCGCTCCCTCACGTCCCTGTCGGAGCCCGAGTTGCTCCAGACTACGCACTGGAACCTCGGTGAGGACGCACGACTCCGAGAGGACGCGCGCTTCCGTCAGACGCCCTGGCAGCGCTGGATTCGAGCCGAAGACCTGGTCGCCAACGACGCCCTCCATCGAGAGCTGCATGGCAGCCGCAGTGGGAGCGCGGACCTGAGCACGGCGCTCGCGGCGATCGGGCGGCACTTCGGCCGACGGTGCGTCCTGTGTCCGGCTGACCCGCGTCTGGTGCTGGTCGGCGACGAAGTACGACTCGCGGCAGCCGAGCTCTCCAAGCACCCGGCCATCGAAGACGAAGTGGGCGAGCTGGAGAAGTACACGACGCACCTCCCTCTCCACAGCCTGAAGGCTGCGGCCGCCTCCGAGCCGGCCGGCGAGTGGGGGCCGGGAGCCCAGGAGCAGCTGATTGAAACGCTCGGGTGGATCCGCGTGTCCAACCGGCGGCGCTTGAACTCGCGGATGTTCGTGGCCCAGGTCGAAGGGCACAGCATGGACGATGGCCGCAGCGGCCTCGTCGACGGTGGCTACGCGATCTTCGAGCTGTGGCCATCGGGCACGAAGCAGCTTCTCAGCGTCCTGGTACGCGGCTCGTTTCGTGACCCGGAGACAGGCAGCTACGCCGTCAAGAAGTACGTGGCGGATCAGCGTGACGAGGAAGGGCGCCACCGTCAGATCACGCTTGTCTCGCTCAACCCGGACAAGGAGCGCTATCCGGACATCGAGCTCCAGGTAGAGGACGAGGAGGCGTTGACCGTCGTTGCGAAGGTCATCCAGCCGCTGTCGCCCGACGAGTACGCGCGCCGCCCGAAGCCCCTGCGACGGCCAGGCCGCCGGGAGCTGGACACCAGGGACGCGCTCGAAAAGGTCCACGAGCGCCTTTCGGCACGAGCCGCGCGCTTCTTCGAGTCCACACCTTCGCCAACAGCCGAAGGGGACGAGAAGCCGAACACCGCGGCGTGGAACAGCCAGCTCGTGTGCCTCGACATGGGTGCGGGCGGTCCACACCTCGAGCTCGGGCCGCTGTTCGGCCTCTGGACATTCGTGAAGCTTCTCGTCGTCCGCGGGGTCACGGGCGAAAGCCGGCAGACCCTCGCGTCCAACGCGAGGCTGCGCCCGGTGCAGGTGCCTGTGCTGCCGTCGGAGGGGGCGTGGACCTGCCGCGCCCACGGCTTCGAAGACGACCCGGACGTCGATCTCTCGGCCCTCGACGTGGCCGGACTGCCACACGATCACGTCACCGCCTTCCGCGTCGGAGTCGATGGAGTCGGCCGGCTGTTGAGCGGGGATCAACTATCGCCGGGGCAAGAATACCGTCTGCTGCTCCCGCCCGGACTGTGGGAGCCCGCGGACCACTCCATCGCGGCAACCCCTCTCGCGGACGGCTGGTACCTCGCCGAGCTGGCGTTGCCTTCTGCACCCGGTCCTGAGCTGGTTCAGGCCATTGAGCGTCTCGGGCTCCGCCTCGGTGACCTCGCTCCGCGCCTCTCGTTCGGGCTGCCCAGCTGGCCCGACGAATGGCGCTCGACCCCGCGAGGAGATGCCTTCGCTGCCTTCGCGGCGTGCAGCGAGGGCACGGCCTCCGTGACCGTCGCGGCGAATGGGTACGATGCAGAGGTCGACGGCGAGGCGCAGATCTTCGTTCACGGGCCCGATGGCCCGCGTCGCGTTGCCCTGCCAGCAGGCACGTCCGCGACCATCGGGCTCTCGAGCCTGCCCGTTGGGCGCTATTTCTGCACGCTGCTGCATCAGCGCACCCGGATTCAGCCCGCCCACCTTCCCTTCGAGGTGAGCACGGACCTGTCGGCACCGCCGCGAGCATCATGGAGCGCCATGGTCGCGGGAACCCTGCACACGGGCGCACCGAACACGGCAATGCGCATCTGGCGTGGCGACCTTGCGCTCTTGCAGCGGGAGGACTTGGTCATCGAAGGTCCCCCTGGATGGGGCGTCCGCGTGCTCTGGCGTGAGGTCGCCGACGACTACCTCGCGACCGTCGAGCTGGACACTACCGGCCAGCTCGACATGGGCAGGCTTCTCAGCCTGACGCGAGGGCGCCGCGAACGCCGTTTGCTGGGCGATCTCGTTCTCGACCTCGCGGAGCTCGGCTCGCTCCTTCTGGAGCACGAACGGCATGCGACTGTGAACGGCGTGGGCGAGAAGCTCGGCGAGCTGGTGAGGGCGAAGAGTGACTTCGTCCGGCGCCGCGGCGGCGCATTCGCGCAGCTGCTGCCGATGTGGTTCGAGCCCGTTGGGCAATGCCTTGGCTACGAGGTCGAACCCATCGCGGACCTTCCGGAGGAACCTCCGCTGCATGCGGCGGCCGCCAGGCTGCTGGTCACGGAGAGGCGGTCCGAGGGTATCGGTCGCCGCTGCAAGCGGGTGCTCGTAATGCTGGAGGAGCTGCAACCGGCGCTCGGCGAAGACCTTCTCGAGTGGATCGACGGCGTGTGTCTGCGCTTCGGCGTCGACAACGCGTTGATCAGCACTGGCCTCGGCTGGGCGGAGCACCGCAGGCGCAGCAGGCTGCCCCTGAAGGTGTGGGACCTGGAGGAGGTTCTCGGCCAGGACGAGTTGCTCATTGCATTCCTCCGGGACGTCGCGGAGGGCGTGTGATGAAGCTGGTCATCGCTACACCCGACCACATTGCCGAGCGGACTCTCGGGCGCTGGGGGGACCTGCAGCGCGACGAGACCCTGATGGATCTCATGCGCGCTGAAGTGACCGCGCGCAGCAGCTGCGCTCGCTGGACCATGTTGCAGCGACTCGAACGCGCACTCGGTGGCGAAGCGGAGCACTCTCGGGCTCGCCTGCGCGAGCTCTGCGATGCCCTCGAGTACGAGGGCGACATCTCCGCATCGAGCGGCGGCGTGCTCCACATCAGCCCTCTCCGCGCGATCCGTCTGGACGGCACGTCCCACCGCCTCGTGTGCAGCCTTCCATGCCACCGGCTCCGCCCCATGCTCCCGGGGGACCTCGTCGTCGACGGCGTGCGGCGCATCCATCGATTCGCCCCCAATGCGGTCGCCGAGGCGGAGAGCGCGGTGCAATCCATGGGCGGCGTGGTCCTGTCGCCGGAAGCTTGGGCAGGCTTGGACCTGGCTCCGGTCGCAGGTCCAGCGTGGTTGGATGGCCTCGACCAACGACTGCAGTGGGAGCCTGAATCCGGAGGCAGCCTCGAGCGCGACGGCGCGTTGGACTGGAAGTGTCTCGTCTTGACCGACGACGGCCCACGGTGGCGTCGAAAGTCCGACGAGCCGCCGCGACTCTGGCGTGCTCGGACGTCCTTCGGTCGCTGGGTCTGGGCCTGGACAGAACCTGGCGAAACACCCTCGAGCGCGCCCTTCGTGTCGCTGATGGCCGACGAGGCGACTCGGGCGCTGTTCGCAGTGGCACGCGAGGTCGACCGCCCCGTGCCTGCGGCCGTCGAGCGTGACGATACGTCTGCCCACCTGCGACTTCGCGAGTGGCTGCCACGGGCCGAGTACCGATACCTCGCGTCTCTCGCCGCTCCAGTGCGAGCCGAGAACCACCAACAATGGTCGATCCCCCTCTCTCGCGCTGACGATGTGCTCGACACGCTCTGCCGCCGCCTCGGGCTCGACCTCAAGGAGGAGGCGCCGGCATGAGCAAGCGTCAGATCACCATCAAGCCCACATGTATGCGCGAACTGCTGGTGTTCCCGGCGGAGCGCGCCGCCTCACTGTGGGAGAAGATCAACTGGCTCGTCACCGATCCGTTTCCCGACGGAAAGCTGAAGAAGAAGCTCCAGGGCGGGGATGGCATCTATCGGCTTCGGGTCGGTGACCATCGCGTGTTCTATCGCTTTGGGGACGACTGGGTCAGCCTGCTCGGCGTACGCCGGCGCCAGGAAGACACCTACCGGGCTATTCCCGATGGCGACCAGTCCCCGCAGCTCCCGCCGGACTTCGACGACGACCTCGACGACGTGCTCGAGGCTGCTACTCCACCGAGCTTCACCTTCGAGCCCGCATCGACCGTGAAGGCTTTGCCCATCGCGATCACGAAGGACTGGCTGAAAGAGCAGAGCGTCCCCGCCGGAGCCTACCCGTTCCTTCTCCGCTGCAAGACGGAGGAGGACCTGCTCGAGGCCCCGGTTGGCGGCGATGTACTTGCGCGGGTTCTGGACGCCATGTTTCCGCCGAGCCTGGAGGTGGTCGCCCAACAGCCGGACCTCGTCGTTCCGTCTACCGAGCATCTCGTTCGGTACAAGGAGGGCGACCTCCTGGGCTTCCTGCTCCGGCTGGATGAGGACCAGGTACGGCTCACGCGCTGGGCGATGAAGGGTCCGACGATGGTTCGCGGGGGGGCCGGAACCGGCAAGAGCACCGTGGCGCTCTACCGCGTCAAGGAGGTGCTCGAGAGCGCCGGGGCCACGGGCGACGAGACGGTCCTCTTCACAACCTACACCCGCGCCCTCCTTACCGTAACCCGGCAGCTGCTCGAGCAGATCCTGAGCCCAGCGCAGATGGCTCGCGTTCGTGTTGCGACGGTCGACCAGATCGCGCGCGAGGTCGTCTCGGAGCGGCGCAAGGTCGGCGCGTTGGAGTCCGACTACGACGCGATGAAGCGACTGAAGAAGCTCAGGAGCGCATTCGTACCGACGAGCCCCTCGGCCTTCGAGGCGAAACGCAGGAAGCGGGCGCTCGACCGGCTCTCCGACAAGTACATCGTGGAGGAGTTCGATTGGATCATCGACGGCCGAGATCTCCGCACCGTCGATGAGTACAAGGCCGCGCCGCGGCCAGGCCGGGGCGTGGCCTTCAACGAAGGCCTCCGTGAGACCCTGTGGGAGCTACGGCAAGTGTTCCTCGAGCATGCAGGCGAGCGGTTTCCGGCCCTGAGAAAGGAGGCGCTCGAGGTCGTCCGCGCGGGGAGCTCCAACCTCCAATGGGACTTTGTGTTCGTCGACGAAGCGCAAGATCTCAGCCCAACGGCACTTGCGCTCATGGCCGAGGTGGCCCGCACACCAGAGGGCCTGTTCTTCGCCGCCGACTCGAAGCAGTCCATCTACTCGCGTAACTACACCTGGTCGGCAGCGCATCCTCGGCTTCAGTTCCGTGGCCGCACAGCCGTCCTTCGTCGAAACTACCGCTCGACCAAGGAGATCGACCGCGCGGCTTTCACAATGCTCCGGCCCGAGACGGACGAGAAGCTGGAGGCATCGAACAGTGTCCATGAGGGGCCGCTACCGGTGCTTGTTCGCGGCGTCGACGAAGCAAACGAGGCGGAGTGGATCGCACGGTTCGTGCGGCAGATGTCGCGGCATCTCCATCTGCGTCCGAGTGCAGCCGCCGTCCTCGTTCCCGCCGGAGCCGTTGGCGAAAACCTCGCGCAATCTCTCTCCGACGCTGGGCTGCCGGCGCGCTACTTTGCCGGCCGTGAGCTCGACCTCGCTGCGGACGTTGTCAAGGTGATCACCCTCTACAGCGCGAAGGGCCTCGAGTTCCCGATCGTGGTGGCGGCAGGCTTCCACGACGGGACGTATCCGGTGGCGGAGGACTTCGACGATCCCGAGCTCTTCGACGAGCGCATGCGACATGAGCGGCGTCTTCTCTACGTGGGGCTCACTCGAGCCATGCGAGGGCTGATGCTCGTCGTCCCCGACGGATGTCGGCACGATGCGCTTCTCGAGCTGAACACCGACGACTGGCACGTGGAGGACGCGCGATGACCGCACTCAAGCTCGCCAAGTACACCGACGATGCGCTGCGCCTCCTGGACGTCGGAGACGCGGCCTTTCTGCGACGCAAGCTCGAGCCAGGGATCACTCTCGACTTCTCCGGCGTCACAGAGGTGTCCTCCGCTTTCCTGGACGCTCTTCTCGAGGGTGAGACCGCCGAGTCCATCGGAGACCGCCTCGTTGGAATGAGCGATGCGGTCGATGCGGCACTGGCCGCCTGGGTCGACCGTGCCAGCGAACCTGTGAAGCCTATCGAGCGCTCGCGTCCTCGCGCACGCGTCCGGGTGACCAAGCCGAGTTCACCTCCACCGGCGCTGGAGCGCCCGCCGATCACGGATGACCGGTTCACGCCCACCCGGCTGGTCCAGCGGCTGAGTGACTCGCTGCGCGGATACATCGAGAGCGCCTACCCCCTGAGCGATCCAACGCTAGTTCGCGCACGTCGCCGACTGCTCGAGACCGAGGCCGGCGGCCACCTGCTCGCCCAGGAGCCGTTCATCGAGACGACCACGCGCTACGCGTCGTCGCCTCGGGGCTACGATGAGCTCGGCCTGCCCGACCATGTCGGCAGGTTCTTCTCGAGCCTGGCGATGACCCCGACCCGGGCCAGCGCCGGCGGGGAGGAGCGTCGAATCCTCTACCCCAGCATGTACGGACACCAGGAGCGCGCGTTCACCTCGTTCCTCGTCGAGGGCAAGGACATCGTCGTCGCCACGGGAACGGGATCGGGCAAGACGGAGTGCTTCCTCGTGCCGATGCTCGGCTCCCTCTACGATGAAGCACACGAGCGGCCCGACTCTTTCGCGCTGCCTGCCGTACGAGCGCTGATCCTCTACCCGATGAATGCGCTCGTGAACGACCAGCTGTCGCGGCTTCGCTTGCTCTTCGGCGAGCAGGCTGTAGCGGAGGAGTTCTCGAAGCTGCCGTCGGCTCGGTTCCCGCGCTTCGGGATGTACACGGGGCGCACGCCGTATCCCGGGCCGCGCAAGGGAGGGAAGGACAGCGAACGCGTGGCGCCGCTGCTCGAGTACTACCTGAACATGGACGCCGACCTCGAGCAGCGGCTGCGTGAACTCGGACGATACCCCGCGAAGGACCTGCGGGCCTTCTTCGCCAAGAATGAAGAACGTCGGGCGACCTATCAGACCGGTGAGCGCGCGGGCACGGAGTACACGAAGCACCACTGGGAGCGCCGCCTGCACACCTCCCCGGGCGACCGTGAGCTCCTGACGCGGCACGAGATGGTGCACGGCGTCGGCACCCGACCGGGCCACTCCCCGGACGTCCTGGTTACGAACTACTCGATGCTCGAGTACATGCTGATGAGGCCGTTCGAACGCCCCATCTTCAGCGAGACGCGCCGCTGGCTCGAGCGGGACGACGCACAACTTCTTCTCGTTCTTGACGAAGCCCACATGTACCGCGGGGCCAAGGGGGCGGAGGTGGCGTTCCTGCTCCGGCGGCTTCGCGCACGCCTCGGGATTCACGATCGGCCGGACAAGTTGCGAGTCATCGCCACGAGCGCCTCCTTGGGCACGGACGCTGCGGCATTGTCGAACATCCGGCGCTTCGCAGCCGACCTGTCGGGCAAGACGCCCGACGACTTCACTGCCATCACGGGCACACGTGAAGTCCCTGAGCCGGCGGCTCCCGCGACTGGGGAAGAGGCGGACCTCCTCGCATCGGTTGACTTGAACGCGCTCAACCGGGCACTGACTGGCGAGGCGCTCGCGCGGTGCCTCTCTCCGGTGCTCGCGTTCTACGGGCAGTCGGCCTCGTCAGAAGACGAGGCAAGCCTCCTGGCGGCCCTGCACGATGCGTTGTCACAGCGCCCGATGGTCAATCAACTGGTGCTCGAGGCCGCCGGCAATGCCAGGGCCCTGAGCGAGCTCGCAGACCGAGTTTTCCCAGGTCACCCGAGGAAAGAGCGTGCGCTGCAAGCGCTGCTCGCCCTGGGTACGCTGGCCCGGAAGAAGCCGGACAGCCCGGGCCTCGTACCCACGCGGGTGCACGGCATGTTCCGTGGGCTGCACGGTCTCTACGCATGCGTGAATCCCTGCTGCTCGGGTCGCCAAGCCGAGCCGAGTGAAGAGGCCGTCGTCGGGAAGCTCTTCTCGTTTCCTCGCGCGACCTGTGACGCCTGCGGATCTCGTGTCTTCGAGCTCGCGTCGTGCCGCTCGTGTGGGACGCCGTACGTGCTTGCGTACGCTGAGTCGGGAACACTCGACACCATCGAGTTCCTCTGGGGTGAGACGGAAGGCAACCTGGTTCGCTTCCAGCTCTTGCCGGTCACGCCTCGGTACCCGGAGCGGACCGAGGAGCTGCGCGTTCACCTCAAGACTGGCTACCTCGACCCGCACGTCCGGTACGCGGACGACGAGGTCCGAAGCCTCTACATCTGCGTGGATGGCGACGGTGGCCGCCAGCCTGAGTTCGGGCGCTGTGCGATGTGCCAGCCCAGCGCGCCGTCCCGTGCACGGATCTACGACTTCCGGACGCGTGGCGAGCAGCCATTCACGGCACTCATCGAGGCTCAGTTCGCTGAGCAAGCGCCGCAGAAGCTGGACCCGAAGCTGCCGAACCATGGCAGGAAGGTGCTCGTCTTCAGCGATGGCCGGCAGAAGGCTGCCCGCCTCGCTCCAGCTCTGGAGCACAGCCACGCGCGCGATTTGTTCAGGCAGGTCATCGCTCTCGCCGCTCACGAGCTGCGAGAGCAGGAGGGGCTGACGGGGATGCACTGGCTGTATCCCGCGGTGGTGTGGCTTTGTGGAAACCGCGGCTACGACCTCTTCCCGTCAGCCGAGGAGGTCGAGTTTCACAACCACCTTCGTCGGGTGAAGGGCAAGTCGCTCAAGGAGGCGATGAAGCTCGCCAACCGAGGTGGGCTTCGACCGACGAGCTCGTTCGCACAGGCGCTCTTCAGCGAGCTGACCGATCGCTACTACTCCCTGCCGTCGTTGGCTCTGGGAACCATCCAGGAGGACCCGGACCTCGACCACGTCTTCGAGGACTTCCCGGCCGTTGGGCTCGACGACGAAGCGATCCGCGTCCTGTTTCGATCGTGGGTGCGGCTTCACCTGGAACGTCGGAGCTTTCGACCCGACGGTGCGGAGCTCCGGGACTTGGGAGAGGGGTGGGCGGGCCCTGTAGGCATCAACGCCGAGCTCATGAACCAGGTGCTGCCGAATCGCCTCGACGAATACGTCCTTCGAGTCTTGGGGGGCGACGAGGACGCCGCTACCAAGGTCGCCGACTGGTTCAAAGCGCTCGTGCGAAACAGCGAGGTCCTCGACTTCGAGGGCGACCTCTACTACCTGCGGCCACTCGGGTTGAGCTTGAATCTACGCCTCGATGCGTCGTGGCTGCGCTGCGTGGACTGCGGTCGGATCCACCCGGAATCCCTTGAGGACATCTGCCCTGGATGCTGCGGGCGGCTGGTCGAAGCCGACCCGGCCTACCTGGACGCCCGGACAGGTTTCTACCGCGACCAGGTCCTTCGTGCCTTCGAACCAGCGTCGCTCGAGCCCTTTGGGCTTTCGGCGGCCGAGCACTCGGCTCAGCTCACCGGCAACGCCGATGACAGCGCCTTCAACAAGGTGGAGGAGTACGAGCTCCGGTTCCAGGACATCCCGTTGGACGGCAAGCCCCCCATCGACGTCCTCAGCTGCACGACGACGATGGAGGTTGGCATCGACATCGGGGCACTGTCGGGCGTCGCCCTACGGAACGTGCCGCCGCATGTCGCGAACTACCAGCAGCGAGCTGGTCGCGCCGGCCGCCGCGGGCGCTCCATTGCCTCGGTCGTGACGTACGCGCACGGCACCTCGCACGACTCGCACTTCTTCGAGCATCCCGCGGCAATCATCTCGGGCGATGTGCGGGCCCCGATCGTCTACGTGGAGAACCAGCAGGTCCTGGAGCGCCACATCCACGCGTACCTGGTGCAGCGCTTCTTCCATGAGCGGGTGCCGACCGACACCGGTTCGAGTGCCTACATCCTCTTCGAGTCCCTTGGCACAGTGGAGCAGTTTCTCTCCGAGGCCCATCCGTGTTCGCTGGAGCGCCTTGAGGCCTGGCTGACCGACAACGAGGCCACGCTACGAGAAGAACTGCGCCACTGGGCGCCGACGTTCTCGTATGGTCTCGACGAGGCGATCCCCAAAGTTGAGCAGACGATAGCTGAGGCGGTGCCACGCCTGAAGGCGCGACTGCGCGACGTTCTGCCCGTCGAGGAGTTCGCGAAGCGCGACGAGCTGGAGGGGCTTGAACGAGAAGCTCTCGAACGCCGCCTCGAGGACGAGCTACTGCAGACGCTCATCGGCCGCGCCGTGTTCCCGCGCTACGCCTTTCCCACCGACGTCGTGTCGTTCTGGGTCTCCAAGCCGCGGCGGCCAGGTGATCCGACCGGTCGCCGGACGTTCGACTACGAGCCCCAGCGTGACCTGCAACTTGCGCTGACCGAGTACGCGCCGGGTCGCAGCCTCACCATCGACAAGTGGCGGTTCGAGTCCGCTGCCCTGTTCTCACCCTACGAGCCGACGCCGGAACCCACGCTGTCGCGGCGCCAGCCGTACACGGCGTGCCGAGCATGCAGCTTCGTGAGCTTGGACCCCTCGGCCTCGGCGATGACGCTCTGCCCCTGCTGCGGGAGCGACCAGGTCGCGCACGCGGAGTTCATCACGCCGGCGGGCTTCGCGCCGGATATCAACACCAAGCGAGAGGTCGATCGCGGGCAGGCCATCACCTATGCGGGAATGACGGATCGCGCGCGGCTCGAAGTACAGGATCCGCCAGAAGATTGGCATCTGGAAGCCTGCGCTGGCCGGCTCCGGATCTGGACTGGGCCGAGGATGCTCGCGGTCGTGAACAAGGGCGTCGGCGAGCGTGGCTTCCGCGTGTGCCCGGACTGCGGCCGTTCGGAGCCAGAGTACGGCCCGGGGTTCACCAACACGACGCTGACGAAGGGCGGCAACCCCGTTCAGCATCGTCATCCCCTGGAGAAGGGCGCGATCTGCGTCGGCGTCGCGCACGGGCCGTTCTACCTCGGCCACCGCTTCCCCACGGACGCGTTGCTGCTGCGGTTGAAGGTCGGCGACCCCATGCGCCTCGGCACGCCGACGACCCAAGGCTTGCTCAGCCGTGCAGCACGCATGGCGCTGACGTCGCTGGTCGAAGCCATTGCTCTTGCGGCCTCTCGCGAGCTGCAGATCGACGAAGGGGAGCTTTCGGGCTGGTGGGCGCCAGTGCTCGGCGGACGCACCGACGAGGCCCAGCTCTACCTATACGACCTGCTTCCCGGCGGAGCCGGGTATGCGCGGGCGGTCGGGGATGCGCTCGAGCAGGTCCTCGATGCCACAGAGAAGCTGCTGGACGACTGCGACTGTTCGTCGTCCTGCTACCGGTGCATCCGGCACTACGGCAACAACTGGATCCACGCGTCGCTCGACCGGCACCTCGCACTGGCATTGCTTCGCCATGTGCGAACGGGCGAGGTCCCCGCTGTCGGTGATGCCGACAAGGCGCAGTCCCTGATCGGGTTGCGCGAGTACCTGGGCCTGCGGGGGATCTCGGTTCAGGAAGCCGTCACGACAGACGGAGTGGTCGTCCCGATGCAGTTCGAAGCCGCCAGCGGGCGAGTCTGGCTCGACGTCCATCATCCGCTGGTGGACCCGACGCTCCGGCCTTCGGATGTCACCGGCGCCGCTCAGCTCGCATTCCAAGAGGTGGTCGAGCTCGATGCCTTCACGCTCGTTCACGACCTCCCCGAAGCCGTTCGACAGCTGCAGCTCCCAGACGGATCGACGCCATGACCAGCTTCTACCAGCTGGAGGCGCCGACCAGCTGGGCCGCGCCTCCTGACCACTTCAGCTTCTCGAGCCTCCAGGCTATTGGCGCCTGCCCGCGCAAGTGGCAGCTCCTCCACTCGGAGTGGGGGGAACACGGCCGATTCCCGCAGCGACCGCACCCGAAGGCGCTCGAGGGCACCATCGTGCACGAGGGAATCGAGCTGCTCGTTCGGGCATTGGGGAAGCGCGGGCTTCCGAGCATCACCTCGCCGGCCTTCAGGGAGGCCGTTGCTGAAGTCGACTTCTGGGGCCACTTCGCGCGAGCCGTCGACCAGTGGAATGATCGACTCGCGCGTCACCCCCGGTCAGGCCCCTTCTTCGTCCTTCGCACCCCACCACGAGAACTCGCCAACCGCGCGATTCGGCTGTTCCGCGAGCAGTACACACCTCTGGACGCCGCGCCCCGGACCACCGGGGCAAGCGCCGCCCCCTCGAGCTCAGTTGAACCCATGCAGCTTCTCGAGCAGCGTGGGGCAGTCAGCGAGGTTGAGGTGGATCATCCTGCACTGCCGTTTCGCGGCATCATCGACCTCGTTGAGCTCGTCGACGGCGACGTGCAGGTCGTCGACTTCAAGACGGGCAAGCGCAAGGCCGAGCACGAGATGCAACTGAAGCTGTACGGCGTGCTCTGGTGGCGCAGGACAGGGTTCCGACCAGCACGCCTGGTAGTCCAGTACCTGAACGAGCGGTCGGAGTGGCGGATCGGCGAGGCGGAGCTGCTCGCTGCGGAGCGGCGCCTCGAAGAAAGCATCGACGACGCAAAGCGGCTGTTGGCCGACACGCCGGCGGAAGCTCGCCCCGGCGAGGACTGCGGCTACTGTCCCGCCCGCGCCCGCTGTGCGGCCGGCTGGCGGGCGTACCAGGCAAGCCTTGGGCGCCCGCGCGCGGGTACGACGGACCTCGAGGTGACGGTCAGCGCAGAGCCGTCGCCCAACGGCTTCCTCGCCGAGACGAGCGGGCGTGAGGTCAACGTCGTGTACGACGCAGCAGTCGGCCAGCACCTCCCGCCTTTCGAAGCCGGTAGCTGTGTCCGCCTCCTGGATGTCGTGGTGCGTGACGAAGGCAAGACGTTCGAAGTTCGGCCCTGGACGGAGGTCTATGCAGTTGGCCATCCCGCCTCGTCGTAGCGTCTCGGCTCTCGCCCCCGCCGCTGTTTCACACGAGGCGCTCTCGGAAGCCCGCGATCTCCGGGACCCCTGCGAGATCCACCACTTGCGCCCGCGCCCTCATCCGGCCTGCTTCGTCGCAAGCTCCCGCGAGGGGAGCCATTTTTCTCTCGTCGCCAACCGACGGCGAGGGTCGGTAAACAGAAGCCTCCAAGGAGCGATCCGAGGGGGCTTCGCCGTTTCTCCCCAGGCGTTCCGCGCGCTGCGCGTGCCTCAGCGGCGCTCTCGCGCGTGCTCGCAGAGAGCGCCGAGTGAGCTCGATGAGCGCCGCGTGGGACAGCTCTCCCGCTCTCTCTCCTGTCCCGGTGGGGAGAGAGAAGCCGAGAGGCGTTTAACTGCGTACCCGGCGATCAACAGTCGGCCCCGTTGGTTAGCAGCTTCGGCGCCCGCGACGGGGCCGAGCCTGTTGATCATCGTTGATCATCGGGGCGATGGCTCGCGAGTAGCGACGAACGGTGCCCGCCCTCGCGCGTGGAGAGCTGGTCGCGCGAGCTTTGCTCGTCGGCGTAATCGGGGGCGGCGATGGGCCTGTTGATCGCTCGGTCCCGGTCCCCGCGCGCGCAGGCGCGACCGCCTTCGCCGCGCGATTCGCCCTGGACCACGGCGGCGGGAACTGAAGCGTCATGGTCCCGTTGGTCTCCTTCGCCGCGCACCCGAGGTCGAGATGATCGTCGGCGTCGACTTCGGTGCGCCGCAGCGGGCGCGCGACCAGCGGCGGAAGATCATCGCCATCGCCGCGCACTCGACGGGATGGCACTCCTACCGCGTCGACGCGACCGGGATGAACACACGGCTCCTCGCGAACGACCCTCCGGGCTGGACCGCGAAGGAGCTCGTCGACGAGCTCACGGCCCGACCGGCCCGCGTCGTCGGGTTCGACTTCCCGTTCTGCGTCCCGCACCGGCTCCTGCGCGACCTAAAGTTCGCCGTCGACGTCGGCTACAAGGACGGCGCGTTCCTCGGCTGGCGCTCCTTCAACTGGTGGATCGCGCAGCGCCTCCCGCTCAGCGACCCGCTCGACTTCGCGCCCTTCGCCCCGTGGCGCGACCGCGGCGAGCGCGCGCGGCTCTGGACGAGGCGCGCGACGGACATCGCCGCCGGTGGGCAGCCGCCGCTCAAGGACAAGTTCCAGGCGACGTTCCAGATGACGCTCCTCGGGAACGCGCTGCTCTCGAAGCTGTGGGAGTCGCACCACTACCGCGTGCTGCCGTTTCCGGGCGGTCGCGGCGCTGGCGAGATCATCGAGGTCTACCCGGGCGCGACGCTGCGCACGATGGGGCTCGCGAGCTACAAGTCGAGGCCCGACGAAGCAGTGCGTCTCGGCATCGCCGCGTGCACCGCCGCTGGCATCAAGCTCGACGTCGATCTTCGGCTCGTCGCCCTCGCGTGCCGCTACAGCTCGGGTACCACGAAGACGCCCGACTACGACGTGGCCGACGCCTTCGTCGCGCTCTGCACGGCCATCCTCCACGCGGAGAACGGCTGCCGCCCGGTCCTCGCGCCCGACCCGACGTGGCAAGAGCAGCTCGTGAAAGAATGGGAAGGCGCGATCTGGGTCCCGACCATCACGACCAGCGCACCGGCGTAGCGCACGGACACGAGCGTCGACTGCCGGAAACGAACGCGCGATGATAAACACGATGGTCCTGCCCGTCGTCCCTGAGCCGACACCGCGCCTCGCGTACTACCGGCGCCTCGCTGAACTCTGGGCGGCGGGGCGTCCGCCTGCGTCGATGCTTCATCGACTATTTGCGCCAGCTCGCGCAGCGCGCCCAGAACGTACAGGCTCCGGCCCCCATCGGAGCCGAGGACCTGAACCTGTTACGGCACCTCGTGATGGCGAGACCGGAGGGCCTCCGTCGTCGCTTGTTGGGGGCGAACGTCCAGCGACTACGCGGGCTCGACCGTGATCAGCGCGCAGCATTGCGCGCGCTCGAAGTCTCGCCCGACCTACTCTCACCGCTTGGCGAGCTGCGCTATGAGCCTGCTCATTCTCGCGTGCTCGGCTACTTCATGGACCGCCGTCGAGTCCCTGGGCTGGCCGAACCTCTCCTTGGCGAGATGCTCGCCATGATCGATGCTCCGGCTGAAGCAGCCGATGACGACAGCGTCTCTGCCGCAGTCGTGTCGACTGAAGTCGTGATCCCGGCGGACGTGTCGACCTCCAGGTCGAGAGCCCCTCGCTGCTGGCGTTCATCGAGGTGAAGGTCGACGCCGCCGAAGGGCCGTCTCAGCGCCAGCGGTACCCGACCGCACTGGATGCGCGCGCGGGCGGCCGGGCCACGGTGCTCGCCTTCCTCACGCTACCTGGCGCAGAGGGGCCACCAGCCGTGCTCGCGCGTGTTGATCTCGATCTTCACGCGCATCTGCACGACGGGCGTGAAGGTCGTGTCGAAGCGGTAGTACAGAGTGAAGCGGCCCTGGCCGGCCTTCCACTTCGGCTTGCCGAGCCAGGGGTCGAGGGGGGCGCGGATCTCGTCGACGAGCGGGCCGATCGGCCCCGCCGTGCGCTGCACCAGATCGATGTCTTCGGAGTAGCGACCGGGCGGATCGAAGAAGAGCTTGTGCAGCGCCGTTCCGCCGCGGAACACGGCGCCCTCGGCGAACGCGGGGCGGCGGAAGAGCTCGACGAGCGCGCGGGAGAGCACGAGGTCCTGCTCCACCTGCGTGTTGTCGGGCCAGGGCGCGGCCTTGCGCCACGCGGTGATGCTCGCTCTCGGGATCACAGGTCGGGCTCCACGTCGTCGTTGACCAGCACGTGCCAGCGGGGGTCGAGGGGAGCGCCCGCCGACTCGCGGGCCCCCGTGAGCGGGGTCGGCAGCAGGCGCTTGCCCTCAACCGCGGCGGCGAGGGCGCCCGCGAGGTCCGGCTGCTCCACGCAGTCGAGGAGCCAGCCGAGGCGCTGCACGTCCGTCCGAGCCATGCGCGCGGTGCCGGCGGCGAGCGCCTCGGGGTCGAGCTTCTCCGCCAGCTCCGAGAGGACGGTCGCGATCTTGCTCCAGTACCCCGCTGCGGCCGGGAAGCGCACGAGATCAAAGGCGGTCGTCTCGGGCGTCGCGACCTGCATCGTGCCGGTCTCGGTCTGCATGGGCTGTGTGGCCGCGCCATCGAAGACGCTGCTCATGTGGAAGTCGATGCGGACGCGCCCCACCTCGATGTCGCGCTTGGCCGAGTCCACGATCACCTGGAAGGCCATGGGCTGCTGATGCCCCGCCCCGTGGAGCGCGGCCGCCGTGAGCAGCCCGACGTAGTAGCGCCGCCCCATGTGACGCATGAGGTCGTCGATGAACCAGCTCGCCGGCGGGCAGCCGGCCGCGCGGTACTCCCTCGGCACCACGACGAAGAAGTCCCGCCTCGGCGTGACGATGGCGCCGCTCTGCTTCAACCGGTAGAGCGTCATCTTGATGGCAAGAAGTAGAGCCAGTCGATCTCCTCGCTGGGACACGCCTCGTGGGTATTCTTGGGCGTAGCCCCAGGCCCACGCCCTCAGCGGAGTAGAGCCGACTCCTGCACCGGCTGGGACATCGGACCGACTTTGGACACTTGCGCAAAACTAAACCGTAGGTTTACATTGAGTCGCGCCGGACGTTCCTTCCGGCTCATTCTCGGAGCACCCATGACCGACAAGCTCGTCCCGTCTTCCGACGCCGTCGTCGAAGAGCTGCGGTCTCTGATCGAGGCAACCCGCGGCCGCGTCGCGCAGACCGTGAACAGCGAGCTGGTCGCCCTCTACTGGCAGGTCGGCAAGCGGCTCCGCGAGGAGGTGCTCGGAGACGAGCGCGCCGCCTACGGGGAGGAGGTCGTCGCCGAGGTCGCCAAGGCGCTGACGGCCGAGTTCGGCCGCGGGTTCAGCCGAAGCAACCTCTACAACATGATGAACTTTGTGGAGCGATTTCCGGACACGGAGATTGTGCACGCACTGCGTGGACAATTGAGCTGGACCCACTTCCGCGAGCTCATCGCCATCGACGACCCGCTCAAGCGGCGGTTCTACACCGAGCTCTGCCGTGTCGAGCGGTGGAGCACCCGCACCCTCAAGAGCAAGATGGACGGGCTGCTCTTCGAGCGGACCGCGATCGCCAAGCGCCCGCACGCCGTCGTCGAGAGCGCGCTCGAGGCCCTGCGAGACGAGGATCGGATCTCCCCGGACCTCGTCTTTCGTGACCCCTACGTGCTCGACTTCCTCGGGCTGCCCTCGGACTTCAGCGAGGCCGAGCTCGAGGCCGCGATCCTGCGGGAGCTGGAGGCGTTTCTGCTCGAGCTCGGCCAGGGGTTCAGCTTCATCGCCCGCCAGAAGCGGATGTCCATCGGGGCGGACGACTACTACCTGGACCTGCTCTTCTTCCACCGCCCCCTGCGAGCCCTGGTCGCCATCGAGCTGAAGCTTGGCCGCTTCGACGCCCGCGACAAGGGGCAGATGGAGCTCTACCTGCGCTGGCTCGACAAGCACGAGCGCCAGCCGGACGAGAACCCGCCGCTGGGGCTCATCCTCTGCGCCGACAAGAACGAGGAGCAGATCGAGCTCCTCGAGCTCACCGAGGGCTCCGTGCGCGTCGCCAGCTACCTGACCGAGCTGCCGCCGCGGGAGCTCCTCGAGCGCAAGCTGCTCGAGAGCATCGAGCACGCCCGCGCCCGCGCGCTGGCCGGTGAGTCTCTGGCCCTCCCCGACGCCGACGGGTGAGCCCGATGCCCGATGCCACCTCGCCCAGCTGGGATGCGCTCTACGCCACGGCCGAGCTTCAGGCCGGCTACTTCACCACCGTGCAAGCGGCGGAGGCCGGCTACTCGCCACAGCTGCTCTACAAGCACCTCAAGGCCGGTCGCATCCGCCGCGTCCGCCGCGGCGTCTACCGCCTGGTCCACTTCCCGATGAGCGACGACGAGCACCTCGTCGAGTGCTGGCTCTGGGCCGGGCAGGCCGGCGTGTTCTCACACGAGACCGCGCTCTGCTACCACGACCTGTCGGACGTCCTGCCGAAGCACGTACACCTCACGGTCCCCGAGGAATGGCGAGGGCGAAGGCTCCGCGTGCCCGAGGGCCTGGTACTCCACCACGGGCACGTCCCAGACGCAGAGCGCACCTGGCTCGGTCCGGTCCCGATCACGAAGCCGGCGCGGGCCATCCGCGACGTCATCGACGCCCACCTCTCCCCGGAGCACATCGAGCGAGCCCTCGCCGATGCCCGACGCCGCGGCCTCCTCGACGGGGACGAGGCCGACCAGCTCGAAGCGCGGCTGCGCGAGACCCAAAGCGCCGAACACCGATGAGACGCCCAGCGCGTCTGGCTTCGTCGCAGCGCCTCGGCTCTTGGACACGGAGCTGGTTCACACGAAGTGCTCTGGAGCCCCCGCGTCGCTCGCAACCCCACGAGATTCATGGCCACTTTCCGATCCAAGGCGGCCATCCGCTTCGCCACAAGGGGTGAGTTCGGGACGCACGAAACTAAAGCCTCGCTGAGGGTTCCGTGCGCAGAGGTTGGAGGTCAGCCTTCGTCGCCGAGCTCGGTCCCAGCGCGCAGCCGGTCGAGGTAGGACTGGTACGCGTAGACGCGGTCGCGCTTCTTGCCCGTGGTCTCCACCAGGACGCCGGCGGCCTCGAGCGCCTCGATGGCGCGGCCCGCGGTGGGCTTCGTCGTCGACAGCGCCTCGACGACCCAGGGCGCGGTGACGATGGGCCGGCTCGGCAGGCGCTCGAAGAGCTGCACGGCGAGGAGGTTGACGCCGGTGTGGTGGATGACGCGCTGCCGGTCGGCGGTCACCAGGGTGAAGAGGTCGCGCGAAGTGGCGACGGCCTCGTCGGCGATGGTCGCCACGCCGTCGAGGAAGAAGTCCAGCCACGCCTCCCAGTCGCCGTCGACGCGCACCGCGTTGAGGCGGCGGTAGTATTCCTGTCGGTGGCGCTTGAAGAAGAGGCTGAGGTAGAGCAGCGGGCGTGTGAGCAGGCGCCAGTGCTCGAGCAGCAGCGTGACGAGCAAGCGACCGATGCGGCCGTTGCCGTCGAGGTAAGGGTGGATGGTCTCGAACTGCACATGGAGCAGTCCCGCGCGTACCACCGGCGGGAGCTCGTCGTCAGCGTGGATGTAGCGCTCGAACGCCGAGAGCACGTCGGACAGCGCGTTGGGGGGCGGGGGCACGTAGGCGGCGTTGCCGGGGCGGCTGCCTCCGATCCAGTTCTGGCTGCGGCGTACCTCGCCGGGCTGCTTGTTCTCGCCGCGGACCCCTCGGAGCAAGAGCCGGTGAGTCTCATTGAGCAGCCGCATCGAGAGCGACAGCCCCGATGGGTCGGCGAGCTGCTCGCGAGCGAAGGTCAGCGCGTCGAGGTAGTTGCAGACCTCCTCGACGTCCGCGTTTGGCGGGGCCGCGTCGTGCTCTGCCTCGTAGTTGAGGAGGTCCATGAGTGTTGCCTGCGTGCCCTCGATCTGGGACGAGAGCACCGCCTCCTTGCGCACGAACGCGTAGACGAACCAGTCGAGCGAAGGAACCATCTCGCCAGCCAGCTCGAGGCGTACGAGCGCCTGCTCCGCGGCGCGCACCCGCTCCGCCAGCTCACCCTCGATGAGGACGGGCGGGCCGGTAGGAGGCAGCGTGTGGGGCACAAAGGCCCGGACCTGCTCGCCGCCCGCCGAGGTGCTCTCGTATCGCCCTGTCTCTCGCTTCGACATGATCCGCTCGCTGGTAAAGGTCGCGTGCCCAATGGCAGCGACTAGGAACGAATTCTTTACCAACGCCTTCCGCAAGTCAAGCGTACGTTACTAGCGCTCGACAAAATCGAGAGACACGGACCTCGTTCTCAGCAGCGGGGGAGCAGCGGGGGCATCGCTGCTCCCCGCGTGGCGGCAGGTGCGGTATGTTTTCTACGGTAAGTTTCTTCCAGAGTCAGCCATGAGCACCGCCGCACAACCCCAGCTAGAGCCCGGCCGCGCGTACCGCACCCGGGACCTGCGTCGATGGAGCGCGAACCCCACGCGGCTCGCGCGGCGGCTCGTGGACGAGGGCAAGCTGCGGGCGGCCGCGCACGGGCTCTACTACGCGCCGATCCCGACGCGCTTCGGCCCCGCGCCTCCGCCAAGCGAGGAGCTGCTGCGGGCCTTCCTGGGAGGAGAACCCTTCCTCGTCACAGGTCCGCCGTACTGGAACGCCCTGGGTCTCGGCTCGACGGCGATGTTCGCGGTCACGCTCGTATACAACACACGGCGTAGCGGCGAGTTCCAGCTGGGCGGTCGGCGCTTTCTGCTGCGTCGCGTGTACTTCCCGCGGGAGCCCACCCCGGAGTGGTTCGTGGTCGACCTGCTCCAGCACCACGACATGGCGGGCGTCGCGCTGAGCGAGCTGCGCGAGGGGCTCGTGGCCACGCTGCGGCTCGATCGCTGGGATCGGGAGCGCTTGCGGGAGATGGCGGAGACCTATGGCACCAAGGCGACGCTCGCCCTCGTCGAGGGGGCGCTCCACGAGACGGAGGCGAGCGCCGCATGAGCTTCGTCCACGAAGACCCCGAGGGGGCGTGGCGACACTGCCCGAGGTCACGAACTGGGCGAACACCAACGAGGCCCCGACGGCTCAGCGTCGCGCGTTCTACGACGCGCTCCCCTTGGCGTTCGCCATCTCCGGCGTGTCGGTCGAGCCCGTCGCGTGGTGCACCTCGTCGACGATCACGTAGTCGAACGCCCGCGGGTCGAGCGACGAGAGCGCGTCGCGACGGGCGAGCTTCTGCACCGACGCGAAGACCAGGTCGCCGTCGAGGGAGCCGCCCGGCCCCACGAACCACGAGACCCTCGGCGCGTGGGGCCGCAGCATCGTCCTGAACGTGCGCGCGGCCTGCGCGAGGATCTCGCGCCGGTGCGCGAGGAACAGCACCCGCGGCAGCCGCCGCGTCTCCTCCGCGAAGGCGGCGACGTCGAACGCCGCCAGCCACGTCTTGCCGAGCCCGGTCGCGAGCACCGCCAGGGAGCGCCGCTGCCCGCGCTCGCGCGCCCGCGCGAGCTCGGTGAGCGCCGCGCGCTGCACCGCGTGAGGCTCGGGAGGAGAGGCGAGCGGGTCGGCGAGCTCCTCGCCCGGCGGAAGCGCGAGCGGCGACGAGCGCGCGCGCCGCGCGTAGTCGGCGACCCAGGCCGCGTCGAGCACGCGCGCCTGCGCCCACAGCCTCTCGAACTCGGCGACCGCCGTCGCGAACGCGCCCGCGTCTCCGTCGCGATCCACGCGGAGGTTCCACTCCACACCCGTCTCGAGCGCCGATCGCGAGATGTTGCTGCTGCCCACGAAGAGCGCGCCCATCGACGCCGACTCGAAGCGCCACGACTTCGGATGGAACGCGCGCGGCGGACCCGCCAGCCTCGCGACCTCGATGATGCGCGCCTCGAGCGAACCGCGCTCGCCCTCGCCCTCGCCCGATCGCTCGAGGCTGGGGGGAGGGTCGTCCACCGCCGACGCCGCGGCCCAGTCCACCAGATCCTCGAGCGCGGCCGCCTGCGTGATGTTGAGGTAGTCGCCTGTGAGGATCCGAACCGAGGCGCCGCGCGCCACGGCGCGATCGACCGCGTCGCGCAGCCGGTCGAGCCCGCTCTGCTGCACGAACGCCGCGACGACGGCCACCTGCTCCGCGCGATGGAAGAGCGGAAGCAGATGGCTGAGCAGCGGATCCGCATCGCCCCCAACGGCGAGCGAGCGCACGAGCCGCTTGTAGTTCCCCTTGTGCGGGATGACGTGCCGCACCCCGCCGCGCGGGTCGTCCATGTCCCCGCGGTAGCGCGGGATGACGTGCACGTGCAGATGCATCACCGTCTGCCCGGCCGCCTCCCCCGCGTTGAACCCCACGTTGTACCCGTCGGGCCGAAAGCTCGTCGAGCTCTCGCTTCACCACTTCGACGAGCTCGAGCACGGCGCGCTGCTCCTCGGGCGTGGCGTCGAAAAAGGTCGCCACGACGCGCCTCGTGATGACGAGCGTGTGCCCCTCTGTGACCGGGAAGCCGTCGCGGATCGCGAACGCGAGGTCGTTCGAGGCGACCCAACGGCTGCGATCGAGCGCGAGGAACGGCGACGAGGCGGTCACGTCGACCGAGTGTACATTCGGACGCTGGGAACGCGTGGTGACCTTCGTGAGGGTGCGGGGACTGGATCACCCACAGCCTGTGGGCGCTGCACGAGACCGAGCTCGCCATCTGGTTCAAGGGCGGCAAGCCTCTCGAAGGGCTTCGGGATCATCGAGCGCCTCTCCGAGGACCTCGACCTCATGATCGAGCGCGGCGGCGTGGCGATTCTGGGCGAAGCGGCGCGGTGCAGCCTTAGCCTCCGCGCTGAGCTCCCCGAGCACGGGGCGAGGACGCCCTGCCCCGACGCCGAGCCGCGCGCGCGCCTCGTCGAACCGCTCCTCCACGAGCCGCAGGTCGCTTCAGCGCGGCTGCTTGCCGCCGCAGCAACTCGACCATCTCATGGGGAGCGAGATCGAAGAGATCGAGCAGAAAGTCGTCGGGGCTCTGGGCCTCGACGCCGTCCGGCATGGGGTGGAAATCTTTGAGGTTGCTGGTGACGACAACCTGGGCGCCGGCCTTCACCGCCACCGCCGCAACATGTCGGTCCTTCTCCTCGTTGGGCATCGACCCGGTGAGTTCCTCGTGACCTCGGACGAGCGCTTCAGGGAAGGCGTTGCGCATCGCGGCCATGAGGTGCGCGGCCTGCTCGTCGTTCATCCGGCCAGTGGCGATCAAGTTGCGAGTCGCCTCGGCGAGGATCTCCTCGGACCAGTGAACTTGGTACATCCCGAGCGCCGCGGCGCGCAGGAGCGTGTCGCGCACAGTGAACGGGAACAGGACGTTGGCGTCGAGGACGACGCGGAATGGCGCTGGAACCATCAGTCGTCCCCAGGGATCTCCTCGTAGCCCCCGAACTCCTGACTGAGGCGCGACAGGTCGTCGAGCGAGGCCATGCGGTCGCGGTCGCGCTGCCGCTTGTAGGCCAGGAGGTCATCCATGCGAACACGGCGGTGAGTCCCCGTTCTGCGGTACGGGATGCGACCGTCGTCGAGCAGCCGCACCACGTACTGACGCGACACGTTGAGGATGCTCGCGGCCTGCTGCGTGGTGAGCTCTTTGGCGATGGGCACGATGGTGAGCGCGTCGCCCCGGGCGAGGACCTCGATGATCCGCTCCAGCAGGAGGAGCACCGACTGAGGCAGCTCGATGACCTCCCTCGTCGGACTCACCAGCTTGTAGGCCGCCTCCTCCGGCAGATCGGACGTGACGTGCTTGAGCAGCTGCATCAAGGCCGCCACGCTCTCGCGTTGGTCCTCGGGCGCCGCGACTGGGGTCATGCGGCGTACCGACTCTTCGAATGCGACTGCTGCGGAACTGGGCATGGCTCGACCTCATTTCACTCGACACTCAGAGCATGGCCCCCAAACGACCCAAACGCAACCCCCAATTCGACCCAAACACAACCGGCGTGGTGGCTCGGTGGTGCGATCGGGTGCGGGCGTCGCACTTGCTCCGGTTCGTCTTTGCTGATCTCCTCGCAATGGCCCGGAGCTTCCCCAAGGTCGAGCCTTCCCTCCTGCAGGCCCTCAGGATCCTCTCGTGACGCCGAAACCCACCCCACCCACGCCGACCTCGCGGGCTCCCGGCACCTCGCGCTCCAGCGCCTCGCGCGAGCGCAGAAGCGCGCCACCGCCGAGCTGCTTCAGCTCTACGTCCTCGAGAGCTTCCTCCGCCGCCTCATCCGCTCACAACACGACGAGCGGCGGGCTGCTGCTGGCCGCCCTCGACCTACGCCGAGCCACGCGCGACGTGGATCTGCTGCCCCTGCGGACCGACAACGACCCGGTGGCCGTCGAGCGCCTGGTCGTGAAGATCGGCGCATGGTCCGCGTGCGACGCGGCGTGTACCGACTCGTGCACT
Organism: Myxococcales bacterium; assembly: GCA_019637115.1. GTDB lineage: Bacteria > Myxococcota_A > Polyangia > Polyangiales > Houyiibacteriaceae > JACKEH01. Next base: position 39,012 of record JAHBWH010000007.1, on the reverse strand, counting down.
TCCCCGCGGGAGACCACGAGGATCTCACGGTGGTCTGGGTCTGGTCGGAGCAGGAGGGCGTCTTCTCCCACCAGACTGCGCTCGCTCTGCATGACCTCTCCGACGTCCTCCCCTCGTAGGTGCACCTCACGGTTCCCGAGGCATGGCGCCAGCGGCGGCTCCGCGTGCCAGACGGCGTCATCCTCCACTACGCCGACGTCGCCGAGAGCGAGCGGCGATGGTTCGGCCCTGTGCCAGCGACGGCTCCGCTGCGGACGCTCGAGGACTGCGCCGCGGAGCACCTGTCGCCCGAGCTGCTCTGGGGCGCCGCCCTCGATGCACTCGACCGCGGGCTGGTCGTGGGTCGCGAGATCGCCGCCGTCGAGGCCGCGCTCACGCCCTTCGGAGGTCTCGAGCGATGACCCAAGGTCTCCCTACGCCGCCCGACACGTGGGTAGCTCCCACGCCATCATCGTGCGGGAAGACAAGCTGCGCTGGCCGACGCTCGTCGACGCCTTCGAGGCGGCGCGCGCGTTCTTGGACCCACGTCCTCGCCGGGTCTGGCGGCGCGGCGTGGCGTGGGAGCCCACCGCCTGGCGCTGGACGACGCCGGCGAGCCCGCCCACCCCTCAGCCGGACTGAATCGACCGATGCCGAAGTACTACGAATTCGAAGTCTCCTTGCAGGAGATCCAGCCGCGGATCTGGCGGCGCTTCCTGCTCCGCACCACCTCGACCTTCGCGCAGCTCCACCAAGCGATTCAGCAGAGCTTCGGCTGGCAGGAGAGCCACCTCTGGGAGTTCCGGCTACCCACCTATCGGGGCCGTCCCATCGCGGGGCTACCTGGTGGCGAGGAGTACGATCGCCCGACGCCCAACGCGAAGACCGTCAAGCTCAGCACCTACTTCACCGGCAGCAGGGTCGTGGAGTGGTGCGAGTATGTCTACGACTTCGGCGACGACTGGGCTCACGACGTGAAGCTCATCGCGGTGCGCTCGGACAACGAGGCGTTCAAGCGCCGGCTCCTCGATGGACAGCGGGCCGCGCCGCCGGAGGACTGCGGCGGGACGCCTGGCTACGAGCGGATGGTCCACTTCGTCGAGACCGGCGAGGACACCTACGACGACGACCCCGACGGGCTCGCTGAGTGGCTCGAGGGTTGGCGGCCTGATGCGTTCGACCTCGCGAAGACGAAGGCGGAGTTCGACCGATGATTCGGAAGCAGAAGATCGACATCGACCGGGACAAGGTGCGCAGCGGCCCGACCTGCGGCAGGGCGCCCGCCTGCGCACCTCCGAGGCGTAGATCGCGAAGGCGTTGACGGCACCGGCGGGCCTGTGGGATTTTCGGGGACGGCGGCACCGACGCCGAACCCCGATGGATCCACCCCCGCGGGATCGCTCGACCGGGGCAAAGGGGAGCACACTCCTCCGGTTCGCTCGTCGCGTGATCTTTTCGCTGCGCAGCCGAGGGCGGGGGCCGAGGCGGCGCGGAGCGAGGAGAACGACGATGACCGCCCATCGAGATCTGAAGCGAATTATCCGTGACCGTCAGGCGAAGACTGGCGAGTCCTACACCGCCGCGCGCGTCCACGTGATGCGCGAGCGGGCCACCTTGCTTGGCCTGCACGACGACGCAGGCGAGAGCGCCTCCTCACCCGTGCGCGCCGACGCGGCCGTACTCAAGGTGAACCAGCAGTCTGCGCGGGTCCGCATCCTCGGCGAGGAGGGACAGATCACGTTCCGGTCGCGGGACGCGCGGGAGGTCGTGCCGGGGCACCTCGTCACGCTCGTCATCGAGAAGAGGTGGACGTGGCGCGGTGACGCCTACGCGGCCGGCCGGGTCGAGAACCTGCGCATCGCCGTCGACAAGCTCGGCCTCGTTCCGCTTCCGCTCGAGGGCGGCGACCTCCAAGACCTGCGGTCCGCCTACGAACCATACCGAAGCCCCGATCCCTACGCGCCCCTCTGGAGGAAGCTGACGGCGAAGCCTCGCGCTTGGTTCGAGATGGATCCGATCGCCTGGGGTGCGTTCCCGGGCCGGGACGACGACGAGGACCTGACGTGCGACGCCGCCGACCTCGCGGCGGCGGGGGACCACGAAGGGGCTCGCGAGCTCTTGATGGATCTGCTCGGCACGGACGTTCGCTGCATCGACGCGCATGCTCACCTCGGCAACCTCGAGTTCGACCGGTCCGCGACGCGGGCGATGATCCACTACGAGATCGGGATCCGGATCGGCGAGCTGTCGCTTCCACCAGGCTTCGACGGCGTGCTGGTCTGGGGACGGATCTACAACCGGCCGTTCCTTCGCTGCTTGCACGGCTACGGGCTCTGCCTCTGGCGTCTCGGCAGGCTCGCGGAGGCAGAGCAGGTGTTCGAGCGCATCCTGTCGCTGAACCCGAACGACAACCAGGGTGTGCGTTGGTGTTGGGACGACGTCCGCCACGGGCGAGGCTGGGAAGAGATGTGGGCACACGAGGTTGCTGTGGGCGCCAAGCATCGCGAGAGCCTGCACTAATGGTTCTCGCGTAATGCTGGAGAGGTGCGCCGACTCCAGAAGAAGATGGCGTCGTGACCGCGCCCCACCCATCGAGATGGTTTTCACTCCGCGGGCAACGTGGACATCGAGGGGGCAGCCCCACTACGCGCGACGAGCTCGCGGCGCGGCTGCCCAGCAATCCATGGAAAGGCGGGGAGGAAGACTCATGAGCGCAGGTAAGATCGCATGGAGCGGCGTCGTCACCTCGGTGCAGCCGCGCATCCGGCTCACGCGATCGTTCGACCAGCGGAGCCACACCTACCAGGGCTACGTCCTGCGCGTCCGTGGGACGGTCGGCGACGAGGCGCGCGAGGTCTCGATCGCGATCGGCGAAGCCGCGCAGGCCAAGCACGGCTTCCAGACAGGCGACACGGTGAGCGGCGAGGGCGAGCCCGTCGCCGATCCCCGGCTCGAGACCGCCGAGGTCTACAAAGCGAGCAAGCTGCGCGTGCTGGCTCGCGCCGCCGGAGACCCGAGCGTGCCGCCGCCGTGGCACGGCCTTGCCCCGGCGCTGCCGGTCTACCGCGAGCGCGGGCACCGGCGGCTCGCGGCGCGCACGTACGACACCTCGTGCCAGAGCTGCATCTGGGGTGCGCTCATGGCCGTGGAGATGATCGTCGACCACTGGAACCCGAGCCAGAAGCGCTACCGGACGGAGACCTTCTGCTACGGTCCGCTCTCGTGCCGCCTCTACGAGGCTGGGCCGACCCGCAAGGTACCCGGCCGCAAGGGCATGAGCTGGGAGGAGGAGGACTGGGTCGACGAGGACGCGGTCGGGCACCGCGATCCGGACGATTGATCGCGTCCGATGCTCGGAAGCTCGTCGGGTGACCCGAGTCCCTGGTCCGCGCAGAGATTGTGCACGCACCGCGTTCACATTCGATTCACGTCCGCGACATGCGCAGCCGACTCAGCGTGAGCGCAGTGCGCGCGAGGTCGTCGAGCATCGGTGCTGCAGTCGAAGCGGTGCTCCTCCAGCAGCCTCTGATGCAGGCCGGCCCGGGTTGACTTCCCTCACCGCCGCCTTATTCAAGCCATCGCTTGAACACTTGATACCACGAGAACGACGTGTCGAAGTCCAAGTCACGAACCTTCAAGAACGCCGCCTACGCCCACCTCGCCGAGGTCGGGAAGGCGCTGTCGAGCCCGGCGCGGCTCGAGATCCTGGAGCTGCTCGCCCAGGCGCCGCGGACGGTGGAAGTGCTCGCCGGCGAGATCGACCAGTCGGTGGCGAACACCTCGCACCACTTGCAGGCGCTCAAGCGCCCCCAGCTCGTCTCCGCCGAGCGCGACGGCCTGCACGTCGTCTACTCGATGGCCAGCGCGGACGTCGCGCGCCTGCTCGTGCACCTCCAGGCCGTCGCCACTCGGCACATCGCGGGGCTCGAGAAGCTGACGCGGGAGTTCTTCGACGACCCGGCGGGTCTCGAGCCGGTCGATCGGGACACGCTGCTCGAGCGGCTGCGCGCCCACGACGTGACGCTGCTCGACGTGCGCCCGGAACGTGAGTTCGCCGAGGGGCACCTGCCCGGCGCGCTCTCGGTGCCGCTGCCGCTGCTCGAGTCGCGGCTCGGCGACCTCCCGCAGGACCGCACCATCGTCGCCTACTGCCGGGGGCCGTTCTGCACGCTCTCGGCCGAAGCCGTCCGGCGGCTGCGCGAGCTCGGCTTCGACGCGCGCCGCAGCGACGTCTCCGTCTACAGCCTCGACGCCGCAGCAGTCCCCGCATGAGCAAGCCCGCCGTCCAGCTCGGTCTCCGCGAGAACTGGGCCCAGTTCTCGTTGCTCGTCGTCGTCAACGCCTTCGTCGGCGCCATGGTCGGGATGGAGCGCAGCATCCTGCCCGCCATCGCCGAGGACGAGTTCCAGCTCGCCGCGCGCACGGCGATCCTCTCGTTCATCGTCGTCTTCGGCGTCACCAAGGCGCTGACCAACTATTTCGCCGGCCGCTGGTCCGATCGCTTCGGGCGCAAGCACGTGCTGGTCGCCGGCTGGCTGGTCGCCGCGCCGGTGCCTTTCTTGTTGATGTGGGCGCCGTCGTGGTCGTGGATCCTCGTGGCCAACGTGCTCCTCGGCGTCAGCCAGGGGCTCACCTGGTCGACGACGGTCATCATGAAGATCGACCTCGCGGGCCCGAAGAACCGCGGCCTCGCCATGGGGCTCAACGAGTTCGCCGGCTACTTCGCGGTCGCGCTCTCCGCCCTGGCGACCGGCTTCATCGCGGCCGAGGTCGGCCTGCGGCCCCAGCCCTTCTACCTGGGCGTCGGCTTCGTGGCCCTCGGCGCGCTGCTCTCGCTCTTCGCGGTGAAGGAGACGCTGCACCACGTGACCCACGAGTCGAAGCTCGCGGGCACCCACGACGCGCTCTCGCAGCGCGAGGTCATCACCCGCACCAGCTTCACCGACCCCGACCTGTCGTCGGTGAGCCAGGCGGGCATGATCAACAACCTCAACGACGGCATGGCCTGGGGGCTGTTCCCGCTGGTCTTCGCTGCCGCGAACATGTCGCTCGCCGAGATCGGCACGCTCGCGGCCATCTACCCGGCGGTCTGGGGGCTCGCGCAGCTCGTGACCGGCGCCTGGTCCGACAGGATCGGCCGCAAGGGGCTGATCGTCGCCGGCATGTGGACGCAGGCGGCCGGCATCGTGGTCATCGCGCTCGCCTCCACGTTCGCGCTCTTCGCAACGGGCGCGGTGCTGCTCGGCCTCGGCACCGCGATGGTCTACCCCACCCTCCTCGCGGCGATCGGCGACGTCGCCCACCCGAGCTGGCGCGCCTCGGCCGTCGGCGTGTATCGCCTGTGGCGCGACATGGGCTACGCCGTCGGCGCGCTCCTGGCCGGGATCGTCGCGGACGCCTTCGGGCTCTCGGCCGCCACCCTCACCATCGCCGCGCTGACCTTCGCCTCCGGCGTGCTGGTCGCCGTGCGGATGCGCGAGACGCTCCGCCGAGAGGCACCATCGCAACCGACGAAGCCGAGCGCGAGCTGCATCGAGCCCGAGGCGCTCACCGCGCTGCCGGGCGCGGTCATCATCGACGTGCGCTCCCCCGACGAGTACGCGGAGGCCCACGTCGACGGCGCGCTGAACATCCCCCTCGACGTGCTCGCAGACCGAGCCGCCGAGCTGTCCACGGACGCGCTGCTGGTCACCGCCTGCGGCAAAGGTGGCGGCCGCTCCGAGCAAGGCGCCGCGCTCCTGCGCGAGCTCGGCTTCGCCTCCGCGCGCTCGCTCTGCGGTGGAACGCAGGCGTGGCTGGCCCAGCATCCAGTCACCTCACGAGAAGCCTGACCATGTCCAAGACCCTCTTGCGCGTGGCCACCCGCGGCGGCCTGTGTGGCCCGGTCATCACCGTGATGTGTGACAGCTGGGATCGCTACCGGGCGAAACCGTGGATGCCGAGCTGGGAGGAAGCATGAGCACGCGCGATCACTGGGATGGGGTCTATCGCAGCAAGTCGCCGGACTCGGTCAGCTGTACTGGCCGCGCCTCGAGCAGTCCCTCGCCTGGATCGACCGGTGCGACCGCCGCGCCCACGTGGTCGATGTCGGCGGCGGCGCCTCGACGCTCGTGGACGACCTGCTGGCCCGAGGATTCGAGCGCATCTCCGTGGCCGATATCTCAGCCGAGGCGCTCGCCCACACCCGCGCTCGCGCGGTCATCGGCGAGCTCGGTCGCCACAACCTCTGGGCCGCGTCGCGCCGGGTCCGCGGCTGGCTCGGGTCGCCGACCTGGCGGGCCGCGCACTTCTGGACGCGCGGTGAGCTGCGACAGCAGCTGAGCGAGGCCGCGCTCGACGTCGACGACGTCCGCGGCGCGATCCACTACCCGCCGAGCGCGCGCGCGGCCCGTCTGCTCGCACCCGTCGACCCGTGGCTCTCGCGAGCCCACGCGCCAGGCGCGGCGTTCCTCGCCGTCTCGGCCATCAAACCACAGTGACACCATGAGCTCGAACGCCCCGATCTACCTCGACCACAACGCCACGACGCCGCTCTTGCCCGAGGTCGTCGACGCGATGCTTCCGTACCTGCGTGAGCACTTCGGCAACCCGTCGAGCGGGCACGCCTACGGCAGGCGCTCTCAGCTGGCTATCGCGGAGGCGCGCCGCCAGGTCGCCTCGCTGCTCGGCTGCGCGGACGACGAGGTGGTGTTCACCTCCGGCGGGACGGAGGCTAACAACCTGGCGATCCGCGGCGTGATGGAGGCCGCCGGTCGTGGCCGCATCGTCACCTCGGCGATCGAGCACCCGGCGACCGAGCAGCCGTGCGCGTGGCTCGAGCGGCGAGGCACGCACGTCGTGCGGCTCGGCGTCGACGAGCACGGCCGCACGCGCCTCGACGAGGCCGAGCACGCTCTCACGCCGGACACGGCGCTCGTCACGGTGATGCACGGCAACAACGAGACCGGCGTGCTCCAACCCATCGAGGCGCTCGCGCGTCTGGGCCACGCGGTGCAGGCCGTCATCCACACCGACGCGGCCCAATCCCTCGGCAAGGTGCCGGTGAAGGTCGACGACCTCGGCGTCGATCTGCTCTCGGTCGCCGGGCACAAGCTCTACGCGCCCAAGGGCGTAGGCGCGCTCTACATCCGGCGCGGCACGCGGATCGCGCCGTTCACCCTGGGCGCGGGGCACGAGCGAGGTCTTCGGCCGGGCACCGAGAACGTCGCCTCCATCGTCGGGCTCGGCGTGGCGTGCGCGGCTGCGGAGCGCGACCTCGACGAGCTCGCGGCGCGGATGCAGCGGCTGCGCGAGGCGCTCTGGGAGCGGCTGGTCGCCGCGATCCCCGGACTGCGCCTCAACGGACACCCGGAGCAGCGGCTGCCCAACACCCTCAACATCCGCTTCCCGGATGTGTCGGGCGACGCCTTGCTGGGGGGCGCGCCCGAGGTCGCCGCCTCGACCGGCTCGGCCTGCCACGCGGGGCATACGACGGCGTCCGCGGTGGTGACCGCGATGGGCGTGCCACCCGAGGAGGCGATCGGCTCGGTGCGGTTGACCCTTGGCCGGCACACGTCCGAGGACGACCTCGAGCGCGCAGCCGACGCGCTGATTCGGTCGTGGCGAAGCGCGATGGCGCAGCGATGACGCTCAGGCTCGGCGCGCCTTCATGCCCGCACGCACGATGAAGCCGAGCCCGAGCAGGCCGAGCCCCGCGAGCCAGACCTGCCACTCGACGAAGAACGCGAGGCCGAAGCAGCTCACGAGCCCAGCCCACGCCACCCAGCGCGGGAAGCGCCGCGCCTCGACCGGAAGCCGGAGCGCGGAGAGGTTTGTCAGCCCGTAGTAGACGAGCACGGTGAAGGCGCTGAACGACCACGTGGTCTTGATGTCGCCGAGCAGCACCAACGCCGCGATGAACGCCCCGATCGCCCACACGGCCCGCGTCGGGCTACTCGTCGCCTCGCTGACGTGATCGAGCGCGGACGGCATCTCGCGGCGCCGCGCCATCGCGAGGAGCACGCGGCTCAAGCCGAGTAACAAGTTGAGCAGCACCCCGGCCATCGCCGTGACCGCGCCGACGGCGACGAGCCACGCCGCCTGTGGGTGCCGGAACGCTCGCGCCACCACCTCGAGCGGCGCGGCGGCCTCACGGGTCGACGCCGCGAAGGCCTCGGGCCCCACCACCGCCACCGCGGTCGCCGAGACCGAGACGTACAGGAGCATCGACAGCACGAGGGTCGCGATGATCGCCCGCGGGATGATCCGCGTTGGCTCGCGCACCTCCTCGCCGAGCGTGGCGATGCGCCCGTAGCCGGTGTAGGCGACGAACATCAGCGCCGTCGCGTGCAAGAGCGCGGCCGGGGAGCCGAGCGCGCGGGCCCAGGTCGCTGGCCCGATCCGCTCGGCCAGCAGCGCCTCGTCGACGCTCAGCCACCCGAACACGACGAAGGCGCCGAGCGCCGTGAGGGTCAGCGTCACGATCGCGATGTTGGCGTGGTTGGACCGCCGCACTCCGCCGGCGACCAGCGCGGTGAGCACCAAGACGATGGCGAGCGCCACGCCGACGCGGGTCGGCACGTCATCGGCGAGCCCGAGGCTGTGAAGCAGGTAGCCGGCGCACCCGAGGGCCGCGGTCGCCGCGGACGCGCTCTTGGCGGCGAGAAACATCCAGCCCGCGGCGAAGCCCGCGACCGGGTGGACGAACCGGTGCCCGTACTCGTAGGTGCCGCCGCTGACGGGGTGGGCGGCTGCGAGCTGCGCGCTCGAGAGGCCGTTGGCGGTGGCGACGAGGGCCGCGAGGGCGACCGCGAAGACAATCCCCGAGCCGACGACGCCGGCGGCGATGCCGAGGCTGACGAACACGCCGGTGCCGAGGATCGAGCCGAGGCCCATCCACACGGCGCCCCACAGCCCGACGACGCGCGCGAGGGAGTCCGGGCCGCCCGAGGCCGGCGCGTCCGGAGCGGCACTCACGGCCTCCTCCCACCCTGGAGCGCAGCGTCCATCGCGGCGGCATGCTCCGCGTCGATCGTCTGGCGCACGCGTTGGATGCAGCCGTCCACCACCTGCGCGGCGGAAGCCCGAGCTGGCCGCCGCTCGAGTCCAGTGGCGACCGCGGTCTCGCTCTTCCGCAGTTCAGGGTTCATCGGCCGCCTCACGGTGCATCACGGAGCTCGCAAACGAAACCCGCAAACGGGTCGAGCACGACGCGCTCCGCGTGCGACGCCCCGAGACCGTACTACGGTCCGCCGATGATCCTCGCCCTCCACGCGGGCTCGCTCGTCGACCCCGCCATCGGCGCGCACGCCGTCGTCAACGCCTCGAACCCCAGCGTCGCGCTCGGGAGCGGCGTGTCGGCCGCGCTCCGCGCGGCGTGCGGCGGCGCGGCCTTCCAAGAGGAGCTTCGCGACCGGCTCGAAGAGGACTTCGACTCGGAGCTCGAGCCGGACGATTGCCTCGTCACCTCGGCCGGCACCTGCACCGCCTTCCGCTGGGTGCTGCACGTCCCCGCGGTCGACTACCGCGAGCGAGATCCGGAGACCGGTGGGCCCTCGGGGCCGCGCCGCGTTCGTTCGTGCGTGCGGGCGTTCCTCGAGGCGGCGGCGTCGCTGGCGAGGGATCACGGCCTCGCGGGCCAGCTCGTGGTGGCCACGCCCCTCCTCGGCGCGGGCGCCGGGGGCCTGGGGCCGGTGGTCTCCGTGGACGCGATGATGGGCGCGGTCCACCAGCACCTGCGCGTCTCGCCGCCGGGCGAGCGCGACGCGCTCGCGAGGCTCATCTTCGTCGTGCGCGAGCCCGAGAACGCGCGCGTCGTCGAGCGTGGCGCCGCGAAGTACGGCTTCCCGCTCGAGCCGAGGGGTTGACCGCACGCGCTCGACTCGCGCCGAGGGTCGGTTGACCGCATGCGCTCGACCCGACCCGCCGCGAGGCTCATCGCGAAGCCAGCGAGAGACCAAGCATTCGATACCGACGCCGACCATCCTCGCCCTTGACCCCACCGCACCCATCGCCTATCGACGATAAACGCTATAACTCCATGAAGAAGCCCCCCTGCTGCCCGCCAGCCGAGCCGACGCCGCCGGTCCCGACCGACGAAGCCGAGGCCAACGAGCGCCTCGCGCAGCTCGCGAAGGCCCTCGGGCATCCCGCGCGCGTCGCCATCCTCCGCATGCTCGTGCGCGAGCAGGGCTGCATCGTCGGAGACATCACCCGCGAGCTCCCCTTCGCGCAATCGACCGTCTCCCAGCACCTCAAGCAGCTGAAGGACGCCGGGCTCATCCGCGGCGACGTCGACGGGCCTCGGGTCTGTTATTGCGTCGAGCCCGGCGTCGTCGCGCTCTTCAAGGCGCTCGTCGGCACCCTCTGACCGCGCCCACCGCCTCGACGAGGGACCGCCCTCGCCCGCAACCATCGTATTCCGCCGAACGACGATAGATAGACAGCCACCATGGGCATCTTCGAACGCTTCCTCTCGCTCTGGGTCGCGCTGGCCATCGCCGCCGGCGTCGGCCTCGGACTCCTCGCCCCCGGGCTCTTCGAGGTCGTCTCCCGCTTCGAGTGGGCGCGCGTCAACCTCGTCGTCGCGGTCCTCATCTGGCTGATGATCTACCCGATGATGCTCAAGGTGGATCCGTCGTGCCTGAAGGACGTCGGCAAGAAGCCCAAGGGCCTCGCGCTCACCCTCGTCATCAACTGGCTCGTCAAACCCTTCACGATGGCCGCGCTCGGCGTGCTCTTCTTCCAGCACGTCTTCGCGGGGCTCGTGCCGCCCGAGGACGCGCAACAATACATCGCCGGGATGATCCTGCTCGGCGTCGCGCCCTGCACGGCGATGGTCTTCGTCTGGAGCCACCTCACCGACGGCGACGCGAACTACACGCTCGTCCAGGTCTCGGTGAACGACATCATCTTGGTCTTCGCCTTCGCCCCGATCGCCGGCCTGTTGCTCGGCGTCACCGACCTCTCGGTCCCCTGGGAGACGCTCTTCGCGTCCGTCGTCATCTTCGTCGTGGTCCCGCTCGGCGCAGGCCTGCTCACCCACCGGCAGCTCACGCGGACGGGCGGCGCCGAGGCCGTCGAGCACCTCTCGGCGAAGCTCAAGCCGACCTCCATCGTGGGCCTGCTCCTGACCGTAGTGCTCCTCTTCGGCTTCCAGGCCGAGACGATCGTCGCGCAGCCCGGCCGCGTCGTGCTGATCGCGATCCCGCTGGCGCTCCAGAGCTACGGCATCTTCGCCCTCGCTTACGGGGTCGCCCGCGTGTTGAAGCTGCCCTTCGACGTCGCAGCGCCCGCCGCGATGATCGGCACCTCGAACTTCTTCGAGCTCGCCGTGGCCGTCGCCATCAGCCTCTTCGGTCTGGCGTCGGGCGCAGCCCTCGCGACCGTCGTGGGCGTGCTCATCGAGGTGCCCGTGATGCTCTCGCTCGTCGCCTTCGCCAACCGCACCAAGGGGTGGTTCCCGACCTCCAGCGCCGCCTCCACCGCCGCCTCCGCCTGAGACCCATGCCCGGACTCCGCTTCGACTCCCTCCTCTTCCTCTGCGTGGCCAACTCGGCGCGCTCCCAGATGGCCGAGGGCCTCGCGCGCGCGCTCTTCGGTGACGCGGTGCGCGTGCAGTCCGCCGGCTCGTCGCCGTCGCGCGTCAACCCCTACGCGGTGCGCGCGATGGCCGAGCTCGGCGTCGATCTCTCTGCGCAGACCTCGAAGTCGGTCGACACGATCGATCCCGAGAGCGTCGACCTCGTCGTCACCCTCTGCGCCGAGGAGGTCTGCCCCACGTTCCTCTCGAGCGCGCGACGCTTGCATTGGCCGCTTCAGGATCCGGACCGCAAGCACGAGGCGCTCGACGACGAGCAGCGGCTGCACCACTTCCGGGTCGCGCGCGACCAGATCCGCGCCCGACTCGACGTGCTCGCGGCGCTCCGCGACGTGCCCGCGGGCCCCGACCCGCGCGAGTTCCACGCGAGCATTCGCGTGCCGAACCTCCCAGCGGCGGCGCGCTTCTACACATGGCTCCTCGGCGTCGCGCCGAAGGAGTGGACCCACCGCTACGTGACCTTCGTGAGCGAGGCGCTGCGCACCAACTTCGTGGTCCTCGTCGACGACGGCCAGACGCTGCACCACGACACGCTCTACCACCTGGGCGTCGACGTCGGCACGAAGGCGGCCGTCATCGCGGCGCAACTCCGCGCCGAGGCGGCGGGCTGGCCGATTCACAAGCCCGCGCGCACGACGTGGCGCGGCACGCCGCTGCACGAGCTCTGGCTGATGGATCCGGGCGGGAACCTCATCGAGATCTACGCCCGCCTCACGGACGACGAGCTCGACGGGCGGCCCGCCGACGACGAGCCCACGCTTCTCGTCCCGTGACCGCGACCGAACGCCACCGCCGAACGCCACCGTATGCACACGAGAGCCCCGTGACCCAGCTGACGACCGCGCGGCTCTTGCTCCGTCCGTGGCGCGACGAGGACCTCGCCCCCTTCGCGGCCCTCAACGCCGACCCGCGCGTCGCGCGCTTCCTCCCCTCCACGCTGAGCCGCGCCGAGAGCGACGCCTTCGCCGCGCGCATCCGCGCCGCGTTCGAACGCGACGGCCTCGGGCTCTGGGCGGTCGAGCGCCGCGACCACCCCGCGCGCCCCTTCATCGGGTTCGTCGGGCTCTCGATCCCGACCTTCGAGGCGCACTTCACGCCTTGCGTCGAGATCGGCTGGCGCGTCGACGCGGACCACTGGGGTCTCGGTCTCGCGACCGAGGGCGCGCGCGAGGTGGTGCGTGATGCGTTCGAGGAGCGGGGCCTCGCCGAGCTCGTCTCGTTCACCGTCCCCGACAACCTCGCCTCGCGGCGCGTGATGGAGAAGCTCGGCATGCGACGCGACCCGTCCGAGGACTTCGATCACCCCCGCCTGCCCGCCGGGCACCCGCTCCGCCGCCACGTCCTCTACCGTCTTGGTCGCGACGCACGGTGACAAGGGCGCGAACCAGTCTTATCGGGCCGCCCAACTCCAGCCCGCGTGCTCCAACACGAGCCGTGGCCTTCGACGAACGACCGACGATGAGCGACCCACGCAGAAAAGCGACGAGCAAGTTCCTGAGCTTCGTGCTCCGACACGAGCCGGAGGCGGTCGGGCTGTCGCTCGATGCCGCCGGCTGGGTCGAGGTCGACGAGCTCCTCAAGGCCCTCGCTGCGCATCACCGCCCGCTCTCCCGGGCCGAGCTCGAGGACCTCGTCGCGACGAACGACAAGCGCCGCTTCGCGTTCTCCGAGGACGGCGGGCGCATCCGCGCGAGCCAGGGCCACTCGACGGCGGTCGAGCTCGGCTACGAGCCCGCCGAGCCCCCCGACGTCCTCTTCCACGGCACCGTGCACCGGCTGCTCCCGTCCATCCGTGAGGCGGGCCTGCAGCGGATGCAGCGACACCACGTCCACCTCTCGGCCGACGTGCCGACCGCCCGCAACGTGGGGCGCCGACGTGGCGCGCCCGTGATCCTGCGCGTCGACGCGCGCGCCATGCGCGAGGCCGGGCACGTCTTCTTCCGAACGCCCAACGACGTCTGGCTCACCGAGACGGTTCCGAGCACGTTCATCGCTGGCCTCGACGACGATTGAGCGCCGCCGCGCAGCCAGACGACGAGCCTCCGCAAGATGCCGACCCTCGGTCGACCCGAGCGCGTAGGCCTCTGCGGCTCGAGATGGAGCGCGAGCCAGATCGCGAGGTGTGCACCCCCTTGGTCGCCGGTCGACGGACAGCGTCAGGCCGAGGCGCTGACGAGCGCGAGGGCGCAACGTGGCCGCGCCGTCCGACGTTGCACGCCGTGCAACGACACATTCGAGCCAATGACGGTGATTCCGGGGCCCGAAGGCACCACGATCCGCTCCGTCACACTGTTCGCTCGTCTCACCGCGCCGAGGAGCCGCCATGATCGAGAGCCACCGTCGTCGTCCCTGCCTCACGCCACCCCGCCGCCCCACGGAGGCCGCATGAAGATCGCGTTCATCGGCGCCGGCCAGGTCGGGGCCCCGCTCGCCGCGCGACTCGCCGAAGCCGCCCACGAGGTGACCCTCGCCGAGACGAAGGAGGGCTCCGACTCCCTCGCCCGCGCGCTCGCGCGCTCGACGCGGCTGACCTCGCGCCCGCTCCTGGACGCCGTGCAGCGCGCCGACGTCGTCTTCCTCGCGACGCCCTTCGGCGCGAACGCAGCGCTCCTCGAGCCCCTCGCCGAACGCCTCGCGGACAAGGTCCTCGTCGACTGCACCAACCCCGTCGGGCCCGGGCTCAGCCACGGCTTGAAGAGCGAGCGCGCCGGGAGCGAGCTCGTGCAATCGCTGGTCCCGAAGGCCCACGTGGTGAAGGCCTTCTCCATCTACGGGTTCGAGAACTTCGAGGACCCCACCTACGACGGCTACGACGTGCGCGCGGCGATGCTCTTCTGCGGCGACGACGCCGGCTCCAAGCAGCGCGTCGCGACGCTCATCATGGATTGCGGCTTCGAGCCCGTCGACGTCGGCGGGCTCGCGCAAGCGCTTCACCTCGAGCACATGACGCTGCTCTGGGTGCGGATGGTGCGCGCGCACGGCGCCTCTCCGCACCTCGTCTGGGCCGCGCTGAGGCGCCCCCGCCCCGCTCCGTAACCCCTCGCTCCGCGCACGCGCGGGCACGCATTCGACGGTCGCGCCGCAGGGAGATCACTCAGCCTCGCTCGGCGCACGCGCGGGCACACGATGAGAACGAGCGACGCGGCCGCGGCTGAGGACGCTCACTCCGCGTATGCGCGGGCGCACGGGACGTCGCCATGCGCGAGCGGACCACATCCGACGAGCCAGCGGACCCTCGTCGCCTGTCAGCCGATCGATTTCTGCAGGACCACGAACTCGAGATCGTCGCGCTTCGGCTCACCGAAACGTGCGTCGCCGTAGGGGAAAGGCGCGCGCTCGCCCGTCCGCTGGTAGCCGCGGCGCGCGTACCAGGCGATGAGCTCGGAGCGGACCGAGATCACCGTCATGCGGATCGCGCGGGCACCGAGCACGTTCCGCGCGTAGCGCTCGGCGGCGGCGAGGATCGCGTCGCCGACGGCGCGCCCCTGCTCGGTCGGGCGCACGGTGAGCATCCCGAGGTAGGCCGGCCCGGCGGCCTCGGGCCGCAAGAGGACACACCCCACGACCTCGCCGCCCCGGACCCACACGTGCATCGCGCCTGCGTCGACGAGCGGGCCCACCTCGTCCTCGCCCGTGCGTCGACCGCCGAGCAGATCCGCCTCGGTCGTCCACCCGACGCGGCTGCCCTCCCCTCGGTACGCGCTCTCCACGAGCGCCACGATCGCGCCCACCTCGGTGGGTCGCGCCACACGCAGACCGTCCATCGCGCGCATCATAGAGCAACCGCGCGACGAGACCACGAGGCGAGCTCCCCACCATGACGATGCGCTCGGCGAGATGCGCTCGGCGAGATGCGCTCCGGGTTATCTTTCGCCTCATGCAACCCTCGGACCTCGCCATGCTCGTCACGCTCGACGCGCTCCTCCAAGAGGGCAGCGTCACGCGCGCGGCCCGCCGCCTCGGCCTCTCGACGCCAGCGACGAGCCACGCGCTCGCCCGCTTGCGCGAGCGCTTCGACGATCCTCTGCTCGTCCGCGCCGGCCGCAGCATGGTGCTCACCCCACGCGCCAAAGCGCTCCGCGAGCCGGTGCGGGACGCCGTCGCCCTCTCCGCGCGGGTCTTCGAAGCCCCCGTGGCCTTCGACCCCGCGACCGAGGAGCGCGGCTTCACGCTCAGCGCGACCGACTACGTCATGGTGGTCTTCGGCGAGGCCCTCGAGCGACAGATCCGCGGCCGGGCCCCGCGGCTCGATCTGCGCTTCCTCCCCAACTCCGTCGACGACGCCGAGCGACTTCGCAGCGGCGAGACGGATCTCGCCGTCGGCATCTACGGCTCCCTCCCGCCAGAGCTCCGGACGCGCCCGCTCATCACCGACCGCTTCGTCTGCGTCGTCCGCGAGGATCACCCGACGATCCGCGGCCGCCTCTCGCTCGACGAGTTCGTTCGCGTCGACCACGTCCAGGTCGCCCCTCGCGGTCGTCCGGGCGGCTACGTCGACGAGCTGCTCGCCGAGCGCGGGCTGCGCCGCCGCGTCGCCAGGGCCGTCCCCTACTTCCAGGTCGCGCTCGCGATGACCGCGCGCTCCGACTACGTGCTCACGATCTCGGAGCGCATCGCGAAGGCGCTCGGTCCGGCGCTCCGCCTGAAGGTCGTGCCCCCGCCGCTCCCGCTCGAGCCCTTCACACTCAGCATGGTCTGGCACCCTCGCTTCGACGGCGACGAGGCCCACCAATGGCTCCGCGCGCAGCTCCTGGAGGCGACCGCGGGCGCCGACGCTCATCCACGCGCTCGGCGGCGTCTCAGCGCGACCGATCCGACCACCGGCGCGCCCGCCAAGCGCCCGCGCAAGTAGCTCCCCCAAGCGCGAGCCAGGGTCGCACCACGCGTGACCTCCCGTGCGCGCGGCCACCGCCGCCACGCCGAGGAACGGAGCGCGATCATATTGCATCTCGTGCAAGTCCTCGTTTCCAAACCTTCGGTGGTCGAATCCCGTGGCGGACCGAAGATGGTCCTCGTCCGGGGCGACGAGCCGCCCCGCCGAAGATGGAGCGAGAGACCATGAGCGCGAACCTCAACGTCACGAACGACACCAAGAAGAAGATCCTGCTCGTCGCCGCAAACCCGGCGACGTCCACCACCACGGGATGGCCCGTCGGCTTCTGGTGGGCCGAGCTCACCCACCCGTACTGGGCTTTCGTCGAGGCCGGCTACGAGGTCGAGATCCGCAGCCCCGACGGCGGCGCGCTAGAGGCCGACGGATTCAGCGATCCCGAGGACGCGAGCGGCTACTCCGCCCACGACATCCTCAGCCTCGGGTTCAAGAAGTCCGCGACGCATCGGGCGCTCGTCGAGGACACGAAGAGCGTCGAAGGCGTGGACCCGAGCGCCTACGACGGCCTCTTCCTGGTCGGCGGGCAGTCGCCGATGTTCACCTTCCGCGAGAACGCGAAGATCCAGAAGCTCGTCGCGTCGTTCTACGAGGCGGGCAAGATCACCGCGATCGTCTGCCACGCCACGTGCGTGCTCCTCGAGACCCGGCTCTCGACTGGCGCGCTCCTCGTCGCGGGTAAGACCTGGACGGGCTTCGCGAACAGCGAGGAGAAGTTCGCCGACGACTTCGTCGGCCAGCGGCTGCAGCCCTTCTGGATCGAGGACGAAGCGCGTCGCATCGAGGGCACGAACTTCGTCGTGGACCAACGCTTTCGGGAGTTCGCCGTCCGCGACGGCCTGCTCGTCACGGGGCAGCAGCAATACTCGGGCGCGGCCGCGGCGCGCCTGGTCATCGAGGCGCTGGGGCGCTGATGCGGACGAACCCCGCCACCCACCTCGCGTCGACCGGCCGCGAGGCCAGGCTCGATCGTCACACCGCCCGTCAGAGGGAAGCCTCGCGATGAGCCCGGACGACTTCGTTGCGCTGGCGCTCGCCGAGCCCATCGAGAGCGGCCCGGCCCGCTACGGCTACGCCATGCGGGTCGCCTCCGGCAACCCGCGCCCGCCGGGGGTGATCGCGTTGACCTGGATCGCTGGCCGACACGAACGGGACCGCGAGCGCATCCGCGCGCATTCGAAGCAGAACGTGAAGGACTTCCTCGAGGAGCCGGGGTTCATCTCGATCGTCACCGGCTTCATCGGGTTGCGCGGCTTCACCGTCACCGCGTGGGAGGACGAGGCCTCGATGAAGCGCGCGCTCGCCGGGCACCACGCCGAGGCGATGCGCGAGCTCTTCGCGGGGGACTTCGTCGCGAGCGTCTGGACGAGCGTCTGGACGGCGCAACGGATGAACCGCCTCTGGGTGCGCTGCACGTCGTGCGGGTCGCTCGAGGACGTCGACGACGACCACCGCGCGTGCACGAAATGTGACGCGACGCTGCCCGAGCGCCCCGCGTTCTGGTGAGTCCACGCGGGCGCCCCCTCACGGTGTCGCAGCCTGCGTCACCGCCTCACGGGAGTCGCCGCCTCACGGGAGTCGCCGCCTCACGCGTGTCGCGCCTCAGGATGTCGGCGGCCTCACGGTGTCGCCGCCTCACGGTGTCGCCGCCTCACGGTGTCGCCGCCTCAGGATGTCGGCGCCTCACGGTGTCGCCGCCCTCATGGTGTCGCCGCCTCACGGTGTCGCCGCCCTTGGACGGGCCGGGCGCGCTGAGACGCTGCCGCGATCAGCGCTCGACGATCGGGACGCAGGCCATCTCACCGGTGGCCAACACGTCGGTCGTCGGGCGCTGGAGCAGCGGCGTCCCCCGCAGCGCGCCCAGCAGGAGTGATGCGACGTCCCCATGCGTCACGACGACCCCGTGGCCCCCCTCGGCGAGGGCCCCACGGGCGCGGCGCAGCACCTCGTCCGCCCGACGCTCTCCGTCGGCGAGCGACTCCCGGTCGTCGGGGCGCGGGTCATGCCCCTCGCCCCACGCGCGGACACGCTCCTCCCACGCGACGTCCCCATCGAGCTGGCGCAGCTCCGTCAGCACCTCGACCTCGCGGCCGAGGATCGCCGCGGTCTCTCGCGTGCGCCCGGCGGGGCTGCTCCACACGAAGCGCACCCCGTCGGGGAGCGAAGGCACGAGACGACGCGCTTGCCCCTCGCCGTTGGGCGTGAGCGCGTCGAGCGCCGACTCGCTCATGTCCGCGGGCACGGGCGAGAGGTTCTTGTACGCCTCCGCGTGCCGGACGACGCAGAGGCTCGAAGGAGCACCGCTCGGCGCAGGCTCAGCGGGCGCGGCAGGCGCAGCGGGCTCGCCCCGTGGCGCAGGCGCGACGCTCGGCGCGGGCTCGCCGCCGCATGCGGCGCCCCAGACCGCGAGCCAAAGCAGCACGAGCGAACGTCGGCCGACCGAACGTGCGCCGACCGAACGTCCACCGAGCGAACGTCCACCGAGCGAACGTCCACCGAGCGAACGTCCACCGAGCGAACGTCCACCGAGCGAACGTCCGCCGAGCGAACGTCCGCCGAGCGAACGTCCACCGAGCGAACGTCCGCCCAGCGAACGTCCGCCGAGCGAACGCCCCATGCGCCGGAACTCCGCGCTCGAGGACTCCGAGGAAGAGGAACGCGTGGACATGGCCCAGGCCGTACCACGAGATCACGAATCTTGACGAACCTTGACGGCGCGCGTGCTCTCGAAGGCCCCATGCTCCAAGGCATGAGGAGGAATCGACACGCCCAGGCCACGGCGCCGCGGCGAGGGCTTCCGGGCCCCAGCCGCCACGCCTCCCCCGCGCGGTCCCGGCGCTCGACGCTCGCGCTCTTCGCGCTCGCCGCGACGCTCTGCTTCGACCTGAGGCTCGTCGACGCGCAGGTGCGAGGCGCGAGCTCGTCGGTCCGAGGCTCGTCGTCGTCCTCCTCGGGCAGCGCGCGCTCGAGCAGCTCCAGCAGTTCCCGCTCGTCTTCCAGCTCCTTCGGGAGCTCGCGCTCCAGCGGCTCGAGCTCGTTCGGCAGCTCGCGCTCGAGCTCGCCGCGGTCGACGAGCTACTCGGCGCCGACTCGTTCGACGGCGTCGACGCCGAGCCGCTCGACCACCTTCACCCGCGCGCCAGCGCCGAGCCGCTCGACCACCTTCACCCGCGCGCCGGCGCCGACGCGCGCGGCGTCACACGTCGTCCGGCCGACGCCCGTCCAGTCGACGCCCGTCCGGGCCACGCCGGTCCGCGTCACCCCGATCGCGCCGCGGCCGGTCGCCCCTCAGCCCGTCCGCCCGGTCACCACCGCACCGAGCGTCGAGGTCCGCGGGGGCACCGCGACCACCCGCGCGCCGGCCACCGTCCAGGTCCGCGGGGGCGCAGCCACCACCCGCGACCCGAGCGTCGTGCAAGTCCGCGGAGGCGACGCCACCGTCCGGGTCGACCCGCGCGGCACCGACCCGCGCCGCGCGCCGCCCGTGCGCGTCGACGTCCGCCACCCCGCCAGCGGTGGCGGGAGCGGCGTCGTGGTGCGAGGACGAGGGCCCTCCGTGGTCGTCGAGCAGCCCCCCACGCTCATCGCGCACGGCGAGACCTACGTCGACTACGGCGTCGACGTCGTCGAGCACCAAGACTGGGCCTCGGCCCAGTTCGACGAGCAGTTCGACGAGCCCGGCGTGGAGATCATCGAGCACGGCAGCGCCACCTACGTCGACGGCCAGGTCATCCTCGAGCCGATGGGCCACGCCGAGCACGCCAACGAGCTCGTCGTCGGTGTGCCCGCCGAGGTCGTCGAGGTCGCCCCCGAGACGCCCTTCCGCATGCGCGCCCACCTCGGCCTCAACCTCGGGTACACGATCCAGGGCGCCGTCCGCGGCTCCATCGACGCTCGGATCTCGTTCCCCCGCGGCTTCGAGCTCGACCTCGGCTACGCGGGCTATCTGGCCGAAGGCTACGCAGGCCAGCCCGACGCGCTCGGCCTCGGCCGCTTCGCGCTCAGCTATCGCATGGGCTCCGACGCCTTCTACGTCCGCCTCGGCAGCGGCCTCCGCCGCTTCCGTGACGTCGAGGGCGCGCTGACGGGCGTCGACGCAGGCGCCGGCCTCGGCGTCCTCGGCGAGCGCGTGAGCTTCACCGTCGACGGCACCGCCGGCGTCATCGGACGCGCCTACATCCTCGGCACGCGCATCGAGCTCGGCATCCAGCTCCAGCCGTGGGTGCAGCTCGTCGTCGGCCTCGACCACGTCTCGCTCATCTCGCGCGACCTCGGCGGCGGCGGCGCGGCGCTCACCACCCCGAGCATCGGCATCCGGCTCACGACCCGCTGACCCCCGAACCAGACCGAACTCGGAACCAATTCGTGGGAAGTAAGCGTGTCGAGCCCTGATCCGCCACGAGGGGTAGGAGACGGGCGACGAGTCGCTCCACGAGATGTTGTGGTGCTCGACGCGCTCGAACTCGCGAAGCGGGGTTGCTTCCCACGAATCGGAACCGAACTCGGCACCGGACTCGGAACCCGACTCGGAACCGGACTCGGAACCGGACTCGGAACCGGACTCGGACCGGATCCGGAACCGAACTCGCGGACCCGTCCGGGGCCACCCGGTCCCGTCGGGACCACCGGGCCCCGACGACCCTCGAAGCCACAACGCTATCGAGACGACAGCGCGCTCATGATCGCCGGGTACCAGATCTCGGCCATCCGATCGTAGCCCTCCGGAGTCGGATGGATACCGTCGGCGGAGAGCAACTCGGTCCCGATGGCGTACATGTCCACGAGCTCCACGTGCACGCCACGCTCGCGTTGCCGCTCGACGAGCGGGTCGAGCAGCGCGTTGAACTCCTCGACGCCCTCCGCGTTGAACGAGAGGGGGATGACCTTCGCGACGATGATCCGAATGGCCGGCGAGGCCGAGTGGAGCTGCTCGAGCAGCGCCTCCATGTCCTCCGCCGCCCCAGCGGGCGGTTGGCTCGGGGGGACGAAGGTGATCTGATCGTTCGTGCCAGCCAGCAAGAGCACGATCGCCGGGTCGTAGGCGGCCAGCGCGGGGCCCGCCATCTCGCCGACCTGCGCGACGGAATATCCGTTGTACCCCTCGTGATCCTTGTCCGCGAGGCTCGCCGGGCCGTGGCTCTGCGACCCGACGAAGTCGAAGTCCACCCCCGCCGCCGCCAAGAGCTCGGCGAGGCGCACCCGGTAGCCCCCCTCCGTGCCAGCGCCCTCCGTCGCGCTGCCGAAGCCGAGGGTCAGAGAGTCGCCAAGCGGGAGAATGCGAACGGGGCCCGCCGGCCCCGCGTCCGAGGTGAGCCCGGAATCGGCAGCCGGGCGAGCGGCGCGATCCGCGTCGTCGGCGCAACCGACGACGACGGCCAACCCCATGAGGGCCAGGGCAGAGAGCAAGCTAAGATAGGACATGGGTCCTCCGGTTGAAGAAGTAAGATCACCGCAGCTGCGGCGCATTGAGGGGTCGGCGTGCAGACCGACCGCCGGACATCTACCAGCCAGAAGCGCGAGACGCCTCTCGGCGATGTGACCAAGCGCGACCCATCGGCGACGCGGATCGACGCCGTGCCAGAAGCACGCCTCGCGTTTAGGCTCCTTCGCCGGATCGACCCGTGCCCCCTCTCCTCCCCGCGCCGTACGACGTCTTCGCCCGCTACCCACGTCGCCACGCCATGCATGCGTGCCCGTGCTGCGTGAACGATGACGACCGCCGGGCCCTCACCCACGCCCCCTTGCGCGAGCTGACCGACCGTCAGCTCGCCCGGTTCGCGTTCAAGGCGATGACGACCTGGGGCGAGCTAGACGACTACCGGCACTTCCTCCCGCGCATCCTCGAGCTACACGCACTCGGCGCCCCCTTCCCTGGCTACCTCACCCATGTCATCGCGGGGAAGCTGCGACGCGGAGAGCTCGCCCGCTGGCCCAACGACGAACGCGAGGCGGTCACCTCCTTCTTGCGGCAGGTCCAGCTTCGGTCACTCACGATCACGCCCGAGCTCGACTCGCCGGTCGTCGGGCAGCTGGACGAGCTCGCGGACCTGTTCGACGTGCGCCTCGTGCTCGACGCCTGGGCCGACGACGCGTCGGAGCCCGCCGCGCTCCATCTCGCGTGGGCGCTGCTCGAAGCGCGCCGACGCCCGCCGCGCTGCGACGCGCTCCGGTCGTGGCTTCGCGCGACGTGCCGTCGAGAGACCCTCGCGCGCGCACGCGCCAAAGCCTCGTCGACCGAGGTGCAGGGCACGCTCGACCGCGCGAGCGCGGTGCTCGCGACGTGACCCGTTCGACGCGCTGGACTCGGCGAAGACCCCGCGAAGGGTGTTGCCCACGAGATCGGAGAACGCCCACGACCAGAACGCGGCGATCGTGTCACGCGCATCGCCAGAGCCCGTCGACACGCGCTCGTGGCCGAGGAGCTTTCGTGGGACGTAGGGAGGGCCGCTCGGACATCGGAGAACGATACGCGACGCCCTTGACTTCCGACGCCGACTCGATAGATTCGGCATCCCTCGCGGGCATAGCTCAGTTGGTAGAGCGTCAGCTTCCCAAGCTGAATGTCGTCGGTTCGAGTCCGATTGCCCGCTCCGGAGATTCCCTAACGATGACGGCCGGTTGGACTACGAGTCCTCCCGGCCGTCCGCGCGTCCGGGGCCCGAGTTCCGCAGGGTGTCCCTGCCTGGTCCCTGTTTCAGTTCGGGTGCGTCAACGGACGCGCGGACCACGCGCGGCCAGTACCTCACGCGACGGCACCGTGTCCTCGAGCGGGATCCCCCCATCGCCGTCGGGGTCTGCGTCGTAGAAGAGCACGACCTGGCCGTCGTCGAGCGACGGCTCCACCACGAACGTGAGGGCGTAGTGGGGACGGACGAACTCGCCGAGCGGGGTGTAGGCGCCCTCCTCCGCGGGCTCTCCGGCCGGGCTGTAGACGTTCTCTTTCCGCGCCGCCATGTCGATGCGGCGAAACGTGACGTCGCTGGCCTGCAGCAGGTTCGGGTAGGTCCCGAAGGTCGCGCAGAAGTCGTTCGCGAACCCGTTCACCTGGTCGTCCCACGCCGACCACCGCCCGATCCGGTAGGTCCGCCGCAACACACCCTCGTCGTTCCCGTACATGTGAAGACCTCCACTTCCAGACGTCGGCTCGGACCGACGTCTGACGCCAGCGAGCGTCGAGATGATCCCGCGGCGCGGGCTTCAGCTCCTCGTCACACTCGAGCGCTCTCGTCGCGGTCCGCGAACCAGACCACCCGCAGCGTCCCAACGCCCTCGGGACCGTCGTCCTCCCAGCTCGCGAGCCGACGTCGCGCGCTCAGGCGATGCCCAGCTCCTGCACGCTCGTCTCCACCACCTCGCGGACCCACCCCACCCCAGACTCGACAAGCGGCGTCGAAACGACGGCGCGCGACCGCCGCGGCCTCTGCGCGCGAGATCGCGTCGACCGAGAACGACGCGCGATAGTCGCGAGGCGGCTCGCCGCGCCAGCGCGCTCGGGTGGGCTCTATCTGGGTAAACGGCGTGCAGAGCGATCGTTGGACCGGCGAGGCACCACTCCTCGCCGGCTCGCAGCTCGCTGCCGTCCTGCCAACGCTCGGCTGGTGGGACGAGCGCAAGGAATTCCAGGAGCGCGAACAGGCGTTGTCGCTGATCGTCAGCGTCGTCGCCTCTGGCCTCGACGTCTAATCTCGGTGGCGCTCGAAGCCGCCGACGTTAGCGTCGAGATCGGCTGAGGTTCCGGGCAGCCAGCGTCTCGTTCCCACACCCACGCCCGCCAGGAGGGTGCCGGGCCACGCACCGGCCGGTAGAGCCGCGGACGTCGGCCTCGCGGACATGATGGTCCTGGGAAAACCACAACCAACCTGAAGGCCACCCCGCAACTCGGGGCTCGCTCGGCGAAGCGCGCGCCGAAAACCGGCGGGTGAGATGTCAGAAACCGATCGCCTGAGCGCGCCACGCGGACCATCTTCTCCCCCATATTGGGGAGAACAAACGTTCATCTCGTGAACCACAATTCGACCATTTGCCCCCGAAAGGGGTGTAGGCGTGGGCGCCGGCGCATGTCAAACGAGGGCTTCGACTTCGTGGAGCCATCATGCCTGGTCTGTCTCAGCGCGCCCTCTTCGCTTGCGCCCTTTTCGCGGCGTCGTTCTTCTTCGGCTGTCATCATCACGACGAACCCGTCGCTGCCAGCGCTGCGGCGCTCGAGGTGAGCGACGCCGGGGAGCCCGACGACGCGGTCACGGTCGGCGAGGCGGCAGGCGACGCAGGGGAAGACTCCGCCGGGCCGGAAGGCGGCGAAGGCGACGGCTGCGACGTAGGCACCGGGGCCGCCGGAGACCCCTTCCTGATCGAGTCGTGCGCGTGTCTTCAGGCGATGGAGCGAGATCTCTACGCGCACTATCGGTTGACGCGCGATCTCGACTGCGCGGATTTCGACGCTGGCGACGGCCTCGGCTTCCGGCCGATCGGGGGCTTCGGTGGCGAGCCGCCGCCGTTTCACGGTCACTTCGATGGCGGCGGTCACGTGGTCCGGAACCTCCGCGCGCATCGGCCGGCGCGTGTCGGGGTCGGGCTCTTCGGCGGCACGCACGGCGCGACGATCGAGCGGATCGGGCTCGAGGGGGTCTCCTTCAGCGGGGCCGAGAAGGCCGGTGGCCTCGTCGGCATTGCGACCTGGACGACGATCTCCGAGAGCTTCGCGACGGGGTCCGTCGCGGCGGGCGTGTTCGCGGGCGGGCTCGTGGGCTACGCGTGGGAGAGCGACGTCCGGGACAGCTACTCCGACGTCCTCGTGAGCGGCGGATACTACGACGCGGGCGTGGTCGTCGGGGTGAGCAACGCCTCGAGCTTCGCGCAGGTTTACGGGCGGGGCGCGAGCGCGGGAGCGCCCCTCGCTTTCGTGGGGTGGGTCCACGAGCCGCTCTCGCCAGGCGCGTTCTTCGACTGTGACGTCGCCGGTCGCTGCGACGAGGCCGAAGCGGCGCGGACGACCGATCTGCAGGACGAGGCGTTCCTCGTCGCCGCAGCGTTCGACACCGTGGCGGTGTGGGGTTTCCGTGGCCCGTCGACCTACGCGTGCCTGCGATGGGAGAGCGGCTGCGGCGACTCCTCCGAGTGCGCCGCGAACGACGCGACGTGCGATGGCATCGACGACGACTGCGACGGGCTCATCGATGATGACTTCGCGCCCGAGCCCACGAGCTGCGGCGTCGGTGCTTGCGGCGCGACCGGCGCCACCTCCTGCGTCGACGGCGCGGTCGTCGACTCCTGCCTTCCGGGCACGGCCGCCGCGAACGACGCCACGTGCGACGGCGTCGACGACGACTGCGATGGCGTCGTCGACGAGGACTTCGCGCCCGAGCCCACGAGCTGCGGCGTCGGTGGCTGCGGCGCGACCGGCGCCACCTCGTGCGTCGACGGCGCGGTCGTGGACTCCTGTCCTCCAGGCACCGCCGCCGCGAACGACGCGACGTGCGATGGCATCGACGACGACTGCGACGGCCTCGTCGATGAAGATTTCGCGCCCGAGCCCACGAGCTGCGGCGTTGGTGCTTGCGGCGCGACCGGCGCCACCTCCTGCGTCGACGGCGCGGTCGTCGACTCCTGCCTTCCGGGCACGGCCGCAGCGAACGACGCCACGTGCGACGGCATCGACGACGACTGCGACGGGCTCATCGATGAGGACTTCGCGCCCGAGCCCACCGCTTGCGGCGTCGGTGCCTGCGGCGCAACCGGCCTCGCCACGTGCCACGCAGGCATGATCGTCGACGGCTGCACACCCGGCGCCCCCTCCGGCGCCGACGACGACTGCAATGGCATCGACGACGACTGCGATGGCCTCGTCGACGAAGCGTACGTACCGCTGCCGACCTCCTGCGGCGTGGGCGCCTGCGCGAACGTGGGCCTCGCGGCGTGTGTCGCGGGCGTCGTGATCGACACCTGCGCGCCGGGCGCGCCCTCAGCCAGCGACCTGACCTGCGACGGCATCGACGACGACTGCGATGGCACGATCGACGAGGACTTCTCTCCCCATTGCGACGTCACGGCCGCAGTGCATTGCCTCGATGGAAACCTCGTGTCGACCGAGTGCGACGACGCGAACGCGTGCAACGGCGTCGAGTCGTGCTCGCTCGGACTCTGCCTGGACGGCACGCCCCCCTCCCTCGACGACGGCAACCCGTGCACGACCGGAACCTGCGATCCACTGACGGGGGTGACCCACGAACCGGTGGAGGCAAACACGCCATGCTCGGAAGAGGACGTGTGTGCGGGGACCGCCCGATGCGACGCCGACGGGGTATGCCAACCCGGGGAGCCGCTTCTCGTGGACGACGGCAACCCCTGTACCCTCGGCATCTGCGACCCGGTGCTCGGGGTGCGGCACGAGCCGCTGCCCGCGGGCGCCTCGTGCTCCGATGGTATCGAGTGCAATGGGCTGGAGACGTGTGACGGAGCTGGCACCTGCTGGCGCGGGCCCCCCCCGTCGCAGGCCCGTGCGTGCCGACCGCGCCGATCGCGCGCTTCTACCTGCCCCAACGACTCGACCTGACCTCCGAGGGCAGCGGGACCACGATCCACTCCATCACGGGGCCGTGGGCTCCGTGGAAGCAAGGGGGAGTCAACGGCTGGGGCGTCATGACCCCTCTCGGCGGCGAGCTCGTGCTCGCGCTGCGCGGGCAGCGACGCGCAGAGGACCCGCAGCTGGTCTCGAGCATCCATCTCGAAGGCGGAAGTCCAGAGTACTTCGCGCGTCGCTTCGAGGTCTGGGTCTCTCGGACTGGAACGGAGAGCTCGGACTTCGAGCGCGTCTTGCAAGCCGAGCTTCCGCCGCGCTACGAGCTTCAACGCTACGAGGTCCCCGTGACCGCGGCGCGCTACCTGAAGCTCGTGCTCTTGGACGCCAACGGCGCCACGAGCAGCTCCGCCCGCGTGACCAAGTTCCGAGTCTTCGGTCCCGAGCGCAGCGGGGGATTGCTCTCGCTCCCGCAGCTCGGTGCGAGCGCGACCGCGTCCAGCAACCCGACGAACGCTTCCGCTGCGCACGACTTCTTCGACTCGGAGTCGGGCTTCCAAGGCTCCGCGTGGCTCTCCGCCCTCGACGAGATCGAGGGCGCCTCCGTGACGCTCACGCTTCCCGGCACCTTGCCTCACCGGATCGATCGCGTGGCCTTTCGACCGACCGACGGCGACCGCGACATGCGCGAGTACGAGCTGTGGGTGTCGGAGCGAGGCCTCGCGCCAGAGGACTTCGTCCACGTTGGTGGCGGTGAGATGCTCCGGGCGCTCACCAACCAGTGGTGGTCGTTCTTCGAGCCGACCCTGGCGCGGCACGTCCGGCTCGTCGTCCGCAGCAACCATGGCGCCCATTACGTCCACGTTCCGGACTTCAAGGTCTACTCCGCAGACCGCGGAGGCCTCGAAGCGACCTTCCTCGACGCTTCGTTGCCAGGCGGTGACCCGATCGTCGGGTGGAGCTGGGACTTCGGCGACGGCTTCCGCTCCGCCCGCCAACACCCGACCCACGTCTTCCCCGCGCCGGGCAGCTACCTCGTCACGCTGACCGTCATGAGCGAGTACGGCGTGACGAGCACCACGTCGATGGTCTACCAAGCGGAAGCGGGGCCCGAGGCGTTCTTCACCCACACGCCAAGTCCTGTCGTCGCGGGCGGCGGCGTGTCGCTAACCGACCGCTCCTCGAGCGATGCCCCGATCCTGCTCCGCGTCTGGAGGCGCCCGGACGGCTCCGAGAGCCGCGGCGGCGAGTGGTCGCTGAACCTCAACATCTGGACGCCCGAGCCCGGACCGGCGCCGGTCTCGCTCGAGATCATGGACGCCCACGGACGAACGGGACGCTACGACGATGTCATCGAGGTGCTCCCAGGGTTGCCTCGCGGCGAGTCTGGCGGCGTCGATCAGACCGTATACTGGGGTCATGAAATCGCCCTTCGCGAGACGCCCTTCGTTTACCACGTCTCGCCGAGCGAGATCGCGCTCGGCATGTCGTGCTCGTGGCGATTCGGCGACGGCACCGAGCACTTCGTCACGCCGTGCCGTCCCAACCTCACCTATCCCCCCGCGGCCCTCGGCGTCACGCACGCCTACGCCGATCCGGGCGTCTACGAAGCGAGCTTCACCGTCACCGACAGCCGCGGCGCCGAGGCCCGCGAGACGTTCTTCGTCACGGTCATTCGACGTCCGAGCGTGCTCACCCTGGATCCGCTCGTGGGTGTCGACGCCGCGGGCTCCCACCTCGTCCGCGCGCACCTTTACGATGAGCTCGAGCCGAGCCGCACGCTGGAGGGTCGGACCGTCACCTTCGAGCTCGATGGCGTCGAGGTGCAGGCCACCACTGACGCAGAGGGCACGGCAGAAGCGACGCTCTCCTTCGCGGGGGGCCCTGCGAACGTCCGCGTCCGCTTCGCGGGCGACTCCCACTATTTGCCGGCCTCGGGCGACCGAGTCGGCCCCGACGCGATCCTCCCGGCGCGCCCGACGAACTGTGGCACCGAATACCTGCTCGCGTTTCCCAAGGGGTGGGACACGGCCACCGACCCAAATCAGCGCATCCGCCCGTACCTCTTCCTCTACGGCCGACGCCCGACCCCCGCGCGGGTGCGCATCCCGAGCCTCGGCTACTCCGCGGTCGTCGAGGTGCGACCTGGAATGGTCGCGACCGTCGAGCTCCCCAACGCATTCGTCCACCCACCCACGGGCGAGGTCACGGCGCACGCGGTCGAGATCACGGCGCCCACCGAGGTCTGCGTACAAGGCATGGCGACCACGCGGAACAGCTCGGATGGTTTCGTCGCCATCCCGACCAGCGTCCTCGGGACCGAGTACGTGGTCGGCTCGTACGGCGGGCGGCTCGGCAACACATCGAACTTCGCCGAAGCGTCACTCATCGTAACGGCCACCGTCGACGCGACGAGCGTCTCCATCCTTCCCGCCGTCGCGGTCCGAGGAGGGCCGAGCACGCCGACGCTCGGAGATCAGCCAGCCGGCGTGCCCCTCACCTTCTCTCTCGACCGGGGCGAGTCGATCGAGCTGCGCGCGACCCACACGGGTCCAGGCGGGTTTGGAGCCCACGACCTGACGGGGAGCCTGATCCAGGCCTCCGCGCCGGTGGCGGCGCTCTCGGGCCACGCCTGCGCCGAGGTCCCCTGGTACACGCCCGCGTGCGACTACCTCGTCGAGCAGCTCCTTCCCGTCCCGTCCCTCGGGCAGGACTACCTCGTCGCGCCGCTCCGCGGGCGTCGCGGGTACGAGCTGCGCGTGGTCGCCGCCCGCGACGACACCGAGGTGCTCGTCGATGGCGCGCTCGTCGCGACCCTCGACGCAGGCCAGTGGTACTCGCGGGTGCATCCGCTCACCACCGACGAGCCCGACGAGGTGCCGCTGCACGTCCAGACCAGCGAGCCCGCGCTCGTCTTGCAATACGCCAAGGGCACGAGAGCCGACTCTCGGCGCGGTGACCCCTTCATGATGCAGGTCATCCCGACCGCCCTCTTCGACAACGACGTCTACGTCTCGACCGTCCCCGACACCCCGGAGCGGACGTACTCGTTCACCAACTACCTCGGTGTCGTCATCGCCGCGTCCGAGGTCGGCGGACTCCGACTGGGCGATGAGCCGGTCACCGCGACCTTCACACCCTTCGGCGCGACGGGCTACGCCTACGGCGCCATCGAGATCCCCAATGGCTCCCACCGGCTGCGACACGTGAACCCCCTCGTGGGCTTCGGCGCGTATGCCTACGGTTGGGGCGTCGACGACAGCTACGGATACCCAGCGGCGCTCCGCGTCGTCCCCCTCGGCGAGGACGATCCGCCGCACGATGACCCCGCGGTCTCGCTCCCGAACGTGCGCCCAGTCGCCTACGACGCCTTCGTCTCGACGCGTGAGGACGTCGCCGTCAGCTTCGTGCTCTCCGGCTTCGACGCCAACGGCGACCCGATCACCTATGAGCTGCTCGAGCTCCCGCCCGTGGGCGTGCTCTCGGGCACCCTCCCCGCGGTCACCTACACGCCGGCAGCCGATTGGAACGGGCATACCTCGTTCACGTTCCGGGTCTTCGATGGCACCGAGCACTCGCTGCCGGCGACGGTCGAGCTCTCCGTGATTCCGCAGAACGACGCGCCTCGCTTCGACATGGCGCCCATCGTGAACGTGCAGCAACACGTCGCGCTCACCCTCCCCTGCGTCGCCATCGACGTCGACGACGACCCCGACTGCGCCCGCACCTGGTCGCTCGTGTCGGGGCCGCCAGGGATGACCATCGACGCCGCGACCGGAGAGATCTTCTGGCTCCCGAGTCACGACGGAACGTATCCGGTCACCGTGCGCGTGGAGGATTGCCGCGGCGCCTCTTCGCAGCTCACCTTCGGCCTCGTCGTCGACACCGTCCCGAGCCCGCCGGTGATCGTCTCGGCCCCCGTGCGCACGGCGCAGTTCGGGTCGCCGTATCGCTACGACGTCCTCGCTGAGGATCCGGACACGACCTACCCCGACGGCGTCGTGGCGGGCTACCAGCTCCTCGAGGCGCCCGAAGGGATGACGATCGTCCAGGCGAGCGGCCGCATCGACTGGACGCCGACGCTCGCGCAGGCCGGGACCCACACCGTCGAGGTGGTCGCGTTCGACCTGACGGGGCTCTTCTCCCAGCCTCAGCGCTTCACGGTCACCGTCACCGGCGACACCACGGCGCCCATCGTGGGCGCGACGTTCGCGCCCTACGCGATCCTCGTGGGCGAGACGTCGACCTTGAGCGTGAGCGCGTGGGACGACGACGACGCAATCATCGACCTCGTCTTGCTGGACGGCGCGCCCCTCACGCTCGACGCCGCCGGCCGCGCGGAGGTCGACGGCCTGGCCGTCGGCGTACGCCGCGTGGTGGTCGAGGCGGTCGATCCGTCCGGCAACCGTGGGCGGGCGGCCGCGGAGCTCCGGGTGATGGACGGCTCGGACACCGCTCCCCCGCTCGTGCGCCTCGATACACCCGAGACGGACGCCGAGCTCACCTACTTGCACGACGCGCTCGGCGCGGTCTTCGACGAGCACCTCCTCGAGTGGACCGTCGACGTGCGCCCGACCGACCGCGGCGAGTGGCAGACCTTGCTGCGCGGGGACCAGAACCTCGACGGCCTCCTTGGTGAGCTCGACGTCACCCGCCTGCTCAACGGGCGCTACTGGCTCCGCCTGCGCGCCGAGGACGTCAACGGCCAGATCGGCGAGGCCCGCGTCCCCGTTCGAGTGACGGGCGGAGCGAAGCTCGGCCACGTGCAGCTCAGCTTCACGGACCTCGTCCTTCGCGACGTCGGCATCCCGCTCGCGGTCGTGCGGCGCTACGAGAGCCGCCGCGCCGCAACTTCGGGCGACTTCGGCCACGGGTGGGACCTCGAGCTGCGCTCGGGGCGCGTGCAACACAACCGCCACCCGGGCGAGGACATCCTCATCACCAACCCGCCGCTGTCCCTGCTCGGCGGCGTGCTCGAGCCCTGCACCATCTACGAAGAGCAGGAGTACCACTTCACCGAGGTCTGGCTGAGCGACGACGAGTACTACGTCTTCCGGCCGGTCCTCGTGAACATGCAGCCGCTCTCGGGGTCGTGCTCGGCGGACGTCGCGTACGAGTTCGTCGACGGATCGACGCCCGGCGCCGAGCTCGCGGCGTTCGGCAACACGACCGTCCGCGCGCGCGCCCTCGGGGCGATCACCGCCGAGAACTACCACCTCCAGGGCCAGCTCCTCGACATCGCGACGGGCGAGCTCTTCAACCCCCGGTCCTTCCGGCTGCGCCTCCGTGACGGGCGCACCTTCGACCTCAGCACCGACCGCGGCGTCACCCGCTTCGAGGACCGCAACGGCAACGAGCTCTACTTCGAGCGCAACGGCGTCATCCACTCGTCCGGCCGCGCCATCCAGTTCTTCCGCGACGCGCGCGGCCGCATCGCTCGCATCCAGGACTCCGCGGGCCGCGAGGTCCACTACACCTACGACGCAGCCGGAGACCTGGTCGCGGTGCAAGACCCGCTCGAGCGCACCATGCGCTTCGAGTACGCTGCCCCCGCGCACCCGCACCACCTGACCTCGATCGTCGACCACCGCGGCGTGCGCAGCGCGGCGTTCGGGTACCAGGAGGACGGGCGGCTGCGCGAGCTCTGCGACGCGGACGGGGTCTGCGTCGAGAGCGAGTACGACCTCGCAGCGCGCACGCTCGTGCGGATGGACGGGATCGGCCGACCGACGCGCCACCTCTACGACCAACGCGGCCGCATCACGACCGCGGTCGACGGCCTCGACCACGCCACGAGCTACGCTTACCAGTTCCTGAGCGACCAGCTGCCATCGGCCGTCACGGACCCGCTCGGCAACACGACAATCTACGAGCGCGCGTACGACCGGCAGCGCGTCACGGCGATCACCGAGCCGACCTCGGCCGCAGAGGACCCCGACGACTTCACCACGCGCTGGACGTATGGGTCGCGGGCCACGCCGGACGGCCGCTGGCTCACCGTGCTCGAGTCGATGCAGCTCCCTGGCGGCGGGACCCTGCACTACGACTACGACGACGCGGGCAACCAGACGGCGGTCCGCGATGACGAGGATCGCGTGGTGCTCGGGCGGACGTTCCTCGCCGACGGCCGCGTGGCGTCGACGACCAACCGATTCGGGACGACGACCTACGAGTACAGCGAGGGCGTCGCCGATCCGACCCGGGTGACCGAGCCGGACGGGACCGTGACGGAGCTCGAGTACGACGCCCTCGGCAACGTGACACGGATCGTACGCGGCGCGCAGGAGCACCGCTTCCACTACGACGTGACCGGGCGGCCGGTGCTGCGCGACTACGGCCACGGCGTGACGGTGCGCTACGAGTACGCGCAGGGGACCGACGCGTGGACGGCGATCGAGGGCCCGACCTTCGGCCGTGTGGAGCGGCGCATGAGCGCGGCTGGGAAGCTGCGCTCGTGGACCGAGCCGACCGGCGACAGCTGGTCGCGGGTCTACGACGTGACCGGCAACCTGCGGCTCGAGACCGACCCGCGCGGCAACGTCCGGACGTACACCTACGACGACGCTTCGCGGCTGGTGAGCGTCGACGACGCGGCGCGCGGCGCGACCACCTACACGCGCGACGCGGCGGGCCGGCTCGCGAGCACGACCAGCCCCGAGGGCCACACCACGACCTTCGTGCGCGGCCCACGCGGCGACGCGACCACGACCACCAACGCCCGCGGCAACGCGCGCACGTCGAGCGCCGGAGCGACCTCGAGCGTGAGCACCGACGCGCTCGGCCGGACCACGACCTCGTCGCGGACGCCCTACGGCCTGCCGAGCGCGACCACGTTCGCCGACGGCGCGAGCGTGAGCCGGACCTTCGACGGCACCACCGGCTTCGAGTCAGCGACGAGCTTCCCGCAGACGCAGATCGACGAGGCCGGACGGGTGCGCGGCTTCGCCTACGCCGACGGCGTGCTACAGGGCGTCACCGATCTCGCCGGGGCCGGGTGGAGCTACGCGCACGGCTCATTCGTCGGCACCGACGTGACCTGGGACGTGCAGAGCGGCGAGGTCCGGCTCGACGCGCCCGGCGCGCGCTCCCCGGTGAGCCGCTTCGCGTACGCCGAGGAGTCGCGCGACGCGCCGCGGCCGGCGGCGCTCGACGCCTGGACCGACCGGATGACGAGCTACGCGACGCCGGAGGGCGACCTGCGGACGTGGAGCCACGACGCCGCGACCGGCCGGCTGCTGTCGACCACGCACACGAACGGGGCCGAGGAGACCTTCGCGTACGACGCCGTCAGCGGTCGCCGCGCCAGCCAGACGCTGCCGGACGGCACCACGCTGACCTTCGCGCACGACGCCGCGGGCCGGGTGGTGTCGCGCAGCGGCAGCGACGGCTCGAGCCTCGGCTGGACCTACGTCGCGGGCGGGCTCCCGGCGAGCACCACCGACGCCACCGGGACGACGAGCTACGCGCACGACCTCGCCGGGCGGCTCACCGGGCTGACCACGCCATCGGGCGCGGTCTTCGCGCAGACGCACGACGCCGACGACCGGCTGACCTCGGTCGACGTCGGCGCCGGCGCGCTCGGCTCGAGCCGGCGCTTCGTGACGCACTACGGCCGCGACCCGGTCGGCCACGTGACCACGCTGACCGACCCCTTCGGCCGGGTGACGACGCAGACCTTCGACGACGCCGACCGGCTGGTCAGCGTGGTTCGCCCCAACGGCGTCACCACGACCTTCGGCTACGACGCGCGTGACCGCATCGTCTCGGTCGAGCACCGCGACGCGAGCGAAGCGCTCTTGGCGGCCTCGTACCTCACG
The DNA here is from genome assembly GCA_019637115.1 of Myxococcales bacterium. Lineage (GTDB taxonomy): Bacteria > Myxococcota_A > Polyangia > Polyangiales > Houyiibacteriaceae > JACKEH01. Next base: position 4,237 of record JAHBWH010000007.1, on the reverse strand, counting down.
CGCGAGGCGGCCGGCGAGCCGACCCGCGTCGAGCGCGAGGACGGCAGCTACGTGCTGCTCGAGGTCGACGGCGCGCAGCGCATCACGCGCGAGCGCTACTACGACGCTGCCGAGGTGCTCACCTCGGAGCTCACGTACACCTACGACGCCGACGGCAACCGCACCAGCGTGACCCGCGATGGCGTGGTCGACACCTACGTCTACGCGCCCGGCGCCGAGCTGCTCCGGGTCGAGCGCGGCGGCGCGCCAGTGCAGCAGTTCACCTACGACGCCGCCGGCCGGGTCACCCGCATCCAGCGCGACGCGCGCGTGCTCGACCTGACCTACGACGCCGACGACCACGTCATCGCGCTCGACGACTCCGCGACCGGCGAGACCACCGACTTCACCTTCGACGGCGACGGCCGCCGCGTCGCACGCACCGTCCGCGCCGGCGCCACCGAGCTGTCGACGCTGCGCTGGCTCAGCGCGCCGAACCCCGCCGACGGCCTCGACTCACCCCACCTCGTCCTCGACCCCGCCGCCGACCCCGAGACCGACGACCCCATCGGCGGCTACCTCTTCGACGAGCGCGGCCCCTTCGCGCGCGTCGACCCCGCCACCGACACCCTCGTCTACTACCTCCGCGACGCGATGGGCTCGGTCATCGGCCTCGTCAGCGACGACGGCACCGAGCACGCCGCCATCCACTACGACGGCTTCGGCAACCTCCGCCACGCGACCGGCCCACTCGCCGACCTCCCCGTGGACCGCGGGGGAGATTTCCGCTTCCACGGCATGTGGCTCGAGCCCGGCACTGGGCTGTACTATGTCCGGGCACGGAACTACGATCCGCAAACAGGGAGGTTTTTGAGCCGGGACCCCGCCCCCGGGGTCCGAGGGATGCCGGAGACGTTCGCGCCTTACGCGTTTGCGAACGCGAACCCGTGGGTGTGGGTGGATCTGGATGGGCGGATGGCGACTCTCAGCGGTCAGATGGCGGCCGTTGCGGCCGTCTTCACGCTTGCATCCGTCGGCGCAGCGGTCAGATACTACGCCGACCGACTGACCCTAGTGCGCAACCGTCCTTCGGATTCCGGATGCGAGCTAGTGAGATACATCGACCGCTTTCGACCAGCACTTCCAGCCTACCGAGAAACCGCTGCCGCAAGCGTTCGTCGAACAGCCGAGTATCGGTGCAGGGCGAACCCAATATTCGATGCGATGTACCCGCGCTATGCCGCGAGGATCTCCGCAGAAGACATCGTTCGTTTGAGCGTTCCCGCTCGTCCCCGACGCCCAACACACATGACACTTAGCATTATGGAAGCTGTCGAGGAGCTAACATCACTTGGAATGAGCTACTTCGTATTCTAGCAAAAAAACATGAGAAAGCGTGCAAAAAACACCGTTGATTTCGGTGACATAATTAAGGCATCTCGACGAAGCGACGACCTTCGCATCGAGCTAGCAGAGCTTTCATCTATTGATCGCGGAAGTCATAATGTTCATTCTTGTGCACGTATAATGGCCGATATACAAGGAGGTAGCCGTCGTGAATACGGGTTCTCGCCTAGTTTGGTGGCCTCCCTTGCAGCAAACTCCGACATCAAGCCGACGGTGATCTTCGAGGCAATGCGCGCGTCCACGATCGATTGGTCGTTCGATGACTGGAGAATCATCTGCGCAGCGGCCGTGGGTGCGGATCCAGAGTTCGCAGATCGCGCGATCGAAACGATTTCGAGTTATTCGGCCCGGCCCCCGCTTGCCCGCCGTTCGTCCCGAGACGATGCTTTGATTGCCATTGGCGTCGCCGTCGGCAGAAACGGTCTTTCTATCTCACGAACAGTGCCGTCGATATACGAGCAATTCTCTGCTCCTGGCCTCATTGTATATTTGCTTGACATGTTCGAGCTCTGCCCAAGCGTCTTCGTGCAAAAACACTACCAGGAATCCCATGGCTTCACGCTGGAAAGCGGAAATCATGTGGACGGAGCGCGTCAGAACGAGAGGATCTTGTGGTGGCTTCGTGATACAGCAAAGCTAACCGCGGCAGAATGCCCGTACTTCTCGAGTGTTTCCGCGTCTATCGATGCCAAGAAGAGGCGCGTATTCTTGATAAGGAGTGATAAAATTGGTGTAGGGGAGTCTAGGTACGCGACGGTTACCGCGTCGGACATGGAGGAGGCATTTTCTTTGGGAAAGTCAATCTTCCCATCGACCGATCAGGCCGACGGCGACGGTTTGCTTGTTGACGAACTCGGCGTTTTCAGCGTCCTGGATTCGGGGCACAACCTGTTGGACCCTACGCTCATATGTGCGTCCGATGGACTCATGAACCGTCGCAATGTTCGCGATGGAACATCTGCTCTAGAGCTTACCGGAGGACTTTTCATGATTCGGAGGCGAGACTCTTTTCCTGAGTTGGTTCGCAACATTGCGGAGTCTCCGCTGTACTCCGACTTGTACTGGATTCGATCTTGGTGGGACGATGTCAAAAGTTGGTGGCGCGCGCGGACCGGACCAAAGCACTCACCGGAGTGACGCGGTCTCGCGCGCGCCCGCGACGCCACGGCGCGTTGCTCCGGGCCTCTCCCGCGGCCGGGCCCGTTCGCCTCGCGCTCGGCCGCTGACACTGCGCGCGAAGGTCGCACCTGGCCTTGTGGAGACGAGGATGCCGGATGGATCGTAACCGCTTCTTGGTCCGGGGAGGCAGGGAGCGGATCGAGGGGTCAGGCTCGGAGGGATGGCAGACACCGAGATCTGGACCCGACGGGTGGCGGCATGGCGGCGTAGTGGGCTGACGGCTGCGGAGTTCTGCCGGGGCAGCGACTTCGCGGCCTCGACGTTGCGATGGTACGCGAGCCGCCTGGGGCGGTCGGGCGAGCTGCCGACGGCCGACACGTCGACCAGCGTCGCCATGGTGAAGGTCGGCGAGGTGCGCACGCGAGAGCGCATCGTCGTCGAGGTCGATGACCTTCACGTGCACGTGCCCGATGGTGTCGATGCAGAGACGTTGCGGACCGTCTTCGCGGTGCTGCGGGAGGACGCGAGCGAATGATCCCGTGCGGCGTGAAGATCTTCGTTGGCCTCGAGCCCAGCGACCTCCGATGGGGCTTCGACCGCCTCGCAGGTCTGGTCTCCCATCGGCTCGGACACGTCGCGCGGGGTGGTGCGCTCTTCGTGTTCTTCGGGAGGCGCCGGACGGCGATGAAGGTGCTGTTCTACGACGGGACGGGCCTGTGCCTCCTCTACAAGCGACTCGACCGTGGGACGTTCCGGGTGCCGGAAGCTCTGCGCGAGGGCGAGGCGTGTCGAGAGCTCGTGCAGCGGGAGCTGGACGACCTCTTGAACGGGCTCTCGGTAGAGGTTCCGATGCGACGATAGCGTCGTCGTCTGCACTGAAGCGTCGTGTGTTGATCGAACGCACGGTGCGAGGATCGACGCGACGATCGCGCGCGACTACAAGAGCGTCGTGCCGTCGAAGGCTGCCGCCGCGGAGAACCGAGGCGCGAAGCTTCGAGCGCGTGTCGAGACGCTGCGGAAGGCCCAAGCGGAGTTGCAGTCGTCCTTCGATGCGCAGCGGGCGGCCCTGGCAGCCGAGCTCGAGCAGACCCATCAGCGAGCGCTGGCGGACGAGCGCGAGCGCGACGCGCTCCGCCGTTCGTACGAGCGGCTGAAGCAAGAGCTCGAACTCCTGCGTCGCCGATTGATCGTCGCGACCGCCGAACGAATCGAAACGCAGCAGCTCGAGCTCGAGTTCGCGGAGAAGATGCGCGAGTTCGAGCAAGCCGCGGCCACGCTCGGCCTGGCGAAGTCCGAGAGCAACTCGGCAGAGGTCACCGAGGCCGAGAGCGACCCCAAGAGCGAGACCGAAAGCGACGCGAAGAAGAACTCGCGGTCGACGGGGCGCCGGAAGCTCTCCTCCCTCAACCTTCCGGTCGAGCGCATCGAGCTCCGAGACCCCGCGCTCGAAGCGCGCGTCGAAGCGGGCGAGGCGACGCTGAAGGAGTTCGAGACGAGCTACCGCCTGGCGTACCAACGCGGCGGATACAAGCTCATCGAGCTCACGCGCGCGAAGTATCGGACCGCAGACGAGGAGACTGGTCAGGCCCCCGTGAAGACGACCGCGCGACCGAAGGAGCTGCTCGAGGGGACGTTCTTCGCGCCCTCGCTCGCGGCCGACATCCTCTACAAGAAGAGCAGCCTCGGGTTGCCGTTCTACAGACAAGAGCCGGATCTACAGGGGGGCGGCGTC
>JAHBWH010000069.1 GCA_019637115.1 Myxococcales bacterium | reverse complement strand
GGGAGCGCGCTGATCGCCCTCGACAGTCAGCGCTCGGCGAGCACGCGTTCGATCTCGTCCGCGTCCGTCGGGATGTCGTGGGTCAGGTTCATGGGACCGTCCGCCGTGACGACGATGTCGTCCTCGATGCGGATGCCGATGCCGCGCCACTTCGCGTCGACGTCCTCGCGGACGCCGACGTAGATGCCCGGCTCGATCGTCAGCACGAACCCTGGCTCGAGCGGGCGCGCTTCCCCGCCGACGTAGTAGGCGCCGACGTCGTGCACGTCCATGCCGAGCCAGTGGCTCGTGCGGTGCATGAAGAACTTCCGGTAGTGGTGCTCCGCGAGGTTCTCCTCGAGCGATCCCGTCAAGAGCCCGAGCTCGAGCAGGCCGCGGGTGGTCACCTCGACGGCGACCTCGTGGATCCCGTCGACCGTCGCGCCCGGCCGCGTGGCCTCGATGCAGGCGCGCTGCGCCGCGAGGACGACGTCGTAGAGGGCGCGCTGCTCGGGCGAGAAGCGCCCGCTCGCCGGGAACGTGCGCGTCACGTCGCTCGCGTAGTAGTCGAGCTCGCAGCCCGCGTCGATGAGCACGAGCTCGCCTTCTTCGATTCGGCGACGGCCCGCGCGGTAGTGGAGGATCGTCGCGTTCGGCCCGGAGCCGACGATGCTCTCGTACGCCGGACGCTCCGCGCCGCCGCGTCGAAAGACGCTCAGCAGCTCGGCCTCGACCTCGTACTCCGCGCGGCCGGGCCGGGCGGCGCGCATCGCCGCGAGGTGGGCGTCGCGCGTGATCACGGCCGCGCGCCGCATCACCTCGAGCTCGTACGCGCCTTTCCGCAGGCGCATCTCGTGGAGGGTCTTGCCGGGGTCGACGAGCTCGCTCGGCGCGCGCACCTTCTTGCGGGCGCGACCCCGGACGACCTCGAGGGCGCGAAAGAGCCGCGCCTCGAACGGGTGCCCGCGACCCACGCGGGCGTGCACGCGATCGACGTCGCCGAGGTAGTCGGGCAAGCGCTCGTCGAGCTCCTCGATGTCGAAGGCGGCGTCGACCCCGAGCTCGCTGACCGCGCCTTCGACGCCGACGCGGGGGCCATCCCAGATCTCTCGCTCCGGATCGCGGCGCCGCAGGAAGAGCACCGTGCGATGCTCGGGGTGCTGGTTGGTCAGGACGAGCACGCTCTCCGGCTCGTCGAAGCCCGTGAGGTAGAAGAAGTCGCTGTCCTGTCGGTAAGGGTGCTCGACGTCTCCGTTGCGGTGGTGGACGGGGGCGGCGGGCAGGACCACCACACCGGGGCCGATGGCGTCGAGAACGCGCGCGCGTCGCTCGAGGGGGAGGGCGTACGAAGGAGCACCAGAGGATGTCATGCGCGCGCAGGCTATCACGCGCGCCCGGAAGTTCGAGCGAGCGGGCGAGCGCTAGCGACTGAGCGCTAGCGGCCCAGCGCGCGGTTCAGCGCCAGCGGCTCAGCGCTAGCGGCTCAGCGCTAGCGGCCCAGCGCTAGCGCCAGCGCACCGAGAGGGACGCGCGCTCCGAGCTGCGCTCGACCACCGAGACCTTCACCTCGCGCGCGCCGCAGAGCTCGAGGAAGCCCTCGACCACGCCGGCCATGACGTGAAGGAAATGCCACCCCTGCGGGCCCGCCTCGACGTCGATCCGCACCGAGCCCGTCTCGCTGGGGTCGAGCTGGATCTGGGACCCCTCCGCGTAGGAGCGCCAGATCACGGGGAGCTTCGCGATGGCGGTGTCGGGCGCCGATCGGAGGAGCAGCCGGTGGGTCCTCGGTAGCTCGCGCTTGGCCAGCTCGCGCCCGAACGTCCGGCAAGCGCGGCCGTCCGCGCCCCCGAGCTGGCGCTCGATCGTCTCGAGCAAGCGTCGCGCGGGTCGATCGTCGACCCACGCGACCGGCACGAGGCCGCTGCCGAAGGTGCGCCGGTCGTCGCCCAGCGAGGCCAGCACGGCCTCGACGGCGTTGGCGCCGTGCTTGGCGCGGAGCGAGCCCAGCACCCCGAGCAGGAGCGCGCCCTTGAGTCGTCCCGGGCTCGGCGGCGCCTCGTCCACGATCGGCGCGTCGGGGCGGGCGGTGAAGCGTCGCCCGGTCGGGGTCGACCTCTCGCGTGGGGCGTCGGTGCTCCGCAGGCGCGAAGCGTCGAAGGTCAGCAGGTCGGCCCGCGAGTCCGACCAGTCGGCGCTCTGGGCGACGAAGCGCCGCGTGTCGGAGCGGGTGGACCAGGTCGGGGGCGTCGGGGCCGGGTCGAGCGGCGCGGGCGTCGCGAGCGTCACGGGGGACAGCCCGCCGCCGAGCGCGCTCGCCGCGCGGGGGCGCGCGATGCCGAAGGCGGGGCGGGCCTCCTCCAGCTTCGAGGCCAGCATCGACGCCTCCATCGGGCTCGTCGGCATGCGGCCCATCGCGAGGCTCTCGGTCGCGGCGCCAGGCCGAGGCGCGCCCGCCGAGGGGGGCGGATGGGAGCTGCGAATCTCCGCGAGCTGGGGCGCGCCGAAAGGCACGAGGGCCTCCCACATCGCCCGCGCGTCCGGGTATCGGTCCTCGGGTCGTTTGGCGAGCGCGCGGGCGACGACGGCGGCGAGCTTCGGGTCGATCGTCGGCACCAAGGTCACGAGCGACGGGGCCTCGCGGGCCAAGATCGACTGCAGGAGGGCGTGATAGTTGTCGGCGTGGAACGGGAGCTGGCCGGCCAAGCACTCGAAGAGGATTACCCCGACCGCGTAGAGGTCGACGCGATGGTCGAGCTGGCGGACGCCGCGCGCCTGCTCTGGCGACATGTAATGCGGCGTGCCGACCATCATGCCCGTGCGCGTGAGCTTCGGATCCTTGCTGTCGGCGGCCATCTTCGAAACACCGAAGTCGAGGACCTTCACGTAGTCGCTGCGCCCGCCTCGTCGCGTGAGGAAGATGTTGTCCGGCTTGAGGTCGCGGTGGATGACGTCGAGCGCGTGGACCGCCTCGAGGGCGGAGAGCACCTGGCCGGCGATGCTCGCGGCGCGGTCCGAGGGGAGGAGCCGCTGCCGCGCGAGCCGCTGCGCGAGGCTCTCTCCCGCGAGGAGCTCCATGACCAGGTAGGGCGCGCCATCCTCGGCGAAGCCGAGATCGAGCACGTCCACCACGTGCTCGTGACCCGTCGCGCCCGCCGCGCGCGCCTCCCGCTGGAAGCGGCTGACCGAGCTCGCGTCCGTCGCAAGCTCGGGGTGGAGGCGCTTGAGCGCGACGCGGCGGCCGACGGCGAGGTGCTCTGCCTCGTAGACCGCCCCCATGCCGCCCTCGCCGAGCAGGCCGCGGATGCGATAGCGCCCCGCGATGACGCGGCCGACGAGCGCCGGCCCGGTGGTCAGCGGCTTTCCGGTCGTCGGGCAATGCGACCACGTGCGCGGGTGTGCGCTCGAGCAGTGAGGGCAACTCACCGTCTCGGGGGAGGGCGTCGGCACCGCCCCTCTGGGTTCGCTCGCACCGTCCTTCATCGTCACCGGCGCGCGGGCGCCCTCTCCGCGGCGCTCGGGGCGCCGCTCTCGAAGTCCTCCATGGTCGCGCGTTCTGACGCGGAGCGTCAAGCGTCTCGGGCGGAGGACGGCTGCGTTCGAGGGGTCATCTTCCCAGCCTTCAGATCGCTCCAATACGTGTCGAACGCGCGCCGCACCTTCCCCGAGAGCAACACCATGCCAAGGATGTTCGGGAAGGCCATGCCGAGGATCATCAGGTCCGAGAAGGCGATGACGTTGCCCAGGTTCAGGATCGCGCCGAGCACGGTGAAGCCGAGGAAGATCAGCCGGTAGAGCATCGAGGTGCGCGTGCCGAAGAGGTACGTGAAGCACCGCTCGCCGTAGTAGCTCCAGCTGATCATGGTCGAGAACGCGAAGAGCACGACCGCGGCCGTGAGCACGTATTTGAAGCCGGGGATGACCGTGTCGAACGCGGCGCTGGTCATCTCGACGCCCTCGCCGCCCGACTGGTAGACGCCGGTGATGACGACGACGAGCCCCGTCATGCTGCAGACGACGATCGTGTCGATGAAGGGCTCGAGGAGGGCCACGATGCCCTCGCGGACCGGCTCCTTCGTCGTCGCCGCCGCGTGCGCGATCGAGGCCGAGCCGACCCCCGCCTCGTTCGAGAAGGCCGCGCGCTGGAAGCCAATCACGAGCACGCCGAGCATGCCGCCCCCGACTGCTCGGGGGCTGAAGGCCTCCGACGCGATGTGGCTGACCGCGGCGGGCACGTCCGCCGCGTGGATCAACACGACCGCGACGCCCGCCAGCACGTAGACGCCGCACATGAACGGCACGATGAGCTCGGCGACGCGGCCGATGCGCTTGATGCCGCCGATGATCACGGCGCCCACGAAGCACGCGAGGACGATGCCGTAGACGAGCTTGCCCCCGGGACCCTGGAAGAGAGGCACGACGGCCGCGATCTGAGCGCAGCTCTGGTTGGCCTGGAACATGTTGCCGCCGCCGAAGCTGCCGCCGACGCACATCACCGCGAAGCCGACCGCGAGCACCTTCCCGAGCCCGCCGAGGCCCATCTCGGACAAGCCCTTGTCGAGGTACCGCATCGGCCCCCCCGAGACGTGGCCCTTCGAGTCCACCTCGCGGTAGAGAGTGCCGAGCGTGCACTCCGAGAACTTCGAGCACATCCCGAAGAACGCCGCGATCATCATCCAGAGCACGGCGCCGGGGCCGCCCATGCTCACGGCGACCGCCACGCCCGCAATGTTGCCGAGACCCACGGTCGCCGAGAGGGCCGACGAGAGCGCCTGGAAGTGGCTGACCTCGCCCGGGTCGTCCGGGTCGTCGAACTTGCCGCGGGTGATGGCGATCGCGTGCCCGAAGGCCCGGAGGTTCGGGAAGCCGTAGCGGAAGGTGAAGAAGATCGCCCCGAGCACGAGCCAGAGCACGATGAAGGGCAGGGTGAGCGCGTGGGCGTGGGCGAGCAGGAGGTGGCGCTCCCACGCGCCCACCCCCTCCAGATCGTCGATGGCGTGGACGTCCGCGAAGCCCTCTGCGGGTCGCGCGCGGACGATCGCCCCCGCGGCGTCCTCGCCGACCATCGACACGAGCTTGTCCTCCGCGAAGTGGTTGATGGCGTTGAGCACCCAGCCGAGATCGCTCGCGCTCGGCTCGAACGCCGGGGGCGCGGCCTCGAAGGCGCGACGCGCGGCGGTATCGCCGGGGGCAGGGGGATCGTCCCAAGCGACGACGTCGAAGAAGAGGACCGACGCCATGGGGCCAACGATCCAGTCTGCGAAGAACCGGTCGACCGATCGTTCGAGGCGATCGGCGAAGCGGAGCTCTTGGGCCTCCGTCGCCTCCGTCGGTGCCTCCGTCGGTGCCTCTGTCTGAGCCTCGGCCTGAGCTTCTGCCGCGCCGGCTGCGAAGGCGAGCGCGATGGCGCCGCCGACCACGAGGTGTCTCAACGTCTCTCCCCTCACGTCGTTCTCACGTCGTCACGCGGGGCGCTGGGCGCTCCCCGTCGGCGGCGGACCATCGCACAGTCGCCCGCGCACCACCACTCCGCCGGCGCTCGACGCGCGTCTCCCGAACGGACTCGATTGACGGGACCTCGGCGCGACGCTACAAGCGCTCTGAATCTCGGCAGATTGTCGCGAATTCAGAGGAATTCGCCCTGCCACGGCAGCCTGGAGCCCGCCGCCCGATGCTCAGCGCTTACCTCCCCGTCTTTTTGATGCTGCTGGTGGCCACCCTGGTGGCCCTCGGTATGTTCACGGCGACCTCGCTCGCCGGCCCCAAGAAGCCCACGCCCGAGAAGCTCTTGCCCTACGAGTCGGGCTCGAACACCACGGGCGCGAGCCACCTCCGCCAGAGCGTGAAGTTCTACCTGACGGCGATCTCCTTCGTCGTCTTCGACATCGAAGCGGCGTTCATCTACCCGTGGGCGGCCCTCTTCCGAGATCTCGGTTGGGTGGGCTTCGTCGCGATGGTGATCTTCCTCGCCGTGCTGGCCATCACCCTCGTCTACGAGTGGAAGAAGGGAGCCCTCGAATGGGAACGATGAAGGTTCTGGGCGGCAGCCCGAACGACGGCTTCGTCACCACCAAGCTCGAAGCCTTGCTCGCGTGGGCACGGAAGTACTCGCTCTTCCAGTACCCCTTCGCGACCGCCTGCTGCGGCATGGAGTTCTTCGCGGTCGCCTCGCCGCGCTACGACATCGCGCGCTTCGGCGCCGAGGCGCCGCGCTTCAGCCCGCGCCAGAGCGACGTGCTCTGGGTGGTCGGGACGATCAGCCAGCGCCAGGGGCCGGCGCTCAAGCGCATCTACGAGCAGATGACGGAGCCCAAATGGGTCGTCGCCTTCGGGACGTGCGCGAGCTGCGGCGGCTTCTACGACAACTACACGACCATCCCCGGCGTCGACAAGATCGTCCCCGTCGACGTGTACATCCCCGGCTGCCCGCCGCGCCCGGAGGCCGTCCTCGACGGGCTCATGCTCCTCATGGAGAAGATCGAGAAGGGCAACCGCGAGCCGGTGAGCGTCCCGCCTCGCGAGGTCCCCGAGCTCGCGCAGCTCCGCGTCCGCCGCGGCCTCGGCCGCGGTAAGGAGGGCGAATGAGCAAGAAGGTCATCACCCGGCTCCAGAAGGAGCTCGGCGACGTGATCCTCGAGACCGCGAGCTTTCGCGGCGACGAGGAGGTCGTGGTCGCGCCGAAGCATTGGGTCTCCGTCGCGACCTTCCTGCGCGACGACCCGGAGCTGTCGATGGACCACTTCACCGACCTGACGGCGGTGGACTGGCCCGAGCGCGAGATGCAGGGTGAGCCGCGCTTCGACGTGCTGCTGCTCGTGCGCTCGCTCGACAAGAAGCATCGCATCCGCGTGAAGACGTACGTGAAGGACGGCGAGAAGCTCCCGACGCTCACGACGGTGTGGCCAGGGGCGAACTGGGCCGAGCGCGAGGTCTGGGACATGTTCGGGATCGCGTTCGAGGGCCACAAGGACCTCCGTCGCATCCTCCTCTACGAAGAGTTCGAGGGCTTCCCGCTCCGCAAGGACTACCCGATCGATCGGGTGCAGCCCCTCGTGGAGTACCGCGACGTCGACGACACCCTGAAGCTCCCCCCTTTCGGCATCGAAGAGGGGCAGCCCTTCGCGCGCATCGACTGGGAGGCGCGCCTCGCGGGGCGCGACGAGCAGGTCTCGCCCGCGATCGGGCTCCAGGTAGGCCAGCGGCGCGCGCTCAGCGACTCGGAGGTCGCCGAGGCGCAGGCCGAGGAGCTCGCCGCCGCGCGAGCCGGTGAAAGCTGAGCCGACTTTCTTTCTTCTCTCCAACGGGCACAGAGGCACATGGAACCCGCTGACGAGATCCTCGAAGAAGAGGACGAAGCGCTAGAAATCCCCGCCGATCCGATGCGACTCAACATGGGTCCGTCGCACCCGGCGATGCACGGCACGATCCGCATGGTCCTCGACCTGGACGGCGAGACCGTGATGAACGTCGACGTGCAACCGGGCTACCTGCACCGCGGCTTCGAGAAGAGCTGCGAGCGCGGGACCTGGGCGCAGGTCTTCCCCTACGCCGACCGGCTCAACTACGTCTCGCCGATGCTCAACAACGTGGGCTTCGCGCTCGCGGTGGAGAAGCTGCTCGACGTGAAGGTGCCGGACCGCGCGCAATACTACCGCGTGATCCTGGGCGAGCTGTCGCGCATCTGCGACCACTTCACGTGCAACGGCGCGTCGGCGATGGAGCTGGGCGCGTTCACGCCCTTCCTCTGGCTGCTCAAGGTCCGTGACTGGATCTGGGACATCCTGGAGAAGGAGACGGGCGCGCGCATGACGCACAGCTTCGGTCGAATCGGTGGCATGGCCGCGCCTCCGACCGAGGGCTTCAAGGACGACGTCCGCGCCATCATCCCAGAGATCCGAAAGGTCGTGGGCGAGGCGGAGAGCCTCTTGCTCGGCAACCGTATCTTCCTCGATCGCACGCAGGGCGTGGGCAAGCTCCCCAAGGAGCGCGCGCTCGCCCTCGGCGTCACGGGTCCGGTGCTCCGCTCGACCGGGGTCGCGTACGACGTCCGCAAGGATCACCCCTACCTCGTCTACGACCGCTTCGACTTCGACATCCCGGTCGGCACCGACGGCGACAACTGGGACCGCTTCATGGTCCGCATGGAGGAGGTCCGGCAGTCGATGCGCATCATCGAGCAGGCGCTCGAGCAGATGCCCGACGAGGGCCCGGTCAGCGTCGACGACCCGCGGATCATGCTGCCCGAGAAGCGCGAGGTCTACACGACCATCGAGGCGACCATCGCGCACTTCAAGCTCGTGATGGAGGGCCTCAAGCCGCCGAAGGGGGCCGTCTACTCCTTCACGGAGGGTGGTAACGGCGAGCTCGGCTTCTACATCGTCTCCGACGGGAGCGGCACCCCTTACCGGGTCCGCGTCCGGCCGCCCTGCTGGTTCAACCTTCAGGCCACGCGCGAGATGCTCATGGGCGACATGATCGCCGACATCATCCCAACCTTCGGCTCGATCAACATGATCGGTGGCGAGTGCGACCGCTGAGGCGGGCCCTCGAAAGAGACAGCGTCCGATGCCGACCTTCAAGCTCAACGGCCAGGAGATCCCCTTCGAGAAGGGGGACACCATCATCCGCGCAGCCTGGCGCGCGGGCGTCGAGATCCCGCACTACTGCTGGCACCCCGGCCTGAGCGTCGCCGCGAACTGCCGGATGTGCCTCGTGCACGTGAAGAGCGGCCGCCCGATGGCGATGCCGATCCTCAAGTGGGACGAGAAGAAGAAGGCTTACGTGCCCGACACGAAGCCCAAGCTCGTCCCGGCCTGCCAACAAGCCGCCGAGGAGGGCGCCGACGTCGACTCGGTCGGCGCCGAGGTCCAGAAGGCGCAGGCGGCGGTCCAGGAGCTCCTGCTCCTCAACCACCCCGTCGATTGCCCTATCTGCGACCAGGCCGGCGAGTGCAAGCTCCAGGACTACTACGAGGAGCACCAGCACACGCTCAAGCGCAAGCGCACCGAGCCCGTGCACAAGCCCAAGGGGGTCCGCTTCGGCCCGACGATCGTCTACGACGCCGAGCGCTGCATCATGTGCACGCGCTGCATCCGGGTCTGCGACGAGCTCGCCCAGGACCATGTCCTCGACATGCGCGAGCGGGGCAACCGGAACGAGATCGTCCTCGCGCCCGGCCGCGAGCTCGATCACGACTACTCGCTGATGACCGAGCACGTCTGCCCGGTCGGCGCACTCACGAGCCGTGACTTCCGCTTCAAGGCGCGGGTGTGGTTCCTCAAGAGCGCCGAGGGCGTCTGCACCGGCTGCGCGCGTGGCTGCAACACCCACGTCGATCACGACCCACGCTACGGCAAGGTCTATCGCCTGCGCCCGCGGGACAACATGGCGGTCAACCGCTTCTGGATGTGTGACGCCGGGATGATGACCTACTCGGAGGTCCACGAGGGACGGCTCGTGACGCCGGTGCTCGGCCGCGGCGCCGACATCGAGAAGCTGCTGCCCGAGGAGGCCGCGGCCGAGGTGGCCGCGAAGCTCGAGGGGCTGACCGATCGGGGCAAGCTGGCGATCGTGCTCGGCGCGGGGATGTCCTCCGAGGACAACTTCGTGCTCGCGCGCTTCGCCGAGCGCTTCGGGGCGAGTCGCCTCTACCTCGCCGCGCGGCAGGCCGAGGACATGGGCTGGACGGGTGACGACATCCTCAAGCACCCGGATCCGAACCCGAACCGCGCGGGCGCCGAGAAGGTCGCGGGGCGCGCCCTCGGCGACCTCGACGACCTGATCGGGGACGTGCTCGCGGGTCAGGTGAGCGCGGTGCTCGCGCTCGGTCATCACGGCGGAGAGGCCGCGGGGGCGCTCGCCGCGCTCGAGAAGCTGGACGTCGTGATCACGCTCGCCAGCAACGACGGGCCCCTCGTCCGGGCGGCCTCGTTGCAGGTCCCGGTCGCGAGCTGGGCCGAGACCTTCGGCACCTTCGTGAACGCCGACGGCCTCGCGCAGACCTTCGAGCGCGCGGTGCCGAGCCCGGAAGGGATCGAGCCGGCGTGGCGCACCCTCGTCGCGGTCGGCCGCGAGCTCGGCTTCGACCTCGGCTACGAGCGCACCGGTGACGTCCGCAAGGACATGAACGCAACCAAGCCCGCGGCCGAGCAGCCGCAAGCGACGGCCTGAGACCGATGGACCTCTTCACCCAGATCCTCCTCGCCATCGCGAAGATCCTCTTCGTGGTCATCGTCGCGGTCGGCGCCTTCGCCCCGGTCCTCCTCTGGGCCGAGCGCCGCCAGAGCGCGATGATGCAGGACCGCGTCGGCCCGCACCGCGCGCACATCCCGTTGCCCCGGAGCGTGGTCGAGGGCCTGAGGTTGACCCTCAAGCCGCTCGAGGCTGGCATCTTCGGGTCCTTCTTCGCGGCGGGTCTCGCGATCGTGGCGCTCGTCATCCTCCTGCTCTCGTCGCGCGAGACGCTCTTCGGCCAAGAGGCGAAGACCTACTACCTGGCGGTCGTGGGCTTCGGCATCCTCGGCGTGCTGGCGCGCGTGGGCCACAAGGTCCACGGAGGTATCGTCGAGAGCGGCGGCAAGATCGCGCTCCTCGGTCTGCTTCACCCGCTCGCCGATGCCATCAAGATGATCTTCAAAGAGGACTTCGTGCCGCCGAAAGCGGACAAGCTCCTCTTCAGCATCGCGCCGATCCTGACGATGGTGACGGCGATCGCGGCGTTCGCGGTCGTGCCCTTCGCCGACACGCTCTTTCTCGAGTGCGCGACCGACGTCGTCCCGCGCGACGTGGCGACGGTCATGGCGTGCGACGGGAGTGGCGGCGTGGCGACAGCGATTCCGATGCAGATCGCGTCGCTCGACATCGGCATCCTCTTCATTTTCGCCATCGCCGGCACCGGCGTCGTCGGCGCCGCCATCGGCGGTTACTCCTCCGACAACAAATACTCGCTGATGGGCGGTCTGCGCGCCGCGAGCCAGATGGTCTCCTACGAGGTCGCGCTCGGCCTGACCATCGTCCCCTGCTTCATGATCTACGACAGCCTCCGGCTCGAGGAGATCGTCATGTGGCAGCACGAGGCGGGGATCTGGGGAATCTTCATCCCACCGCTCACGATCGCGTGCGTGCTCTACCTCTTCGCCGCGATCGCGGAGACCAAGCGCGTCCCCTTCGACCTGCCAGAGGGCGAGAGCGAGCTCGTCGGTGGCTACCTCACCGAATACTCGGGCATGAAGTTCGGCATGTTCTTCGCGGGTGAGTTCGTGGAGGTCGTCGTGCTCGGTGCGCTCGCCACGGTGCTCTTCTTCGGCGGCTGGGACGTTCCCTTCCTCTACCGAAGCGGCTTCGACCTGCCGGGGACGTGGGAGCTCGTCATCCCGATGACCGATTGGGTCATCCAGGACACGATCGCGCTCCAGCACTGGGCGGTCATCGTCATCCAGGTCATCGCCTTCCTCCTGAAGATCGCGATCCTGATGTGGCTCCAGCTGATGATCCGCTGGACCCTCCCGCGCTTCCGCTACGACCAGATCATGAAGGTCTGCTGGAAGGGCCTGCTCCCGCTCTCCATCGCCAACATCCTCCTGACGGGCATCATCGTCCTGCTCTGGACCTGAGAGGCAACGACATGGCCATCGGCGTCAAGGTCATCGAGAAGAAGAAGCGCACCGCGCTCGAGCAGATGTACGTGCCCGAGATCGCGAAGGGCCTCATCGTCACCTCGAAGCGGTTCTTCAAGAACACCTTCGGTCCCGAGGAGAAGAAGGAGATCGCGACGGTCTGCTATCCGGAGGAGAAGCGGGAGTACCCCGCGCGCTTCCGGGGCATTCACCGCCTCACCCAGCGTGCGGACGGCTCGCCGCGCTGCGTCGCTTGCCTCTGCTGCAGCACCGCCTGCCCGGCGCAGTGCATCCACATCGAGGCGGCGGAGTATGGCGAGGACGATCCGCGCCACGGCTACGAGCGTTACCCGGCGGTCTTCACCATCGACGAGCTCCGCTGCATCTACTGCGGCTACTGCGTCGAAGCCTGCCCGTGCGACGCGATCCGGATGGACACGGGGCTGCACATGCCGCCCTCGACGGCGCGTGACCACTTCCTCTACGACAAGGACACGCTGCTCAACCTCCCCGGGCGCGACGGCACGTTCCTGACGGCGAACCCTCGCCATGAGCCGGGTGACCCGACGCACCCGGGCATCGATCGCGAGAAGGGTCACTGAAGCCTCCCCGCGAGACGCCTCTCGGCGAGACGCCTCTCGGCGAGACGCCTCTCCGCGAGACGCTGGTCTTCTCGCCGCGCGACGTCCTCGGACCCGAGGTGCTCGTCGAGCAGCTCGGCTCGAGGGGGCTCGCATGCCGCGTGCGGACCCGCGCGCTCGGTTTCCTCGTGACCTTCGACGCCGAGGGGGGGGAAGGCGCCTTCGAGCTGCGTACGCTCCGCGCGACCGACCTCGTGCGCGCGCTCGGGCCACGCCTCGCGAGCGCCCCCGCAGCGCTCCAGCGGGCGCTGAGGGCCACCGTGGTCGCCTACGTCGTCCCCGAGGGGCTCGACGCCGCGTGGCACCAGGCGCTGGTCGACGTGCTCGTCGAGGCAGGGGAGGGCGTCCCCCACGACACCTCCGGGTGGCGCGCTCCCACCCCCTGAGCGCCGCCATCGCATGCGCTTGGGCCATCCGTCCCGCGCCGCATCTCGATTGCATTTCAAACCCAGCGACTGGGTGAAAGCGTACATGGAAGCTCATGCGCACTCGCCGAACGCGACGCGCAGCTCGCCGACCGCGACACACGGCTCGCCGAACCGACGCGCGGCTCGCCGAACGCGACGCGCGGTTCGCCGAACGTGACGCGCAGCCCTCCCGCGCCGCATCTTGGCCGCGTTTCAACTCCAGCGACTAGGTGAGAGCGTACGTGGAGCCGATGCGTACCGGCGCGGAGCCGTGACACGGCCGGGCTCCTGGCTCAGCCGAGGGCGCGCAGCAGGTCGGCGATGAGCTCGTCGGCGTCCTCGATGCCGACCGCGTAGCGGACGAGCGAGTCGGAGATCCCGACGGCTTGGCGCTGCTCCGTCGTCAGCTCGAAGTAGCTCATCAGCGCGGGTTGCTCGATCAGCGACTCCACTCCGCCCAGGCTCGGCGCGATGCGCGGGATCTCGCACGCGTCGATGAAGGCGCTCGTCTCCTCGAGGCTGGCGTCCAGCTCGAAGGTCACGACACCTCCGAACCCCGTCATCAGCTCACGTGCGACCTCGTGGTTCGGATGACTCGCGAGGCCGGGGTACCAGACGCGGCGCACGCGGGGGTGCCCTTCGAGCGTCTGCGCCATAGCCAGCGCAGACGCGTTCTGCTGCCGCACCCGCACCGCGAGCGACTTGATCCCACGATGGATCAGGTAGGCCGCGTGCGGGTCCAGCACGCCGCCGAGCACGTGCCGCAGATCGCGCACGATCGACACGAGCCCCTGCTTGCCGACGAGGACACCCCCGAGCACGTCGTTGTGGCCCCCGAGGTACTTCGTTGCCGAGTGCACGACGAGATCGATCCCGTGCTCGATGGGCCGCAGGTTCACGGGCGTCGCGAAGGTCGAGTCGATCAGCGTCTTGATCCGACGTTCGCGGCAGATTCGGGCGAGCCGCGGGAGGTCCGGGACCGTCTGGTACGGGTTCGTCGGCGCTTCGCTGACCACGAGCTTCGTCTCCGGCCTCAGGGCGGCCTCGAGCGCGTCCAGGTCGGCGGGGGGCACCAAGGTCGAGCTGACGCCAAAACGATCGAGGAAGGTCGTCACGAATTGACGGGTGCGGCGGTAGCAGTCGCTGAAGAGCACGACGTGCGACCCGCTCTTCACCAGCGCGAGGATCGCCGTCGTGACCGCTGCCATCCCGCTCGCGAAGGCGATGCCGTCCTCGGCCCCCTCGAGCGCGGCCACCTTCTGCTCGACGAGCCGGACGGAGGGGTTGCCGTAGCGACCGTACTCTTCCTCGCGGCTCGTCCGGCCCTCGAAGAAGGCCACGAGCTCGGCGGTGTCGCGGAACGTATAGGTCGCCGTCTGGACGATCGGCGCCGCGAGGGCGTCGAAGTCGTAGCGGCGCGGCTCGCCACCATGCACGGCCAAGGTCTCGGGGCTCTTCCGACGCATCCAGGGCTTTTAGCCCTTTCGTCGCCTCTCCGCACTTCGACCTGCTGCGCCTTTGGGTGGGGGCAGCGCGAGGCGAAGGACGGAACGACGAAGGGCCCCGTGTGAGGGGCCCTTGGTCAGTCGGAGGAGGCGCTGGTCACTCCGTGATCGTCGGCTGCGGGGGCAGGTAGATGACGATGCCCAGCTGGATCATCTGGTTGAAGCGGAAGAACCGGTCCTGGCTGTCGATCGAGCCGTCGGGGAAGTCGCCCGCGTTCGACCCGCTCTCGTCCGTGCCCGAGTTGTTCACGGCGAAGGGCATGCCGCGCCAGTCGAAGCTCAGGCCGATGAAGTTGTTGAACATCATCGTGAGGCCCGCGCCGAAGGTCGGTGCGATGGCCACGCGGTTCTGTCGGTCCGTCTGCGAGCGCGCGAGGCAGTCGAGGTTGTCGATCGCGCATTGGTTCGACACCGCGGAGCCGGAGCCGACGAGCGCGACGTCCGCGCGCTCCGTCAGGCCGACCGCGGCCGCGCCGACGAAGATGTGGAAGTCGGTGTCCACGAAGAGCTTCTGGAAGAGCGCGAGCTTGCCGCGGAGCGGGATGAACTCGAGCTGGAGCGCGGCGACGAAGGTCATGCGCGCGACCTGCTCTCGGAAATTCTCCCGCGTCGGGAAGCTCAGCCGGTTGCGGTCGGTGGTGACGCCGTTCTGCTCGATCTGGCGCGTCAGCCCGGTGTTGATGCCCGCGACGCCGTACGCGCCCCAGACGCCGACGCCGAGCCAATCGGTGAAGTAGAAGCCGAGGTGCGCGCCCGCGTAGAGGGTGCGCACGAAGGGATCCTGGAGCGTGAAGCTGAAGTTCGGCTCGAGCAGGAACCGGCCCTTGCGGTAGAGCCGCATCCGGCGCACGGCGGGCTGCCCCGCGAGCGGACCGGTGATCTGCACCTCCTGAGCGGAGGCGCGCGAGGTCGGCCGCGCGGCGTCGACCGCGAGGAGGGCGGCGGCGGCGGTCAAAACAACGAGAAAACGCTTGGTCATCGTCGCGGCTCCACTCACTTGGGCAGGCGGTACTCGAAGGTGAACGGGAAGAAGAGCGTGAAGCCGACCTGCACCGTCACGTTGTTGGAGAACGTCGTGTTCGGGCTGAACCAGGTGTCGCGATCACGACGCGCCGGGCCGACCGACACCTCCAGGTTCTCGAACTTCTCGAGGAAGGCGTAGTCGCGGAACTCGACGAAGATGCCCGCGAAGCGCGAGAGGAAGACGCGGAAGCCGATGCCGAGGTTGAAGGCGACGCGGTTCTGGAAGTCGAACTCGCGGATCTCCGGGTCGATGACCGGGATCGGCCGGGTGCGCATCAAGCCGACGCCGCCGACGATGTAGGCATCCCACTGGAAGATGAACTCGTTGAAGACGGCGAACTTGCCGTAGAAGGGCACGTACGTGAAGTTCAGGTACGCGCCGACCTGCCACTCGTTGACCGGGATGCCGAGGCGCGTCGAGCGGCGGACGAAGAAATTCAGGTCCGACTCTCGGCGCTGCGGGTCACCGAACTGGAACCACTGACCCGACACGCCGACCGCGAGCACGTTCGTGAACCAGTAGTTCAGCGCCAGCGCGATGGCGGGGTGCGAGGCGTAGGGGTCGTTGATGGTGAACGATGCGGATGGCGCGAGCTCGACCCGGTTCAGGCGGAGCGCGTAGATCTGCTGGACGGCGAAGATCTCTTCGGCCGACTCCGTGCGGCGTTCGCGGCCGTCGGTGTCCGCGCCGAGGGTGTCGTCACCCGAGGCGAGCTGGCCGAAGACGTCTCCATCGCCGCCTTCGGCGTCGTCCACGCCGAAGTCCATGCTGCCGCCCGAGTCGTCTTCGACCGGTTCTTCGGCGTCGTCGAGTGAGAAGTCCATCTGCGCCGAGGTGATGCGCGGCACGCTCAGCAGCATGAGCGCTGCGAGGAGAGCCGTGATCGGCGCGGAGAACGATTGCTTCATGGGGACCTTCCACCTCTCGGCCCGCCCGCGGGCGTGCCAACCCTGAAACACTCGAGGCGCGGTTGGTGCGCCTCGCAAACTGCTGAAATCGTTGGCAAAACAGCCCGGTTGAGCGAGCGGGCCGGACTATACCACGCACACTTTCGAGACTTCAACCGTCACGAGGCGTCGGAATCTGTCTCTTCGCTCTTCGTGAACAGGGCTTCCACGAAGCCGCTCGCCTCGAACTCCTTGAGATCCTCGATGCGCTCGCCGAGCCCCACGTAGCGGACGGGCACTTGGTGCTGGTCGACGATGCCGAGGATCACGCCACCCTTGGCGCTGCCATCGAGCTTGCTCAGCACGATCCCGCTGACGGGGAGGGCCTCCTTGAAGATCTGCGCTTGCTGGATGGCGTTCTGCCCCGTCGTGGCGTCGAGGACGAGGAGCACCTCGTCCGCGGGGCGTCCGAGCGCCTTCTCCACCGTCCGGCCGACCTTCTCGAGCTCCTGCATCAGCGGCGTCTTGGTGTGCAGGCGGCCCGCGGTGTCGCAGATCACGACGTCCACGCCGGTCTCGACGCCCTTCTTCACGGCGTCGAAGATGACCGCGCTCGGATCTGCGCGGTCCTTGCCCTTGACGACCTCGGCGCCGCTGCGCTTTCCCCAGACGTCGAGCTGGAGCACCGCGGCCGCGCGGAACGTGTCTCCCGCCGCCAAGAGCACCTTCTTCCCGGCTTCGCGGTAGGTGCTCGCGAGCTTGCCGATCGTCGTGGTCTTGCCCACCCCGTTGACGCCCACGACCAGGATCACGGTCGGCGTCTGCGCGAGGCGAACCGGTCCGCCGCCGTGCGCGGTGAGGATCGCCGTCGCGGCCTCTCGGAGCTCGCTCCACGCAGCGTCACCGCTCGGAACGGCCCCCGCTTCGACCTTTGCGCGCAGGCCCGCGAGGAGCTTCTCGGCGGTGCTCACGCCGATGTCGGCGGTCAGGAGGATCTCCTCCATCTCGTCGAGGACGGCGGGGTCGAGCGACTCCTTCTTGCCGAAGAGGCGGGCGAGGCGCGCCATGAACCCGCCGCGAGTGCGCGCGAGCCCGTCGCGGTACGCGGCGATGTCGTCTGCGCTCGCGCGCGCGGGGGGCGCGGCCTTCGCAGGCGCGGCCTTCGCGGGCGCCTGCACCGCGGCGATCTCCTCCTCGATCTGCTCGGGTCGGATCTCTTGGGTGGTCTCCCGCTCTCTCGGCGCGGGCGCCTCGGCGGCCGAGGGCTCCGCCTCCGGTTCCGTCGTGTCGGTGGTGGCGGACGCTTTGGGGGCGGCTTCGGCGGCGGGCTCGGGCTCGGCTTTGGCGCGCTCTGCAGGGCGCGGCTCACGCGGCGCGTCGGCGTGGGGTCGTGGCGTCGGAGCCTGGTCGTCCTTCGGGAGCGCCTCGGGCGCCTTCTTTCGCAGGACGAGCGCGGCGATCGCGACGACCACGACCACGGCGACGAGGATGAGGATCGTGGTGGTGCTCATGATGTAGGGCGCCGGGCGACGAGGCCCGCGGCGCGCCGACTATAGAGAGCCGGTCGCGCAGCCGTCAACGCGGGTGTGTTGCGGTCCACTGGAGGGACCTCACGCGGTCGGCCACGGCCCCCGAAGAACGCGGTCCCTCGAGAGGCTCGCGCGCGCGCTCAGCGGGCCAAGGGCTCGGCGGGCTCGGCCCAACGCACGAGGTCGAGCCCCAGCGCGAGCGCGACGATCCGGTAGCCACGCCGCCGATCGTCCGTCGAGCCGAGCGCCTCGACGACCTCCGGAAGAGGCGTTGGGCTCTCGAGGCGCGCGAGGAGCTCGGCGAGGGGGCTCGGGAGCGCGCCGTGGTCCGCGCGCCCGGGCACGCGGCCGATCGAGCTCAACAGGTGGTCTTGGAAGCGATCCTCCTCGAGCCCGGCGTCGAGCCGCCGCTGCAACCCCGCGTCGATGATCTCCCACACGTCGAGGTCGAGCGGGAAGCCGCTCGGGGGCGCGGGGACGCCGCGATAGAGCTCGGCGGTCCCGCCCTGCCACGTGAAGAGGTCGAGCAGCTTCTCGCGGACCTGCTCGGCGATCGTCCGGAAGAGCTGCACGGGCTCGACCAAACCGAGCGCGACGAGCGTGTCGCCGAGGCGACCATCGAACCGCGGCAAGACCGCGAGCGCCATGTCGAGCTCTCCGCGCGAGAGGACGCCCCGCGCGACGAGGGACTCGCCGAGCAGCTCGCCCGCCACGTTCGAGCCGACGAAGACCGGGGCCCCGAGGTGGACGTAGACCTCCTTGCGCACGCCCGCCTGCTCGCACAGCCAAAGCCCCGACTCGCGACGGAGCGCGCTCTCGGCCAAGGCACGGACGAAGCCCCCCTGAGCGAAGGCGCAGCGAACATCGGGCTCGCGCGCGAGATCGGCGTCCCGGGTGACGGCCGTGAGCGACGAGAGCGGGAGGTGGCGGACGAGGGCCGGATCGCGGTGGAGGGGCTCGGGGGCGCCGCCGTTCGTCGAGACGCGATCGTCGACGCCGACGCGGCCGGTCGCGATCGCCTCGACCAGCTGCGCGAAGGTCCAGGGGCCACGTCGCTCGCCGCTCGCGGTGTGGACCTCGTAGGTCTTCGAGGGGACCTCTTCGGTGAGCGGCGTACGCTGCGCGTCGGAGAGGGGCACCTCACCGAGCGGCGTCGGCTCGGCCTCGCCGAGCTCGAGGCCCGAAGCCTGGAGCACGAGCCCGGCGAGCTCACGGCGCAGGACGCTCGGTGGCCCCGCCACGAAGGGGGCGAGGCGCGCCGCGAGCTCTCTCGCCGTCGCCGGCCGCGCCGAGGGATCTCGCGCGAGCGCCTCGACGAGGAGCGCCTCGAGCTCCGCCGGCAGCGCGAGCTCGAGCAGGGGTTGGACGTTCGCGTCGCGGATCGCGAGCAAGACCGCGAGCTCGCTCGCGCCGCCGAAGAGCGGGCGGCCGAGCAAGAGCTCCGCCGCGATCACCGCCGCAGCGAAGACATCGGTGGCGTGCGTCGCGACGCCCCCGATCACCTGTTCGGGCGCGAGGTAACCGAGCTTGCCCTTCGCCCGCAGCGACACGCCCGGGTGCGCGCGCAGCGCGGCGGCCTTCGCGATCCCGAAGTCGCCGAGCTTCACGTCGCCGTGCACCGAGAGCAGCACGTTCGACGGGCTCACGTCCTGGTGCACGATCCCGAGCGGTTCCCCGCGCTCGTCGCGCGCTTCGTGCACTGCCTCGAGGCCCGCGACCAGCTCGGCCAGCACGAACACGACGAGGTCGAGCCCCAGCGTCCGACCTTCGCGGATGAGCCAGCGTGAAAGGCGCCAGAGATCGCAGCCGGGGACGTACTCGAGCGCGAGGTGTGGCTGGCCGTCGGCCTCGACGATCCCGAGCAGCTCGACCACGTTCGGGTGCCGCACGTGGGCCGCGAGGCGAGCCTCTTCCTCGAACATGGCGACGCCGCTCGCCTCGGCGGCGACGTGGGGCAGCATGCGCTTGAGCACGATCGTGCGCGCCTCGCCGATCGCGCGGGGTTCGCGCGCGCGGAAGACCTCGGCCATCCCGCCCACTGCGATGCGATCGATGATCTCGTAGCGGCCGATCCGCGCGCGGGGGGGCGGAGGCGGAGGAGGGGGAGGGGGGACCGAACGTCGCATCCGCCGGCGATGCTACAGCAATGGCGTCAGGGGCTTCGATCTCCGCGCGTCAGCGGTGGACGCCGAGCAGCAGCCCATCGGGCGTGGGGAGGCAGACGGTGTCGAACGCGGCGCGGCTCTCCTCGTGGAAGCGACGCATCGCGGCCGCCTCCGCGTCGCCTTCCTCGAGCAGGCGCCCGAAGAAGAAGGCGTTGTCGCCGAGGAGCAGGCCGCCCGAACGCACGTGCTCGGCCGCCCAGCGGCCGTAGCGATCGTAGTTGCCCTTGTCGGCGTCGACGAAGACCGCGCAGAAGGGCCCCTCGGGCTCGATCTCCGCCAACCTCTCCAGCGCGTCCCCGACCAAGATCGTCACGCGCTCCGCGACCCCCGCCGCTTCGAAGTTGGCCCGGGCGACGGCCGCGTGGTGGGCCTCGCGCTCGAAGGTCCAGAGATGCCCGCCCGGAGGCAGCGCCCGCGCCATCCAGATCGCCGAGTAGCCCGCGAGGGTGCCGATCTCGACGACCTTCCGCGCGCCAGCGAGCCGAAGAAGGAGCTCGAGCGTCCGGCCTTCGTTCGGGCCGATCTGGATCGCGGGCATCTCTTCGCGCGAAGGCGCCTCGAACGCGCGGACGAGCCCCGCGTCGTGCGGCGCGTGTTGCGCCGCGGTCCACTGGAGGATGGCGCTCGTGTGGTACCCCATCCCGTCACGCGAGCTCTGATCGGCCATGGAGGGGTTGTAGGCCGAAAGGTCGCCTCGGCACCAGCGCATCCGCCGCGCGGCGCGCCGTTGCGCAGGATCACGTGGGATTTCGGGAAACTCCCCACGTGACCCAACGTCAGCTTGACTCGCCGCGTCACGAGCCCTAGCCCCCCGGCGCACGCATGAAGCCCGAGGCCCAGCCATCCAAGCTCTGGGTCGCCGCGGCTGCGCTGGCACTCGTCGTGCCAGCCAGCTGGGCGCTCGTACGAGCATCCGTTCGCGACGGGGACCCGACCGCAGCCCTCGGCGTGCGGCTCGGGATGACGGCCGCGGACGTTCGCGCCCGCTTCACGCACGAAGGGACGTGGGAGACGAGCGTTGGAGACGACGGCGTCGTCCGGCTCGACTTCGTCTCGTCGTCCGCCGACGCCGAGGTCCTCGAGGCGCGCTTCGAGGTGCACGACGGCATGCTCGTCGCGGTCCGCGCGACCCTTCGAGACCCGTCCTCGGACGCGGGCGCCCCGCGCGAGATCGCCCCCGAGGCGGTGCGCACCCGCGCCCTCACCGCCGACGGCACGCTCCGCCTCGTGCTGATCGCACGCAATTGTCCCGCTCACGCGCGCGAGGTCGCACAAATCCTCGCCGCGCCTTGAATTCTCGACTTGTCCGCGGTCGGCCCTTCGCCTAAAAGGCGGGCCGCGAGCCCCAGGAAACGACTCCGAGATGCAGATCTTCCCCCGCTCTCTCAATCTCCTGCCGCTGATGCTCGGTGGCGCCGCGACCGTCGGCGGCATCGGGCTCGTGGGAGCGATTTGGTATTACCTCTCACCGAGCCACCTCCAGGTTGGCTACGAGCCGGAGCAGCCGGTGCCGTATAGCCATCGCCTGCACGCGGGTGAGCTCGGCATGGACTGCCGCTACTGCCACTCGGCGGTGGAGCGTTCGGCCAAGGCCAACATCCCGCCGACGCAGACCTGCATGGGCTGCCACTCGGTCGTGCACCCCGAGTCGGCCCGCCTCGCGCCGGTGCGCGAGAGCTGGGAGACGGGCGAGTCCATCGCGTGGGTGAAGGCGCACGTGCTGCCGGATCACACGTACTTCGATCACTCGGTCCACCTCGCGGCAGGCGTCGGTTGCGTCAGCTGCCACGGGCGGATCGACCAGATGGAGGTGGTCCGCGTGGACCAGCCCATCGCGATGCAGTGGTGCCTCGAGTGCCACCGCGACCCCGGTCCGAATCTCCGCCCGCGCGACGAGATCACGAACATGGAGTGGGAGCCCGACCAGGCGTGGCTCTCCAACATGGCCGAACACGTAGCGCGCGTGAACCCCCCCGAGCATTGCTCGGGCTGCCACCGCTGACGAGGGCGTGAAGACATGAGCCGTCGCAAGCCTAACGAGCTTCCCGTAGGAAAGGGCCGCGCCATGTGGCGTAGCCTCGAGGACAAGCTCGCCGCTCCCGAAGACAAACAGGCCCGAGCCGAGACCGAGGCGCCCTCCGCGGGGGGCTTCCTCGATGGGCTCGTCGGCACGAGCGCGCTCTTGAAGAAGCGCAGCGCCGGTGAAGACCGGCTCGCGGACCAGCCCAAGCTCAGCCGTCGTGGCTTCCTCGCGACCAGCGGGACCGCGGCCGCGGCGCTCAGCCTCCAAGCGTGCATTCGACGTCCCGTGGAGAACATCCTCCCCTACGTCGAGGGGCCGGAGTACCTGCAGCCGGGCATCCCGCTCCACTTCGCGACGGTGACCCAGCGCGGCAACGACGCGCTCGGGCTCGTCGTCACGAGCCACGAGGGGCGGCCGACGAAAATCGAGGGCAACCCCGAGCACCCCTCGAGCCTCGGCGCGACGGACCTGCTCGCGCAGCAGGCCATCTGGGACCTCTACGATCCCGACCGCTCGCAGGGCCCCGCCCAGCGAGAGGGCGACACGCTCGTCGACAAGACCTTCGCGGAGCTCGACGAGGCGCTCCGCGCGCTCGTGAGCGCGCACGAGCGCGACGGGGGCGCAGGCCTGCGCGTGCTCATGCAGCCCACGAACAGCCCTTCGGTCCTCCGTGTCCGCCGGCTCCTCCAGCAGCGCTTCCCGCAGGCGAAGATCCACACCTACGCGCCGATCAACGACGACGCGCAGCGCGAAGGCGCCCGCCTCGCGTTCGGCCAGCCCGCGATGCCGGTCTTCGATGTCGCGCAGGCGGACGTCGTGCTCGCCCTCGACAGCGACTTCCTCGGCACCGAGCCGGGCTCGGTGCGCGCGGGGCGAGGCTACGGCGCGCGCCGCAGCCTGACCCAGCCGGAGCGGCAGCACATGCTCCGCCTCTACAGCGTCGAGGGCGCCTTCACGGTCACGGGCGCGTCCGCCGACCATCGCCTCCGGGTGGCGGCGCAGGACGTCGAGCGTTTCTTGGGCTGCCTCGCGAAGGCGCTCGGGGAGCGAGGCGTGGAGCTCGGCGCGGTCTCGGCGGCGGTCGCTGGCGCCCGGGCGGACGAGGGCTGGAGCGCGTTCATCGCCGCGCTGGCGGACGACCTCGCGGGCGTCCCGGAGCGCAGCAATCGCACGCAGCCTGGTCGCAGCTTCATCGTGCCCGGGTTGCGTCAGCCTGCGCGGGTGCACGCGCTCGCGGCCGCCATCAACCACGCGCTCGGCGCGGTCGGCGGCGCGGTCCGTTACCACTCGCCCTCGGATCCCGACCAGCCGGTCTCGACCGCGTCCATTCGCGAGCTCGCGTCCGAGCTGGGGAGCGTCCGCACCCTCTTCATCCTCGGCGGCAACCCGGCCTTCGACGCTCCCGCGGATCTCGGCTTCGCCGAGCTCCTCGGGCGAGACGGCCTGACGACGGTGCACCTCTCGTCGCATCGCGACGAGACGAGCCAGCGTTGCACCTGGCACGTCCCGCTCGCGCACGAGCTCGAGACCTGGGGTGACCAGCGCTCGGTCGACGGCACCATCTCGATCCAGCAGCCGCTCATCGCGCCGCTCTTCGGCGGGCGCAGCCCGCTCGAGCTGCTCGCGATGGTCGCCGGTGAGCGCAACTGGCGGGGCCATCACCTCGTTCGCCGCACCTTCCGCGACCGCGTCGGCGCCGCGGCGCTCGAGCGCGAGTGGCGGCGCGTCTTGCACGCCGGCGCCGTCCCCGGCACCTCCGAGGCGCCGCTCCCCGTGTCGGTGCAGGCGGAGGCCGTCGCCCTCGCCGTCCGCGAGGCACCCGAGCGCGCCGCGCTCGGGCGCGACAACCTCGAGGTCCAGTTCCTCACCGACGCTGCCCTCTTCGACGGGCGCCACGCGAACAACCTCTGGGCGCTCGAGGCGCCCGACCCGATCAGCAAGCTCGCCTGGGACAACGCAGCCATCATGTCGCGTCGCACCCGCGACGAGCTCGGGCTGCGCAACGGCGACATGATCCGCCTCAGCGTCGGCGACCGCCGCGTCGAGCTCCCGGTCGCCGCGGTGCCGGGCCACGCGGACTACTCCATCTCGCTCATGCTCGGGTGGGGGCGGACGGCGGCGGGGCGCTACGGCAACCAGCAGACGTGGCCGGGCGTTGGCCCCGAGCCGAGCTGGACCGCGGGCGGCTTCGACGTCTACCCGCTGCGCACGGTCGACGGCTTCGGCTTCGCCAGCGGCGCGCGCGCGGAGAAGACCGGCGCGAAGTACGACCTCGTCTTCACGCAAGAGCACGGCTACATGGAGGGGCGCCCGATCGCGATCGACGCGACCCTCGAGCAGTACAAGGCCGAGCCCGAGTTCGCCTCGTACCGCACGGTCGAGATGGACGCGATCGGGCCGCTCTGGACCCAGGTCGACTACTCGCCGCGCGAGGTCGCGACGGGTCGCCCGCTGCACAAATGGGGGATGGTCATCGACCTCTCCGCGTGCACGGGTTGCAACACCTGCACGATCGCGTGCCAGGCCGAGAACAACATCCCGGCCGTCGGCAAGCAGGAGGTCAAGCGAGGCCGAGAGATGGCCTGGCTCCGCATCGACCGCTACTTCGTCGGTGACGACGTCGACGCCCCCGAGATCGCGATGCAGCCCATCGGCTGCCAGCACTGCGAGGAGGCGCCCTGCGAGAACGTGTGTCCCGTCAACGCGACGGCGCACAGCCCCGAGGGCCTCAACGACATGGCGTACAACCGGTGCATCGGCACCCGCTACTGCGCCAACAACTGCCCGTACAAGGTCCGGCGCTTCAACTACCTCGACTGGCACAATCACCTCGACGACCCCTGGGGCTTCCACGGGGAGTTCCCGGAGCTGCGCAAGATGCAGTTCAACCCGAACGTCACGGTTCGGATGCGCGGCGTGATCGAGAAGTGCTCGTACTGCGTCCAGCGCATCCAGGCCGCGAAGTTCGCCTCGCGCCGGGAGCAGCGGCCGCTTCGCGACGGGGACATCATCACCGCCTGCCAGGCCGCCTGCCCGACGGGCGCGATCGTCTTCGGTGACTTGAACGACAGCGACAGCCGCGTCTCGCGCGCGGACGCCACGAACCGCCGATACAAGCTCCTGGCCGAGGTCGGCGCACAGCCGCGCACGACCTTCCTCGCCAAGATTCGACACCCGAACCCGCATCTCGCCAGTGGTCACGGCCACGACGGGGAGGCTCACGGATGAGCGCCGCAGCTCCCATCACCGAGCTCGGGGAGCGCAGTCTCCTCCCCGAGGGAACCACCTTCAACGACGTCACCGAGGCGGTCTGTCGGGTCACCGAGACCAAGGCGCCGCGCGGTTGGTGGATCCTCTTCCTCCCGAGCGTCGGTCTGCTCGGTCTGATGGTGGCCTGCATCGGCTACCTCGTGACCATGGGCGTCGGCGTGTGGGGTAACAACAGCCCCAACTACTGGGCCTGGGACATCACCAACTTCGTGTGGTGGATCGGCATCGGTCACGCCGGCACGCTCATCAGCGCCATCCTCTTCCTCTTTCGGCAGAACTGGCGCACGAGCATCAACCGCTTCGCGGAGGCGATGACGGTCTTCGCCGTCCTCTGCGCGTCGATCTTCCCAGCGCTCCACACCGGCCGCCCTTGGTTCGACTACTACCTCTTCCCCATCCCCAACCAGATGGCGATGTGGCCGAACTTCAAGTCCCCTCTCATGTGGGACGTGTTCGCGGTCAACACCTACCTCACCATCTCGGTGATCTTCTGGTACGTCGGCCTCATCCCCGACCTCGCGACCCTGCGTGACCGCAGCAAGTCCCTCCTGCGCAAGCGCATCTACGGCGCGCTCGCGCTCGGTTGGCGCGGCTCGCACCGGCACTGGCAGCACTACGAGCGCGGCTACCTCATCTTCGCCGCCATCAGCACGCCCCTCGTGCTCTCCGTGCACTCGGTCGTCTCGTTCGACTTCGCGACCTCCGTGATGCCGGGCTGGCACACCACGATCTTCCCGCCCTACTTCGTCGCAGGCGCCGTCTTCAGCGGCTTCGCGCTCGTGCTCACGCTGATGCTCATCGTGCGCGCGGTCTTCGGGCTGCACAACCTGGTCACGCTCAAGCACCTGGACTTGATGAACAAGTTCATGCTCGCGACCGGGATCATGGTCGGGTACGCCTACGCGCTCGAGTTCTTCATCGCGTGGTACTCGGGCAACCCCTACGAGTCGTGGGTCTTCTTCCACAACCGACTCGGCTTCGGCTACCTCGACGAGATGGGCAACTGGGGCCCGCTCTGGTGGAGCTACTGGGCGATGGTCAGCTGCAACGTGATCAGCCCCCAGCTCTTCTGGTTCAAGCGGATCCGAACGAGCATCCCGGCGATGTTCGTCATCACCATCTTCATCAACATCGGCATGTGGTTCGAGCGCTTCGTCATCATCGTGACCTCGCTCTACCGCGACTTCCTGCCGGGTAGTTGGGGCAGCTTCGAGGCGACCTGGGTGGACATCGCGCTCTACCTCGGGACCTTCGGCCTCTTCATGACGCTCTTCCTGCTCTTCGTGCGGTGGATCCCGATGTTCGCCATCGCGGAGATCAAGGCGACGCTCCCGCACGCGCACCCGCACGCGGAGCATCACGACGACGAGCACGAGCACGCTCACGACCACGGCGCCGAGGTGGCGCCGGCGCCCGCGGAGTGAATCATGGCGGACGACACCAAAGACGACGACAAGCCGCGCAAGAAGAGCACCCTCCTCGGGGTCGGTGCGCCGAGCGCCGAAGAGATCGCTGCGGACGCGGCCGCGAAGGCCGAGGCTGCCGCGGACGACGCCAAGGCCTCCGAGCGACTCGCCGAGCGCGCCGCGCGCGAAGCGGCGGACGACGAGAAGCACGTCCCTTCGAAGGTCACGAAGGCCGCAGCCGGCGAGGCCGAAGCTGCGGCCGACGAGGCCGAGGTCGACGCCGTGAAGGCGCGCACGTCGGCCGAGGTCGCGAAGGACGCTGCGAAGAAGGCGGCGAAGGCGGCCGCGAAGGGCGACGAGGCCGCTGCCGCTGCCGAGTCCAAGAAGGCGCTCGAGGCGTCCGAGCGGGCGGCCGAGGCGTCGAAGGCGGCGAAGGCGGCGAGCGCGCAGGCGATCGAGGCCCAGAAGAAGGCCGACGCCGCGCGGATCTCGCACGTGGGAGAGGGCGAGCCGGAGAAGCGTCCCGCGCTCTACCTCGCGGAGTACGAGAGCCCGGAGGCGCTCGCCGAGGCGGCGAAGAAGGTGCGCGACGCGGGCTACGAGAAGTGGGACTGCCACACTCCGTACCCGGTTCACGGCCTGGACGACGCCATGGGCTTGCCCCCGACGAAGCTCGGCTTCGTCTCTTTCATCGCCGGCATGGTCGGGCTCGTGAGCGCCGTGCTCATGATCCAGTACATGAACAACTGGGACTACCCGATCATCATCGGCGGCAAGCCGACCGGCATCGGGGCCTTCCCCTCGATGGTCCCGATCATGTTCGAGCTGACCATCCTGCTCACCGGCTTCGGGACGCTCTTCGGCATCTTGCACTTCGCGAAGCTGCCGCGGCACCACCACCCGATCTTCGAGTCCGACCGCTTCGAAGCGGCGACGGACGACAAGTTCTTCATCTCCATCGAGGTGGGGGACCAGAAGTTCGACATGAAAAAGACCCGCGCTCTGCTCGAGTCCACCGAGCCGAGCTACCTCGAGCTCGTCGAGGAGGAGATCGGATGACCCGCCTCTTGACGCTGATGGGCATCCTCACCGCGCTCGCGGCCCCCGCGCTGGGTTGCCGTGGGCAGGTCTCGGAGGAGCCCCCGATCGTTCCCATTCGGAACATGTACGACCAACCGCGCTACGACCCGCAGGAGCGGAGCGAGTTCTTCGAGGACGGGCGCACGATGCGTCCGCTCGTCGAGGGCGCCGTGGCCCGCGAGATGGAGGTCGACCCGACCTTGTCGAGCGGCCGCACCGAGGACGGCTCGGCTTGGCTCCTCGAGATCCCGGGCCCGGTGATCGAGCGCAAGGGCGGCATGGAGGCCCTCCTCGCGCGCGGCCACGAGCGCCACGACATCTTCTGCGCGCCCTGCCACGGGCTCGCGGGGGATGGGCAGGGTCTCGTCTCGACGCGCGTGCAGCAGCTCGGCTTCTCCGCCCTCGCGGCGCCGACGCTTCATGACGACCGGATCCGGCACATGCCCGACGGTCAGCTCTACGCGACGATCACGAACGGCATCCGCAACATGCCGGCGTACGCGCACAGCATCCCGCAGGACGACCGGTGGGCCATCGTGGCCTACGTCCGGGCCCTGCAGATCAGCCAGGCCTCACGCCAGACGGCGATGAACGTGGAGGGGCTGCAGTGAGCTCTGCCAAGAAGACGGGCAAGAAGCCCGACTACCGCATCCCCGCGAGCGACGTGCTCTGGTCGAAGACCGCGTGGCAGGCGTCCGCCGTGCTCACCGTGGTGGGCCTGTTGCTCTGCGTCTTCGGGTTCATGAGTGACCCCGAGCGCTTCGGCTACTCGTACCTCTTCGGCGTGATGACCGTGCTGACCCTCGTCTTCGGGGGCCTCTTCTACGTCATCGCCCTGCACTTCACGACTGGCCACTGGGGCATCACGGCGCGGCGCATCGCCGAGGTCTTCGCGAGCGGCGCGATCGTCGTCTTCGTGCTCTGGCTGCCCTTCGCGGCTGGTGTGCTCGGCGGGAAGTTCTCGCTCTACGACGAGTGGATGCGGGCGCACCACGACGATCACGGGCACGAGGACGGTCACCACGACCACGACCACGACCACCACTCGTCCTTGCTCGGCGCGAGCGTCGCCTACGCGCAGGACCACGGCCACGACGATGGGCACGGCGCGCACGGCGCCCACACCCCGCAGATGGAGGCCGCCCACCATCATGTCATCGAGCACAAGGCGCCCTACCTCAACGCCACGCGCTGGGCGATCTTCGCGCTCTTCTACTGGCTCATCTGGATCGGATTCTCGCAGTTCTACCTGAGGCGGAGCCTCGAGCAGGACGGCGCCGATCGTGCGAAGAGCATCGCGCTCAGCCTGAAGATGAAGAAGTGGTCCGCGCTCGGCGCGATCCTGCTCGGCCTCTCGCTGACCTTCGCCGCGTTCGACTGGCTGATGAGCCTCGAGCCCTCGTGGTACTCGACCATCTTCGGCGTGATCGTGTTCGCCGGCTCGGCGATGAGCATCTTCGCGCTCCTCATCGTCTTCGGCGTGAGCCTGCACCGCCGCGGCATCGTCGGGAACGCCATCAACACCGAGCATTTTCACGACCTCGGCAAGATGATGTTCGGCTTCATGTGCTTCTGGGCGTACGTGAGCTTCTCGCAGTGGATGCTCATCTGGTACGCCGGCATCCCCGAGGAGTCGACCTGGTTCCAGAAGCGCTGGGACGGGGCGTGGAAGCTCTGGAGCCTCGCGCTCATGCTCGGGCACTTCGCGCTGCCCTTCTACTTCCTCATCTCGCGCATGGTGAAGCGGCGCCTCGGTATGCTGCAGTTCGGCGCCGTCTGGCTGCTCGTGCTGCACGTCGCCGACGTGTACTTCTTCGTCCTCCCGCAGGCGGGCCGCTTCAGCCTGAACCACCTCGACATCGGCGCGCTGCTCCTCTGCGGCGGCGCGTTCTTCACCTACGTCTTCCGCACGCTGGCGAAGCACCCGCTCATCCCGACGGGTGACCCCCGCCTCGCGCGGTCGCTCCACCACCACCAGAGCCACTGACGGAGCGAGCTCATGAGCACCGACTCGGAACGTTCGATCGAGGGCCACTCCCCGCACGGCTTCGACGACACCCCCACCCGGGACAAGACCATCGCGATCTGGGCGACCATCTCCGCCCTGACGCTGGTGGGCCTCATCCCCTTCTTCCACACCTACTTCAACAAGATGACGGACGCCGAGATCGATCGGAAGGTCCAGAATCTCGACCGTGACGGCGACGGGCGCGCGGACTACCTGACGGCGCGCGACCGGGCCTTCGCGGACGCGCGCCGGCAGCTCACCGAGGCCCCGACGAGCATCGAGGCGGCGCTCGGCCAGCTCACCTCGCAGGGCCGCAACGTCCCCGCGGTGCGCCCGCGGCGGAACGACGGCGTCGACGTCTCGGTCGACGACGCGGTCTCGACGCTCGCGGCCGTCGAGGGGTGGACGCTGCGCAAGCACGAGGACGCGCGCGAGGTCGCCGAGGCGGCGCTCCTGCGGGGCCGCGCCGACGAGGTCGCCCGCCGGATCGTCGCCGCCGAAGCGCGCGCCCGAGCGGCTGGCCTCGAGGCCGACGCCGACGCGGGCGCCGCCCTCGCGGAGCGGCTCCGCCAGAGCGCGAACGCCGAGACCGTCACCGAAGGTGAGCGCTGGCTCGCCGTGATTCAGGGCCGCATCGCGGGCGCCGACGCGCCGAGCGAGTGACCCCCGCCGCTCTCGACCCCAGACCCCGACCATGACGCGCCTCCTCTTCACCCTCACGCTCACGCTCGCCGCGGTCTCGTCCGCCGGCGCGCAGCGTGGCGTGCGTGAGGAGGGCCGCGCGGTGCGTCCCGTACCGAACCTGGATCGGATCGGGGTCGACGAGCGACTCGACCAACAGATGCCGCGCGACGCCGCCTTCCGCGACCACGAGGGGCGGCCAGTGACGCTGGGCGACTACCTCGACGGTGAGCGGCCCGTCCTGCTCACCTTCGCGTACCACTCCTGCCCCTCGCTCTGCAGCCTCGTGCTCGAAGCGACGCGAAACGTCGCGAAGGAGCAGCAGTGGACCCCGGGTCGTGAGTACCAGATGGTCACGATCAGCATCGATCCGCGCGACACGCCCGAGAAGGCGGCGGAGAAGCGCCGAGAGTCCCTCGCGCAGCTCGGTCGCGAGGGCGCGGACTGGCACTTCCTCGTCGGCGACGAAGAGGCGATCCGCCGGGTCACGGTCGCGGCGGGCTACCGCTACTTCTACGACGAGGTCGAGGACCAGTACGCGCACGCCGCGGTCGCGATGTTCCTCACCCCCAGCGGCAAGCTCGCGCGCTACATCTACGGGCTCCGTTTCGATCCGAGCGACGTGCGGCTCGCGCTGCTCGAGGCCTCGCAGGGTCGCTCCATCAGCGCCGGCGAGCGCATCCTCCTCTACTGCTACACCTACGACCAAGAGCGACAGGGGTACGTCCTCTTCGCCTCGAACGTGATGAAGCTCGGTGGCCTCGCCACCATGCTCTTCCTCGGCACCTTCCTCTTCATCCTCTGGCGACGCGAGAAGCGTCGCGGTGGTCTCTTCGACGAGGCCGCTCCCCGTACCCCCCCGCGCTCCCCA
This sequence comes from Myxococcales bacterium, assembly GCA_019637115.1. Lineage (GTDB taxonomy): Bacteria > Myxococcota_A > Polyangia > Polyangiales > Houyiibacteriaceae > JACKEH01. Next base: position 6,880 of record JAHBWH010000069.1, on the reverse strand, counting down.
GACTCTCGCGTGGCCGACTCCGTGCCGGCTCCGCCCAAGCAGGTTGAAGCATGACCCAGCCCCAGGGAACCGTTCAGCTCCCGCCCCAGCTCTCGACCATCGCCCCCGAGGTCGACGCGATGTACTACGCGATCTATTGGATCAGCGTCGCGTCCTTCGTGGTGATCGTCGGCGCGATGCTCTACTTCTCGTACAAGTACCGCCGCCGCCCGGGTCACGAGGCGAAGCCCGCTGGTCATGCGACGGTGCTCGAGATCACGTGGACGGTGGCGCCCATCTTCTTGCTGGCGTGGCTCTTCCACGCGGGCTTCGTCACCTACATGCACGGCGTCGTGGCGCCGGACAACGCGCGTGATGTCCGCGTCCGTGGCATGCAGTGGAACTGGGAGTTCGAGCACGAGGGCGGGGTCATCGACGAGCTCAACGTGCTGAAGGTCCCGGTGGGCCACCCGGTTCGCCTCATCATGAGCTCGAGCGACGTGCTCCACTCGGTCTTCATCCCGGCCTTCCGCGTCAAGCGTGACGTGGTCCCCGGCATGTACACGACCCTGTGGTTCGAGGCGACGCACCTCACGGAGGAGCGCACCTGCGAGCGGGACGCGGACTGTCCGGAGGCTCACTTCTGCGGTCGGGCCGACGCGAACGGCGTGCGGACCTGCGCGCTCCCTCTCTTTTGTGCCGAGTACTGCGGCGCGCCGCAGGGCATCCAGGACTCCGCCGGTCGCAACACCAACCACTCGACGATGCTCGCCGAGGTCCGGGTCGTGAGCCAGGAGGCCTACGACCGCTTCCTCGAGGAAGGGCCGCCAGCGCCCGCCCATTGCGACGCGGCCGAGGATCCCGCAGCGTGCTGGGGCGAGGGCCTCTTCAGCCAGAACGGCTGCAACGCTTGCCACAGCGTCGACGGCTCGCGCGCGCCCGGGCCCACGTGGCAGGGGCTCTGGGGCAGCACGCGGCAGTTCGCGGACGGCTCCTCCGGCGTCGCCGACGAGAACTACATCCGAGAGTCGATCCTGCAGCCGCAGGCGAAGATCGTGACGGGCTACAGCGGGGTGAACATGCCCCCGTACCGCTTCTCCGACCGACAGATCGACGCCATCATCGCCTACATGCGGACCCTCAGCGAGTGAGCCTCAGGGCCCAGGCAAGAAGTCAAAGGCAGCCATCATGACCGTTGAAGCTGGCACCGCGATCCCCTCCTCCTCGTCACACGCCGAGGAGCCGAACTACCTGACGCACGAGACCGGACTGAAGAGCTGGCTCTTCACGCTCGACCACAAGCGCATCGGCCTGATGTACTTGGTCTCGGTGCTCCTGATGTTCTTCCTCGGGGGCGTCATGGCGCTCCTCGTGCGCACCGAGCTGCTCTTCGCGGGGGAAACCCTGATGGAGGCGGACACCTACAACAAGATCTTCACCCTTCACGGGGCGATCATGGTGTTCCTCTTCATCATCCCGGCGATCCCGGGCGCGATCGGCAATTTCTTCCTGCCGATCATGCTGGGCGCCAAGGACGTCGCCTTCCCGCGCCTGAACCTGCTGAGCTTTTACATCTACTGCGCTGGCACGGTGCTCGCGCTCGTCGCGATCGTCGTCGGCAGCGTCGACACCGGGTGGACCTTCTACACGCCGTACAGCACGCGCGCGGACTCGAGCGTCATCTGGATGACGGGGGCGGCCTTCGTCCTCGGCTTCTCGTCGATCCTCACCGGCGTGAACTTCATCTCCACGGTCCACAAGATGCGCGCGCCTGGCCTGCACTGGAAGCGCCTCCCCCTCTTCATCTGGGGCATCTACGCGACCAGCATCGTGCAGGTGCTCGCGACGCCGGTCCTCGCCATCACGCTCTTCCTCCTCATCATGGAGAAGACGCTCTCGGTCGGCGTATTCGACCCGGCCCTCGGCGGGGATCCCGTGCTCTTCCAGCACTTCTTCTGGTTCTACAGCCACCCGGCCGTCTACATCATGATCCTCCCGGGCATGGCCATCGTGAACGAGCTCATCGCCACGTTCAGCCACCGGAAGATCTTCGGCTACATGTTCGTCGCGATGAGCTCGCTCGGGCTCGGGCTCGTGGGATTCCTCGTCTGGGCGCACCACATGTTCACCTCGGGCATGAGCGAGTACGCGACGATGGTCTTCTCCGCGCTGACGTTCCTCGTCGCCATCCCCTCGGGCGTGAAGATCTTCAACTGGGTGGCGACGCTCTACGAGGGCAGCATCTCGTTCCTCTCGCCGATGCTCTACGGCCTCTCCTTCCTCGTGCTCTTCACGATCGGTGGCGTGACGGGGCTCTTCCTCGCGACGCTCGCGACCGACATCCACCTGCACGACACCTACTTCGTGGTCGCGCACTTCCACTACGTCATGGTGGGCGGCACGGTCTTCGGCTTCGTCGGCGGGCTCCACTATTGGTGGCCGAAGATGACCGGCAAGATGTACGACGAGAAGCTCGCAAAGGTCTCGTGGTTCCTCGTCTTCGTCGGCTTCAACGTCACCTTCCTCAGCCAGTTCGTGATGGGCTCGCAGGGGATGCCCCGCCGCTACTACGACTACCTCGACCAGTTCCAGCCGCTCCACATGGCGAGCTCGGGCGGGGCGTACATCCTCGGCCTCGGCTTCATCATCATGTCGTTCATGTTCGTGAAGTCGCTCCGCTCGGGCGCCAAGGCCCCCCGCAACCCGTGGGCTTCGGCGGGCTACGAGTGGATGACGACGACCCCGCCGCATCCGCACAACTTCGAGGAGACGCCCGTCATGACGCGCGGCCCCTACGACTACCACCTCTGCACGGAAGAGGAGCTGTGGGACGGCTTCGACGAAGACTTCCAGCCCAGCAAGAAGGCGAAGGCCTGAGCGAAAGGCGTCGCCTCGCGGCGGCGTCTCTCTCCGTTCCCCGTTCTACGTTCTTCGAGGAGAAGCGATAGCAATGGCTTCCGACGCGCACGCGCACCACGGTCCAGAGTACCTGGCGCACCACTTCGAGACCCCCGCCCAGCAGTTCGACGCGGCGAAGCTCGGCATGTGGGCGTTCCTGGCGCAGGAGATCCTGTTTTTCAGCGGGCTCTTCATCGCCTACGGCATCTTCCGGACGTGGTACCCCGAGGCCTTCTCGGTCGGGTCCCACCTGCTCGACTGGAAGATGGGCGGCATCAACACCGTGGTGCTGCTCGTCTCGAGCTTCACCGCCGTGATGGCCGTCCAGAAGGCTCAGCTCGGCGACCGGAAGGGCACGAGCTTCTTCCTCCTGCTGACGATCGGCTTCGCCTTCGGGTTCATGATCGTCAAGTACTTCGAGTACACCCACAAGATCCACGTCGGCATCCTGCCGGGGAAGTACTGGGGGTGCCCGGGCTTCGACTGCGGCAGCGCGCCGCCGGAGGCCTTCTTCCAGGAGGTCGAGGCGGCGATCAACGCGGCCTACCACACCGCGGGCCCCAACCTCGTGCCGTATCACATCCGCACGTTCTACGGGATCTACTTCGTGATGACCGGCCTGCACGGCATCCACGTGCTCGTGGGCATCGGCATCATCTTGTGGGTGTGGCGTCGCAACCAGCGGGGCGAGTTCAGCAAGGACTTCAACACGCCCGTCGACCTCGTCGCCCTCTACTGGCACTTGGTCGATCTCATCTGGATCTACCTCTTCCCGCTCCTCTACCTCATCGACTGACGAGACGACCATGGCGCACTCGCACGACGACCACGCGGACGGCTACCACGTCCACGCTCACGTCTCCACGACCAAGTTCAACCTCGCCATCCTCGGCGCGTTGCTCTTCCTCACCCTCGTCACGGTGGGGGCCTACAACATCCGCCTCGGCGACTGGAACCTCTTCGTGGCGATCGTCGTCGCCACGATGAAGGCAGGCCTCGTGATGGGGTTCTACATGCACCTTCATTGGGAGAAGGGCTTCAACAAGCTCTTCTTCCTCGGGTCGTTCCTCTTCGTGGCCATCTTCCTCGGCTACACCGTGAACGACACGTCGCACCGCGGCCGGCAACAGAGCCTCAGCGGCCTGCGGGTGGACCCGGCCACGGGGCAGTACGCCCACGGGACGGCGGCGCTCATCACCGAGCATGGTCCCTTCCAGCCGCTTCGCCCCGTGGAGGCCGCCGCGGCGACGCCCGCGGCGAGCGACGAGGGCGAGGTCGAAGCTTCAGCGGCGGCGGGGGCCGATGAGGCCGTCGAGGCGGAGGCCGGAGAGATCGAGGCCGAGGGCGTCGACGTCGAGGGCGCGGAGGCGGAGGGCGTCGACGCCGATGTCGCCGAGGCCAATGTCGCCGACGAGGCCGACGAGGCCGCGGCCGACGACCTGCCGGAGGAGTGAGCGTCCTTCGATGGCGCCGAGCTCCGTGAAAGAGCGGCCCGCACGCAACCCTGCGCGCGGGCCGCGCTGCGTCCGAGCGCTTGCGCTCCTCGCCGTGCTGGCGGGTTGTGACGATTGCCTCCCACGGGTCCGGGTCGAGCAGGTCGAGCGGCTGCCCTATCCGAGCTGCCCGGGTGAGAACGCGGACGCTCGCGCGGACGAGGAGATGCTGGCCTCGGGGTACCTGCGCGCGGGGCCGACCATGCGCGAGAAGAGCGTGACCGAGCGCTGGTCGCTCGCGCGCCGCGGTTGCCACTACGTCTTGACGGTCCACCAGGCGTGGGAGCGCCAGCTCACGGATGTCGAGGTGGTCTACGACGACGCTTGGCGACCGCTTCGCGCATGGAAGCGCATGGCCATCCCGGGCGCGCCGCCGGACGGTCGGCCCGACGTCCGCGTCTATCAGCTCGAGGCGGAGCCGCCGACGATGATCCGGCGGAGCGAGGATGGGCTCGAGCACCACCGCTTCAACGGCGCGCGGCCGGTGGCGGTGATCGGACCCGGACGCGCGTCCGTGACGCCCTGGATTCGCGCGAGCAACCTGGAGGTCGGCGAGATCACGCGCGGCCCCGTGCTCGAGTTCCGCAAGCTGGTCGAACAGATCACCGAGGTCGCGCTTCGGCGCGACGAGGATCGCTACGAGCCGTCGCTCGGTCGGACGGTCCGCGTGTATACGGTCTTCGGGCGCGAATCGATCTTCACCGACGACGAAGGGAACGTGGTCGGCGACCTCGCGGGGCTGCGCGAGCACGAGTCGCTCGAGTCCCCCGAGCCGCCGCCCCTGCCGGACTACGGGGCACCGGATCCGCGCGGCACGCCCTGAGTACAGCTCCCCGGAAGTTCGTGACCAGGTGCGGCAGATCCATCCCGTCGAGCTGCGTTGCTCCTCAGTCACGGGCCAACGGCCCGCTCCCTCGTCGCGCCTTGCTGCACGGGCGCCTCTTTGCCTGGTCGCGAACTTCCGGTTCGCTGTACTGAGCCTCGACACGAGCCGCTGGTGGCCGCTGGGTGGTGGTGTCGGCGACGTCACTCGACATCGGGTCGCGTGAAGTGGCGCGTCGGCGCATGCTCTCCGGGTGCGCGTGGCCTCCTCTCTCTTCTCCGTCGTGCTCTGGGCTTGTGGCCCGGAGGACGTCCCGCCTGACGGGTCGCTCGTGGACGCGGCGCTCGTCGACGGGGCGCTCGTGGACGCGGTCGCCGACGGGGCCCTCGCCGACGCGGCAGCCGACGCGGCCCTCGCCGACGCGGCAGCCGACGTCAGCCCCGCCGACGCAGCAGCCGACGTCGGCCCGATGGACGCCGGCGGGAGCCTCGTCACCCGCTTCGACGAGGTGCTGGCTGCCCTGCGCGGGCCCTCGCTCGACGCGGCCACGGCGGACGCGATCCTCACGGACGTCGCGCGCACCGACCGCTGGCCGCTGACCGACGGCGAGCGCTGGGTCTTCGTGACGCGCCAGATCGGCGCGACCGAGGTGAGCTGGGTCGGTGATCCGAACGGCTGGGCCCCCGACGCCGATCGCGCCGAGCGCCTCGCGAGCGGCGCGCACTACCTCGTCGTCAAGCGCTTCGACGCCGCGCCGCGCGGCGCCAAGTACAAATGGTTCGTCGACGCGTCCTTCCTGCCGCCCAGCGAGGCCACCTGCTACGGGGAGGACGCGAACGGCGAGCACGGCTGGGTTGCGCCACCCGTCGGGCAGCCATGGCTCGAGCGCTCCCCGGGCTTCGCGGCGCCCTCGCTCGCGACGCGGAGCGTGCGGGTGCGCGTCCCGGCCGGGGCGGTCTGGTCCGTGCTCGGCGGGACTCGGCCTGCACCGACCACGCGGACGTTGCTGCTCCACGACGGCCAGAACGTCTTCGGATCGGGCGGCGCGTTCGGGAGCTGGCGGGTGGACGCCACGCTCGAGCGCGTCCACCGAGATCTGCTCGCCGTAGCGGTCGACAACGCGAGCGATCGCTTCTTCACCTACACCCACGTCGAGGACGAGCTCGGCGGCTCCGGGGCGGTCGGCGGCGGCGCGGATGTCTACCTCGAGCTCGTCGAGGCGGAGATCCTTCCCTTCGTCCGCGCGCGCTACGGCGTCGCGGCGTCCGGCGCGAGCCTCGCCATCATGGGCTCGTCGCTCGGGGGGCTCGTCTCGCTCTACGCGGCTCTGAGCCGGCCGCGCTTGGCGGGCTGCGTGATGGCGATGTCGTCGTCGCTCGGGTGGGGAGCCTTCGCGCGCGACGGACGTGACGCGCTCGTCCACCGCTGGACCGAGCGGGGCCCGGTGGCCATCTATCTCGACAGCGGCGGCGGGGGGACGTGCGCCGATCTCGACGGGGACGGCGTCTTCGAGGACTCGGACGACCGCGACAACTATTGCGTGACCCTGCAGCTCCGCGACCGCCTCGCGAGCCTGGGCTACGTCTTCGGCGCCGATCTCTTCCACTGGCACGAGCCGGGCGCGCCGCACTCGGAGGCCGCGTGGGCGCTGCGGGTGGAGCGTGCGCTCGACGCCTGCACGGCGGCG
>JAHBWH010000068.1 GCA_019637115.1 Myxococcales bacterium | reverse complement strand
CGGACCCCGACACGGACCCCGACACGGACCCCGACACGGACCCCGACACGGACCCCGACACGGACCCAGACACGGACCCCGAGACGGACCCAGACACGGACCCAGACGCGGACCCCGACGCGGACCCGGACGCGGACCCCGACACGGACCCCGACACGGACCCCGCGCCCCCTCATCCAGCCGCGGCACGAAAGCCCCCGAGAACGGACGACGGACTGGTAGGCTCCGCGGCCGTGACGATGACGATCGACACGCTCGTCGTGCTCGACGAGCTCCCCGACGGGACCTGCGTCGCCTACCCCGTGGTCGAGCCCGAGCTCGCCGCCATCGGGAGCGAAGGCGACGTCCTCGCCGAGCTGCGCCTCTTCCTCTCGGATCTCCTCGGGACGGCGCCTCCCGAGCGCGTCGCGCGCTTCGCCCTCCCCGCCACGAGCGAGGCGCGTCGGTTCTCGGTGAAGTTGCCGGAGCTCGAGCTCCCGCTCCGCCTGCGGCGCGAGCCGACGGTGCCCTTCGACGTGCTCGTGGTCCCACACGAGCGAGCGTCGTGGGTGATCGTCCCCGCGCTGCGGCACGTCGTCTACGTGGGCGCGAACGAGCCCCTCGAGGAGACCGTGACGCACGAGCTGCGGCGTCACCTCGGCGCCCTCTCGCCCGACCCCGCCACCCGCCTCGCGCTCTTGCCGTCGACCGAGACGCGGATCGTCCCCCTGCGGCTCTTCGTCGACCGCGAGGGCGACGCCGAGCGCGCGGCGAAGCAACACGCGCAGCTCGTCGCCGCGCGCGCGCGCAAGGACGCCCTCGAGCTCCTCGCCCAGGTCGCGACCCCCCTGCACGACGGCGCGCACCTCGCGGGGCCGCCGGTCGTCGGGCGTGACGCGCTCGTGAGCACGCTCGACGGCTTGCTCGCGGGCACCGAGCGCCGCTCGGTGCTGCTCGTCGGCCCCGAGCGGGTCGGCAAGAGCGCGCTCCTCCGCGCTTGGCTCCGCGGGCCGGGCGAGGGGCGGCGCGCGTTCGCGACGAGCGGCGCGCAGCTCATGGCCGGGATGAGCGGGCTCGGGCAATGGCAAGAGCGCCTGCGCCGCGTCCTCGACGCCGTCGAGCGGCTCGACGCGCTCCTCGTCTTCGACGACCTCGCGGATCTCTTCGATCAGAGCGGCAGCGGGAGCGTCGACCTCCCCGCCGCGATCCGCCCCGCGCTCGAGGAGGGGCGCGTCCGCGTGGTCGGAGAGCTGGACGAGGTCTCCGCGGATCTCCTCACGAGCCGCTACGAGGGCTTCTTCCAGAGCTTCCACACCCTCCCCGTCCCCCCGCTCGATCGCACCCAGGCGGCGGCGCTGCTCGAGGCGCGCGCCGCGCACGCGAGCGCGGAGGGGCGCGCCGAGGTCGACGCCGAGGCGCGCGCCGCGATGCTGGCCCTCTGCGAGCGCTACCTCCCTTACCGGCCCTTCCCGGGGAAGGCCGCGGAGCTGTTCGACGACGTGCTCGCGTCCGTCGAACGCCACGGGGTCGCGGCGACGGAGCACGACCGCGTCCGCGCGAGCACGGTCTACGCGCGCTTCTCGGCGCAGACGGGGATCCCCGACGCGCTCCTGCGCGACGACCGCCCCCTCGACCCCGAGCGCCTCCGGGCGCGCTTCGCCGCGCGCCTCATCGGCCAAGCGCCCGCGCGAGACGCGGTGGTCGAGGCGCTCTGCGTCGTGAAGGCCGCGCTCGCGCCCGGCGACAAGCCGCTCGCGACGCTGCTCTTCGTCGGGCCGACGGGGGTCGGCAAGACGGAGCTCGCGCGCGCCCTCGCGGAGGTGCTCTTCGGCGCCGAGGAGCGCCTCGTCCGCTTCGACATGAGCGAGTACGCGGACGGCCACGCGGCGCGACGCCTGGTCGAGGCCGATGATGGCGGCGAGGGGCTGCTGACGCGCAAGGTCCGCGAGCAACCCTTCGCGGTCATCCTGCTCGACGAGATCGAGAAGGCGCACCCGCTCGTCTTCGACCTGCTGCTGCAGATCACCGGCGAGGGTCGGCTGACGGACGGAAGGGGGCGGACCGCGTACTTCCACAACGCGCTGCTGATCCTCACGAGCAACCTCGGGGCGAGCCACGGGAGCCGCCGCGTGGGCATCGCCGCGCGCGAGGATTCGGAGGGGGCGTACCTCGACGCGGTCCGGCGCGCGTTCCGTCCCGAGCTCGTCGGGCGCCTCGATCGCGTCGTGCCCTTCTCGGCGCTCTCGCCGGAGGACATCGCGGAGGTCGCGAGGCTCACCGTCGATCGCGTCGTCGCGCGCCGCGGGCTGCGCGACCGCGGCGTCGCGGTCGAGGTGAGCGAGCTCGCCCTCGCCCGGCTCGCGGCCGAAGGGTTCGACCCCGTCTACGGCGCGCGCGCGCTCCGGCGCCACGTCGAAGACCGCTTCACCGCGCCGCTCGCTGCGACCCTCTCGTCGCTCGGCGCGCGAGCGCGCACCATGCGCCTGCGCGTGCGTGACGAGTCCGAGCCCGCCGCGTCCAGCCCCGCGCTCGTTCGCGCGGCGGGAGGGCTGGTCGTCGAGGCCCTCCCGGTCGAGAGCGGCGGACGCCGCGACGATCTGCGCACACTCGAGGCCGCGAGCACGTTGCGCCGCGAGGTCCTCGAGGCGCTCGATCGACCCGCGGTCGAGCCGCTGGTCGAAGAGGTCGGCTCGCTCGTCGCGCAGCTCGCAGCGCCGCGCTCGAAGAAGGAGCACGCGCGCGCAGGCTCGGAGATCGCGGCGCTCCAGACGCGCCTGCACCAGCTCGGGCAGCCGTGGGAGCGCGTCCGCGCGGCGCGCGACGAGATCTTCGAGCTCGAGGAGCTGACGTTCTCGAGCTGGATCGAGGTCGAGCGGGGCGGCGAGGCGCTGGAGCTCGACGCGGAGCTCGCCTCGGCGCGGCTGCAGTTCCGGCAGAACCTCCTCGCGTTCCTCTTGGAGCGGCGAGCACGACACGCCATCACCGTGCGCTGCGAGGAGCTCGACGAGGGCCGCACGCTGGATCAGTGGATCGGGCCGCTCCTCGGCGACCTCGCGCGACGCGGCTGGACCGCGACCTTCCACCTCTTCAAGGATCCTTCCCCCTCCAAGGCGGCGTGGCCGGCCGAGCGCCCCTACGGGCCGCCACGCGACGCGGCGTGGATGGCCGAGTACCTGTCGCGCCCCGTCCGGGATCGTCTGGTCACGCTGATGCACGTCCGCGGCCCGCACGCGGGTACGCTCGTCGCCCACGAGGCTGGCCTCCACCGCTACCTGGGCGTCACCCCGAAGCTCGACGGTGCCCACCACGAGATCCACGTCCTGGCCTTCCGTGAGCTTCGCGAGGCGGAGTGGACGCACGCGAAGGCACAGCCCACACGCCCCGGCTCGTCACGGGACCTGCTGCGGCAGAGCTCGCGTCGCTGGACGGATGAGCGACCGGGCCAGAAGCTGCCCGACGACTACATCCACATCCCGCTCTCGGCCTATTGGTCACCCGAGAGCGTCGACGAGATGGCCCTGCGCGAGATCCTCGCCGCCGACGAGCCCGAGACCCTGTACCCCACCGTCTTCGGAGAAGACCGATGAGCACCCGTCTTCGGGGAAGACCGATGAGCACCCGTCTTCGGGGAAGACCGATGAGCACCCGTCTTCGGAGAAGACCGATGAGCACCCGTCTTCGGAGAAGACCGATGAGCACCCGTCTTCGGGGAAGACCGATGAGCACCCGTCTTCGGGGAAGACCGAGCAGTAACGCCTTCGGAGAAGATCGATGAACACCGTCATCGAGATCTTCCAACGCCGCGACAGCGCCGGGGTGCTCTGGAGCACCATCGGGCTCGGCGCCGCGACCGTCACCCGTCGTGGCCGCAACGAGACCAAGCTCCGCCAGCTCGTCACCCAGGAGCTCGAGAGCTTCGCGAGGGACGCGAGCCCGCACGCGCTCCGCGCCCTCGGCGCGCCGCGCACCATCACCCTCGAGAAGCCACGGCTCGAGCTCACGATCGAGACCCCCCGCGGGCGCGCGAAGAAGACGGGGCTCTTCCCCGTCATCGTCGAGATGCGCCGGCTCGAGGGCAAGGCACGCCTCAGCGTCGCGTACCACCCGCTGCGCCAGAACGAGGTGCTCACGCTCGACCCCGACGCGCCCCTCGAGGGACAGCTGACCCCCTTCTTCGGACGAGCCTGGGGCGCCCTCGACGGCGCCATGATCGAGGCCTTGGTGTTGCAACCGCGCGACGCCCTCCGCAGCTTGCCGATGGTGCTCCGGCCGCGCTCGCTCCTCGACCGCGCCGGCAAGCAGAAGGGCCCCTTCGACGATCTGCTCACGGAGGCCGACCGCGCGCGGCGCCAGGGGGGACAGGGCTCGCTCGCCGTGCTCCATCAGGTGGGCGTGGATCTGAGCGCGCGCGCCGCGGACGAGAGCCTCGAGCTCGGGCGGCCCCGCGAGCCGCTGCGCACCGAGCTGCAGCAGCTGCTCTGCACCCCGAAGAAGCGCTCCTTCGTGCTCCTCGGCTCACCGGGCGCGGGCAAGCGCACGGCCCTGCGGCGCGCCGTCGCGGATCTCCTCGAGGCGGACGGCTACGCGACCCACCGCAACCTCGACCGCGTCACGCGGGTCTTCTCGGTCGCGGGCAGCCGCCTGCTGGCTGGCATGCGCCACGTGGGCGATTGGGAACTCCGCTGCATGGAGATCCTCTCGGCGGCGCGCGGACGCGCGCTCGTCCTCCTCGTCGACGATCTCCACACCTTCGGGCGCGTCGGACGCAGCCGCGACAGCGAGCGCTGCATGGCGGACGTCTTCCGCGGGCCCGTTCAGCGAGGCGAGATCACGCTGGTCGGCGCTTGCACGCCGACCCAATGGCAGCGACTCGAGGACGACGCGCCCTCGTTCGCCGCGGCGTTCGGTCGTGTGCACGTCGCGCCGGCGACCGAGGACGAGACGCTCAAGATGCTGCTGCACGAGGGGCGAAGGATCGAGACGAGCGCGCGGATCCGCTTCGCGCCCGCGGCCTACCGGACGATCCTCGAGCTCGGAAGCCCGCTCTTCCCCGAACAGGCGCTGCCCGGCAAGGCGCTGGATCTCCTCCGTCGCTTCGACGCGCCCGTGGTCGACGGGGACGCCGTCTCTTCGCTCCTCACGCAGCGCACCGGCTTGCCCGACGGCCTCCTCCACGCCGACGAGCCGCTCGACCTCCGGGACGTCGTGGCCGACCTCGAGGAGGAGGTCCTCGGCCAGAGCGCGGCGGTCGCTGCCGTCGCGGAGCTTGCGCTGAAGATCCGCACGGGGCTCGTCGACCCGAAGCGTCCTTACGGGACGTTCCTCTTCACCGGGCCGACCGGGACGGGCAAGACGCAGCTTGCGAAGACGCTCGCGCGCACGCTCTACGGCGCGAGCGATCGGCTCGTGCGCTTCGACATGGGGGAGCTCTCCGGCCCCGACGCGGTGCCGCGCCTCATCGGCGATCGCTGGCAGCCGCGCGGCCTGCTCACCGAGGCCGTCCGCCAGCGACCCTTCGCGTTGCTCTTGCTCGACGAGATCGAAAAGGCGCACCCGAGCGTGCTCTATCTGCTGCTGCAGCTCCTCGACGACGGGCGGCTGACGGACGCCGCCGGCGATCGCGTGTCCTTCACCCACTGCGTCGTCGTGATGACCTCGAACCTCGGCGCGAGCCCGCGCCCCCCCGTCGGCTTCGGGGCCCCGAGCGCCACGAGCCGCGCCGCCGAGGTCTCGCGCGCGGTGAAGGACTTCTTCCCGCCCGAGCTCTTCAACCGCATCGACCGCGTCGTCCCCTTCGAGCCCCTGTCGGCCGAGACCGCCCGCGACATCGCGGCACGCGAGCTCGCCGCGCTGCTCGGTCGCCGCGGCCTCACGGACCGCAACGTCTTCGTCGTGCCCCACGAGAGCGCGGTCGACCGGATGGCGGGCGAGGCGTTCGACGAGCGCGCGGGCGCGCGCTCGGTCCGGCGGTACCTCGAGACGCACGTCGCCTCCCTGCTCGCCGAGCACCTCGCCGGAGGCTCGGGCGCGGATGCCTCGGAGGGCCCCATCACGCGCCCGGACCTGGAGGTCATCCAGCTCTACGCGCGCGAGGGGAGCGCGCGCTATACGCTGCACTCGGACGCGCTGCGCGAGGCCACACCGCTGCCGGGAGAGTCACCGCTTCGCTCGCTGCTCGACGCAGGCCTGCCAGAGCTCGAGGGCTACCTGCCCCGCGCGCTGGCTCGCTTCGACGAAGCGGCGAGCGACGCGCGGATGGAGGCGATCGGCGAGCGCGTCCGCGAGCGCCTCGAGCGGCTCCGAGGCACCTCCTCGGAGGCAGAGGGCGACGCGCTCTACCGCCTCGACCGGCTGCGGGTCGAGGTCGACCGCGCGCGCGCCCGGCTCGAGCGCCTCGCGCACGGCGATCAGCACCGCCACGAGGCCGAGCTCGAGCTCGCGACCGAGGGCTACGGGCATGCGCCGGTCTTCGATGGCCGCCGGGTTCGCGTCCGGATGCTCGACCGGCGCCTGATGCGGGCGGGCGACGCGCCGCCCCGTCGCGCGGCGCTGCTCGAGGCCTTCGCGCACGCCGCCCACCTCGCGCGCGCGATCACCTCGATCGCGGACGCTGGCCGAGGTGGAGGCGATCGCGTGCAGGTCGAGCTCCTCCGCGTCGGCCGCGCGCGCGATCATCTCGGCCTCTTCGCGACGCTCGCGCGGCGCTACGCCGAGCTCGCGGAGCTCGAGCGGGCGGCCGGCGTCGACGCGCTCGGCGCCCCCGTGACGGGATCGCTCGACGAGCTGGCGCGCGCGAGCCTGCTCGTCATGGAGGTCTCTGCGGTGGACGTCGGCGCGCTGCTCGCGTTCGACGAGGGCTGCCACGTGATGAGCAACGCCGACGGCGGCTCCGAGATCGTCCGGGTGCGCCTTCACGACGTCGCCTTGGACGTCGACCTTCGCGTCGCGGCGCATCAGCGCGACCGCGCGACCTTCGAGGCCCGGCTGGCCGCGGGGGAGACCCTCGAGGCCCCGGACGGCCTCGCGCCCGTCGTGCGGCGCTATCGCGTCGACGGCCGTCGCTCGGGGCGCGCCGCCTATGAGGTCGAGGACCATCGCCTGACCCACGTCGCGAGCGCGGAGAGCGCAGACCTCGCCGCGATGCTCCGCCCGTTCACGTGGCTCGCGTCGAGCTGGGAGGCCGGCCGATGAGCACGACGCGCAAGACCGCGAGCCTGCGGGTCTACTTCGTCACCCACGCCGATGGACGGCGCTCCGGCGTCCTCGTGCGTGGCCCCGTCGGCCCCTTCACGCCGCCGCCCCCCTCGGCCTATGGCGCGGACGAGGCGGCCGTGCTCGCGCAGCTCGCGATCGACCTCCAGGTCCGCATCTCCAGCGAGGGCGAGCAGCTCGCGCCCTACCTGTGGACCGAGCGCTTCGAGACACGCTCGGTCGCGCTCCCGGTGCATCCGTCCACCGTCGTCGACAAGCGACCCGTCATCGGTAAGCGCGTGATGCCCCTGCGCCTGACCTACGCCTGGTGCCGCGCGAAGGACGGCTCCTACCGGGTGATGCTGCCGCGCTTCGATTGGTGGCTCGTGCTGGAGGACCTCGAGACGGCGAAGGATGCGCTCGCCCGCGCGGTCAGCGGCGCGCTGCTCGGCGCCGAGCCGAAGTGGCTCTACGACTTCCGCCACGAGGGCGAGGAGTACGTCGTCGAGTGGGCGCCGAGCTTCTTGGGCGGCGACCACGACGTGGAGGCGCCCCCGACGGACGACCGACCCATCCTCTCCAAGGTCGCCGACGACTGGATCGAGCGCGCCGCGCGCCGCCGACTGCCGCGCCCGGTCGGTGAGCCGCGGGCCGCGCAGCTCGCGCTCCCGCTGGTGCACCCGGGGCCAGGCAAGCGGCCGCGCTCGCTGCTCTTCGTCGGGGGCCCTGGGGTGGGGAAGACCACAGAGCTCCGCCACCTCGCGTACCTCCTGCTGCAGCGCCGCCGCGCCGCCGAAGGCGGGGCGACGCCCACGCCGGGGCTCTTCGCGACGAGCGCCGAGCGCTTGCTGGCGGGCATGGTCTACCTCGGGATGTGGCAAGAGCGCGTCCTCGGCCTCGTCGACGAGCTCTCGCACGAAGGCGATCTGCTCTACGTCGACCGCCTGGCGCCCCTGCTCCGCCCCCAGTCGGACGGCGCGACGCTCGCCAACCTCTTCGCGGGGCCGATGAGCGAGGGCGAGATCACGCTCGTCGCGGAGTGCACGCCGGCCGAGCTCGCCGACGCGCGTCGCCGCGACGCGGGCTTCGTCGAGCTCTTCGAGCACCTCCACCTCGAGGAGCCCTCGCCCGCCGAGCTGCTGACCGATCTGCGCGCGTACGCCGAGCGCACGCCCAAACGCCTGCACCCTCGCGCGCTCCGACGCAGCCTCGAGCTGCTCGCCTCGTATCGGAGGGACCGACGCTTCCCCGGCAAGGCGTACCGCTTCCTCGACGCGCTCGCCGCCGATCCTCACGCGCCGACGACCCTCTACGCGCCCGACGTCGAGGCGGCGTTCGCCCGACAGACGGGCCTGCCGATTGAGGTCGTGAGCGACGCGCACGCCGCCGGCGTCGACCACGTGGCCGCGCGGCTGCGCGCCGGGGTCATCGGCCAAGACGAGGCCTGCCTCGCGACCGCGCGCGCCATCGCGCCCTTCAAGGCGGGCCTCCACCCGCCCGACCGACCGCTCGCGACCCTCCTCTTCGCGGGACCGACGGGCGTCGGGAAGACGGAGCTCGCGAAGCACGTCGCCGCCTACCTCTTCGGGGATCCGAAGCGGCTCGTGCGAGTCGACATGAGCGAGCTCGCGACGCCCGGCAGCGCGGCGCGCCTCATCGCCGCGGGGCGGGGCGTGCAGAGCCTCGCCGAGAGCGTGCGCCGCGAGCCGCTGGCCGTGGTGCTGCTCGACGAGATCGAGAAGGCGCACCCCGAGGTCTTCGACCTCTTGCTCGGCGTGCTCGGCGAAGGCCGCCTCACCGACGCGCTCGGGCGCCTCGTGGACTTCCGGATGACCTTCGTCGTGATGACCTCGAACCTCGGCGCGCGCGATCGCGACGCGGTGGGCTTCACGGGCGCCCCTTCGGAGGCGCGAGCGCCCGACGCCACGTCTCCGACCGCGCCTCTCCCCGCGGGCCGCGTGTCGAGCGCCCAGGCCGACTACCTGCGCGCGGTGCGCGACGCCTTCCGCCCCGAGCTGCTGGGCCGCATCGATCAGGTCGTCGCCTTCCGGCACCTCGAGCGCGAATCCGTCCGCCGGATCACCGATCTGCTGGTCGCGCAGAGCCAGTCGCGCGAGGGGTTCACGCGCCGTGGCGTCCGGCTCGAGGTCACCGCCCGAGCCCGAGACCGACTCGCCGAGCTCGGCTACGATCGCCGCTACGGCGCGCGCCCGCTGCGGCGCGCGCTCGAGACCCACGTCATCACGCCCGCCGCGCTGAAGCTCGCGGCGTCGCCGAACCTACGCGACTGCGTCCTGCGGGTCGGCCTCCCCAGCGAGCGCGCCGACATCACGGTGCCGGACTGAGAGCACCCAGGACGCTTAGTACAGTGAACCAGGAGTTCGTGACCACGTGCAAAGAGGCGCCCGTCCAGCAAGGCGCGACGAGGGAGCGGGCTGTTGGCCCGTGACTGAGGAGCAACGCAGCTGGACGAGATGGAGCTGCCGCACCTGGTCATGAACTTATGGGGAGCTGTACTTAGGTCTCGACCGCGACGGGGACCGGCCCCGCGGCCGTGGTTGGGTTCCGACGGCACTCGGGCGTCTTCCCCCGGACGAGAGCTGTACGTCCCCGGCCGGATGCGGCGTAGCCATCGAGCGGACCGGGTCTCCGCCCAATATCGTCGATCACGATCGACAAGCGTTCGACCATCGAACACCATCGACACTTCACATGGTGTCGATTACAGTCGACAACATGTCCGAGCTGATGGCCATCGCCGCCGCCTGGAGCCATTGGGACCGCCCGCTCCCGCCCTCCGTGCCGCGGCGCGTCGCGCTGCCGCAGACCCTTCGGCCCTCCTTGGCCCTGGTCATCCAAGGCGTGCGGCGCTGCGGCAAGTCTGTGCTGATGCGCCAGCTCGCGGCGCGCTACGACGTGCCGCAAACGCACACGATCTTTCTGA
The DNA here is from genome assembly GCA_019637115.1 of Myxococcales bacterium. Classification (GTDB taxonomy): domain Bacteria; phylum Myxococcota_A; class Polyangia; order Polyangiales; family Houyiibacteriaceae; genus JACKEH01. The sequence goes on along the minus strand of JAHBWH010000068.1, from coordinate 28,029 downwards.
ATTTCGAGGACCCTCGGCTCATCCATCAGCTCGCGCCGCCCTTGCTCGACGCGTTGGTCAGCGGCTTTCGTGCGCTGCGGCCCGAGGCCGAGCGCGCCCTGTTCTTGCTCGACGAGATCCAGCAGGTGCCCGGGTGGGAGCGCTGGCTGCGCGCCCAGCTCGAGCGCCCCACGGCAGATCTCTTCGTCGTCTCCGGCTCCAACGCCACGCTCCTCTCCGGCGAGCTGGGAGCGGCGCTCACCGGGCGACACCTCACGCTCGAACTCTTCCCGTTCGATCTGGCCGAGCGCCGCCTGCTGAACCCCGAGGCCGGCCTCGCCGAGCACCTGCGCGATGGCGGCTTCCCCGAGCCGCTGCAGACCCCCGACGCCGAGGCCCTCCTCCGCCAGTACTTCCACGACATCGTGGAGCGCGACATCCGCGAGCGCGTCGGCGCGCGCTCCAGTCGCCCGATCCGGCAGGTGGTGCAGATGGCCTACGAGGCCGCCGGCTCCGAGCTGAGCTTGCGCCGCCTGGCCGGCGCGCTCGGCCTCGCCACCGACACCGCCGGTGTGTACCTCGACGCCGCCGAGTCCGCCTACCTGCTCTTTCAGGTCCCCTTCTTCGCCTGGTCGGAGCGGCAGCGCGCCCACCGCAACCGCAAGGTCTACCCCGTCGACACCGGCCTGCGCCGCGTGGTGGTGGCGCCCGGTACCGACGACCGAGGCAAGTCGCTCGAGTGCGCCGCGCACCTCGCCTTGCGACGACGCTTCGGGCCGGTGAGCTACTGGCGCGGCGAGGGCGGCGAAGTGGACTTCGTGGTTCAGCAGGGGAAGATGGTGCGCCCCGTGCAGGTGAGCTGGGATGGCCCGCAGCCCCGACACGAGCGCGCGCTCGAGAGCTTCTACCACCATTACCCGCAGGCCGAGGAGGCGCTCTGGGTCACCGCTGAGACCTTCGCCGAGCTCGACGCCGGCCTCGCGCCGCTCGGCCGCGGTTGAAGCAGGGTTGTCCGGCGACCGCAAGGGACAGCGACGGCCGCCGGCACGGGGCTCTGTGGGCGCGCAGGTGTCTTCCGTTCGGCCTACGTGGACGGCGTCCCGCGGCCGCCCCGCCGGAGCCGAACGATCGCGGGGGTGACGGATCCGGTGCGGACCCGCAGCGCGACCTCGTGCACATAGCCCTGCTCCGCGGCGGCGCGCGCGAGCTCCGTCTCGTGGACCGCGAGCGTCACCACGACGCCCTCCGGGCGCAGGGTCGCCGACGCAAGCCGGAGGATACGCGCGAAGAGCTGGTGGAAGTCGAGGCGCGCGCCCATGCGCACGCCGTAGGGCGGGTTCGTGACGATCGCGTCGACCTGCGCGCCGCCGAGTCGGCGCGCGCAGAGGTCGAGCTCGGCGGTGACGACGTGCGCGCGAGATCCGAGCCCGAACGCCTCGAGGTTCGCGGCGGCGCCGAGCGCCGCGTCGGGCTTCTTGTCGCTGCCATAGAGGCGGACCTCGGGATGGCTCGCGCCCGCTTCGAGGAGGATCGTCCCCGAGCCACAGAAGGGGTCGAGCAGCGCGGTCGGGGGGCCCCCCAGCGCGCGCTCGGCGACGCGGAGGCAGGCGAACGCGACGTCGGCCTTGAGCGCGGTGCGCTGCTGGTAGGGGCGGGGGTAGAAGCGGTGAGAGAGCGGCGCGCGGGTGTGCTGGACGCCGAGGCTCGTGGCGGAAGCCTGCGCGTCGATCGCGACGAGGACCTCCGGCGCGGCGAGGTCGACCCGCACCCCGTAGCGCCCTTGGAGCGTCGCGCCGACCGCGCGCTCGACGTCGGGGCTCTGGAAGTCACCGACGCCCTCCTCGCGCTCGCAGCGAACGGCGAAGCTCGCGGCCCGATCGAGCTCGGGGACGTCAGCCCGCGACGCGAGGTCGACGATGGCCCGAAGGGACGGCGGACCACGCCAGACGCCTCGGTCGCGTCGCACGTGGATGGCGCTGCGCAGCGTGCTCAACGGCGCGACGTCCACGTCGGCCGGGATCGCGACGGTCCCCACGCGCCCCTCCGGCGCGAGCGCCGTCGGCTCGATCCCGAGGGTCCGAAGCTCCTCGGCCAGGACCCCCTCGAGGCCCTCATGCGTCGTCACGATGATCATGCGCGCGTCCTACCCCGTAGTCGGCGCCTCGGTAGTCGGCGCGGCGCGAAGCGTGGGCGTGAGGTGCGTCCGCGTGGCAACCGCACCGCCGCTCGTCAGACACGCCTCTCACCGAAAGTCGCCGGATCCGTTGGCTGGCGCGGCCCATGCTGTGAGGACGTGCGTGGCTCCTCTCCCTCACCAGCTCGCCCCGTCGTCCCCCGACGCCTCCGCCTCGGCGGCGACCAAAGCGACGTCGACGCCACCCTCGACGACCAGGCGCCTTCGTCGTCGCGCCCTCGCGATCGTTCTGCTCGCTTTCACCGCGGGAGCCGCGACAGGCGCGATCTGGCTCACGCGCCGGCCCTTCACCTACCAGCCCCCCAACCGAGTGCTCCTCGACGCTCCGGAGGGGCTCGACGACGACCCACTCGGAGACGACCAGGACGAGCTCTCCTGGGCCCTCGGGGCGCCACCGGACGACGACGACACTGACGGGGCCCTGCCCGACGCGGCCCGTGAGGGCAACGCCCGAGACGACGACGAAACACGCACCCTCCCCTTCCGTGGCGCCCAACACACCGAGCGCGCCCCCGCGCCGGTCTTCGCCACGACCGAGAGCTACCTGCTGGTCGGCGTCGACCACACACGCTCGGGCCTCTGGGGTCGTGCCGACACCCTCGTGGTCGCGGTCTTCGACGACACCACGGGCCACGTCGGCCTCGTCTCGGTCCCCCGAGATCTGCGGGTCGACGTGCCAGGGCACGGGCCCGCGCGTGTCAACGCCACGCTCCGGATCGCGACCCGCGCCGGGCGCGATCCGCTCGAGACGCTGCGAGCGATCGTCGAAGACCTCCTCGCGATCCCCATCCGGCACGTCGTCGTTGGCGACCTCGAGGTCTTCGAGCGCACCATCGACCGACTCGGCGGCGTGGAGATCGACGTGCCGTGCCCCATCCGCGACAACTTCATCGACCCGCGCGCGCCGAGCGGGCGGCGCTCGCTCGACGTCGCGGAGGGCCGCCGACGCCTCGACGGTGTGACGGCGGCGATGTACGTGCGCAGCCGCCACGGGCGCTCGGACTGGGACCGCGCGCGGCGCCAACAGGCGGTGCTCTTCGGCCTCCGCGACCGTATCCGCGAGCTCGGCCCGAGCGCGTGGGGCCCCGTCCTCGGCGTCGCGCTCGAGGGCGGCGTGACGACGACGATGAGCCGCCTCGAGCTGCTCGCGCTGCTGCGCCGCACCGCGAGCGTCCGAAGCGAGCGGCTGCACGGCCTGCTGCTCGGGCACCGCGAGGTGCGCGCCCACCGAGGCCCCGAAGGGCGCGCGATGCTCGTCGCCGATCCCGAAGCCGTCGATCGCGCCCTCGCCGGGCTCTTCGACGCGCCTGCCCCCGGAGCGCCCCACCGCCACGCGCGCTGCCAGCCCGCCGACGCCGCGCTCCGCTGAGACGCTCAGTATAGCGAACCGGAAGCTCGTGACCTTCCGGGGGAGCTCTCAGTCCAGCTTGCGCCGCAGGGCGGCCTGGACCTCCGCGGGGCTGGCCCGGCCCTTCGTCGCCTTCATGACCTGGCCGACGAAATAGCCGATCACGGCGGTCTTCCCCGCGCGATATTGTGCGACCTGCGCGGCGCTCGCCGCGAGCACCTCGTCGACGACGGCCTCGATGGCGCCGCTGTCGGTGACCTGCGCGAGGCCCTCGCGCGCTACGATCACCTCGGCCCCCTCGCCGTTGGCGCGCATCGTCGCGAAGACCTCCTTCGCGATCTTGCCGTTGATCGTCCCCGCCTCGACCAGCGCGAGCAGCGCCGCGATCTCCGCCGCCGGCGCGGGGAACGTCGCCTCGAGGCCCGCCGCCTCGACGTACCCGAGGATCTCGGCCTGCACGAAGTTCGCCGCCTTCTTCCCCGCGACCGCGAGGCCGAGCGTCGCCCTCGAGGCCAGCCCCGACGCCACCTGCTCGAAGTACGACGCCACCTCCGGGTGCCCCGTGAGCACACCCGCGTCGTACTCGGTCAGGCCGAGCTCGGCCTGCCATCGGGCGCGACGGGCGGTCGCCAGCTCGGGCGTCGCGCCGCGATAGGCCGCGAGGGTCGCCTCGTCGAAGACGACGGGCGGCAGATCTGGATCGGGGAAGTAGCGATAGTCCTCCGCCTCTTCCTTGGAGCGCAGCGGGTAGGTCGACTGCCGCCCCTCGTCCCAGCCTCGCGTCTCTTGGCGCACCGCCTCGCCCGACTCGAGCAGCAGCGCCTGTCGGCGCGCCTCGCCCTCGATCGCCAAGCGCACGAAGCGGAACGAGTTGAGGTTCTTCAGCTCGACGCGCGTACCGAAGGCCTCCTGCCCCTCGGGCCGGATGGAGACGTTCGCGTCGCAGCGGAACGAGCCCTGCTCGAGGTTGCCGTCGTTCACCCCCGCGAACATCAGCACCTCGCGCAGGGCCTTGAGGTAAGCCTCCGCCTCGGCCCCGCTCCGAAGCTCCGGCTCGCTCACGATCTCGATGAGCGGCGTCCCCGCGCGGTTGAAGTCGACCACCGTCCGACCCCCCGCGTGCGTGCTCTTGGCCGCGTCCTCCTCGACGTGGATGCGCGTGAGCCGCACGCGGCGCTCCTCTCGAAGTCCCGAGCCACTTTCGACCGAGAAGCGCACCTCGCCGCCGAGGTTCAGCGGCTCGTCGAGCTGCGAGATCTGATAGCCCTTCGCGAGGTCGGGGTAGAAGTAGCTCTTGCGCGCGAAGACGCTGCGCGGGCGCACGTCGCAGCCGAGCGCGAAGCCCGCGCGCGCGGCGAGCTCGAGCGCGCGGGCGTTCGGGACGGGCAGCGCGCCGGGGAGGCCGAGGCAAACCGGACAGATCTGCGTGTTCGGTGCGGCGCCGTATTCGGTCGGGCACCCGCAGAAGAGCTTCGTCCGTGTCGCGAGCTGCGCGTGGACCTCCAGCCCGATGACGACCTCGTAGGGGACGCCGCCCACCTCGACCCTCATCGCTCCCCCTCCAGCGCGCCGGCCACCGCGAGCAACGTCGCCTCGTCCCAGCGCCGGCCCGTCACGTGGAAGCCCACGGGCAGCCCCGCCTCGCCGGTCCCGCAGGGCGCCGAGAGCGCCGGCAGGCCCGCGAGGCTGGCGGGCAAGGTGTAGAGATCCTGCAGCCACGTCTGCAGCGGATCGTCGCTCCGTTCCCCGAGGCGCCACGCCACCGTCGGCGTCGTCGGGGTCGCTACGACGTCGCAACGCTCGAACGCTTGCGCGAAGTCCTCCGCGATGCGCACGCGGACCTTCTGCGCGCGGAGGTAGTAGGCGTCGTAATAGCCCGCGCTCAGCGCGTAGGTGCCGAGCAAGATCCGCCGCTTCACCTCGGGGCCGAAGCGCGCCCGGGTGCGCTCGTAGGTCTCGGTAAGATCCGCGCCCTCGACGCGGAGGCCGAAGCGCACGCCGTCGAAGCGCGCGAGGTTGCTCGACGCCTCCGCGGTGGCGACCAGGTAGTAGACGCTGACCCCGTGCCGCGCGTGCGGCAGCGCGACGTCCACGACGCTCGCCCCCCGCTCGACCAGGCGATCGAGCGCGCGCTCGAAGGCGTCGCGCACGTCCGGATCGGCGCCCGCGACGAAGTCGCGCGGCACCCCCACGCGCAGCCCCCTCACCCCGCGCGCGACGGCCGCGACGTGCTCGCCGCGCGGCGCGTCCGCGCTCGTCGCGTCGCGCGGGTCGTAGCCCGCGACGACGTCGAAGAGAGCCGCCGCGCTGGCGGCGTCGCGCGCGATCGGGCCGACCTGATCGAGGCTCGACGCGAAGGCGACGAGCCCGTAGCGCGACACGCGGCCGTAGGTCGGCTTGAGGCCGACGAGGCCGCAGAAGGCCGCCGGCTGGCGGACCGAGCCGCCCGTGTCGCTCCCGAGCGCGGCGGGGACGATGCCCGCCGCGACGGCCGCCGCCGAGCCGCTGCTCGACCCACCGGGCACCCGCGCCTCGTCACACGGGTTGCGGGTCGGGCCGAACGCGCTGGTCTCGCCGGACGAGCCCATCGCGAACTCGTCCAGGTTCGCCTTGCCCACGATCACCGCTCCAGCGGCGCACAGGCGCTCGACGACGTGCGCGTCGTAGGGCGCGACCCAACCCTCGAGCAGCTTCGACGCGCACGTCGTCGGCGTCCCGCGCTGGCAGAGGTTGTCCTTGATCACGACGGGCACGCCAGCGAGCGGCCCGACGGCGCGTCCCTCCGTCGCCGCCGTGTCGACCGACGCCGCCGCAGCGAGCGCGCCTTCCTGGTCGACGTGCAGGAGCGCGCCCCAGCGGTCGTCGCGCGCCCGCGCGATGGCCGCCGTGGCGACCTCTTGCGCGGACCCGTCTCGCGCAGCCGCGAGGGCCTCGCCGATCGAGCGCGTCATTCGAATGCCTTCGGCACGCCGAAGCCCTCGTCCACCGGCTCAGGGGCCCCGGCGAGCGCGTCCTCGCGCGCGAGCCCCGCGCGGACGTCGTCCTCGCGCGAGCCCATCCCGGCCGGGGCCAACCCGAGCGGATCCACCCCTTCGACGTCGACCGCGTCAAGGTCGCGCACGTGCGCGAGCACGCCCGCGAGCTGCCCGCGCATGACGCCAACCTCTTCGTCGGTCAGCCCTAGCCGCGCGAGCCGCGCGACCTGCCGAACCTCCGCCTCGTCCAACATCTGTACTTCCTCGACTCCCATCAGGGCGGTGTGCAGCCAAGTCGCACGGCGCTCAAGGTCGACCCCATCGGACCAACTACCACTCCGTGGGCCCCGAGCATCGACACGGACTCGATCGATTCGAACGCCCCAACGGAGGCGTAGTCGCCTCCGGTCGCGGTTCCGCCGAGTGGAATGTCGCGCGCGCCCCACTCCGCTTCGAAATCAGAGACCTGTAAGGCCACGCTTCCTCGCGGAGCAACCGCCATTCGGGTGGCCCCCTCGATGCACCCAGTCTCGAGCGTAGGCGCCGAGTCCAAGCGGGGCGTCGGCCCGAATAGGCAGTGCGAGGCCGAACTCGAGCCGTCTGTGCGGAACCGCAGCATTGCCTCGTAGATCACCAACGAGGGCTGGTCGATGTCTGCCTGACCCAGTGGAAGAACGGCGGGGAAGCAGTGGGTGACTCCATCCCCAACGCAGCGCTCCCGAACGTCCCAAGGGGACAAATCATGTTCCTCATTGAAACTTAGTTCTTCACCTCGGACCCGCATGAGCGCGGCCGTCACCTCGTGAACGGATCCGCCCTCGAGGCGGCCCTCGACGCGGCTCACGAGCACATACGGCTCGTGTCCTGCTACCGTCGCGAGCCCTCCCAGCGCGCGGAGCTGCCCCTCGACAGCCGGCAACCGGACCTCGCCACGAACGCCTCCCCCTCGCCCTGGGTCGATCGACAGGAGTCGTGCACCGCTCGCCTCACGGAGTCGAATCACGATGCTTCCGCGCAACTGAACCATAGCTTCGATGGATGCGGAGGGGTCCACCTCCGCGACGCCGCGAGCTACCGTACAAACACCCTCTGACGAGCACATCGTGCTCCATAGTCCGCGCCGCACCACCCACATGATGACGACTTGGTCGACACCTCCGCGATCGTAGCGGGCAGCCCGAAACGAGCCGGCATCGTGCCCAGTAACGAAAACGTTTGCCTCGATGGACGTGCCGGAACGTGCGAAGAACGACGCTCTCGTGACGTCTTCGGCCTCATCTCGCCACACCACAGCGAACCCCGAACGCAGGGCGACGGCCGAAGCGAGCTCCGTCGGGCGCGGCCCTCGCGCGACCTCGATTGGCTCACCAAGCGCGCGAATGAGCCCTTCATCAATGGCACCGTCGCAGTCTTGGTCAACTCCGTCACAGGTTTCGCGCGCGCCAGGGTGAATGGCGGGATTCGTGTCGTCGCAGTCGCCCCCAGCCAAGACATGCCCGTCGAGCGGGGCACACGCGCTCACGGAACGCGTGCTGTCGCCGAAGCCATCGCCGTCATCATCGACGAACAACGTCACGACGCTGCACTCGGTCGTAGCATCGACGGGGCCAACGTCTGAAGACGTCTCAGGCCCGCCTGCGTCACGACGCGACCCGTCTGGCGCGTTCGGGTCGGTGATCACCGTGCCGTCCTCGAGTTGGCAGGACCAATCGTCGAGGGGCACGGAGCGGTCCGGACACACGCATCGGTCCCCTGCTCGGATGAGCTCTCCGCACGGATTCGCTGGCAGACCTCCGCAGCCACCGACGGCAGCGGCCAAGAGAGAAACTAGAACCTCACCTCGCATGACCCACCTCCAGGCGAACCTGCCACGAACGACGGGCGCCTGCACCGTACTCGGCCTTGCGAATCGCGAGTTGCGCCATTTCGCTTGGGGCAGATCCCTGCGCGCGTGATGAGGTCAGAGCGCCAAACAAATGCCCGTGCAACCGCCGCTCGTGATGGGCGGCAGCGGCGGAATGCAGCTGCACGTCCCGGCCGGGAAGCACTCCGCGGCGCCTCGGCATGTGCACACCCCGCCAGAGCACCCGTCGGCCGTGCCCGAATCACATCGACGTCCACAGCTCCCACAGTGGTCGAAGCTGGAGGTGGTGTCGACGCACAAGCCCGAACAGCAGGCCTGAGAACCTGAGCAAGTCCGACCGCAAGCCCCGCAATGCCCGACGTTTGACGAGATGTCCACGCACTCGCCCGAGCAACAACGCCGCCCCTCGCCGCACGCGGGCCCCGCACCGCATCGACAACCTCCGCCGACGCAGCTCTCGCCTAGCCCGCAGGCAGGGTCGCACGGGACGTCGTCGGTACACCCTCCGCTTGCGCATGTTTCGGTTGCCGCACACGCGTTCCCACAGGTGCCACAGTTGTTCCGGTCGGCGGCGACGTCGATACACGTGCCAGCGCAGCATGCCTGAGATGGGCCGCATGCCGCGGAACCCCCACAGCGACACGCGAGGGTGGTCGCATCGCACGTCTCCCCCTCCGCACAAGCGGGCTCGCACGGTGGGATCACACACGTTCCACCGACGCATGCTTGCCCTCCTGGGCACACCCTTCCACAAACCCCGCAGTTTCCTGCGTCGGTCTGTGTGTCGACGCACCCGGCTTCACAGCAGGTCGTGCCCTCATCGCAAGCGGGCGCCTCGCCACACCGGCACTGACCGGAGAGACATTGGAAGCCGCGAGCACCACACGCGCGACCACACGCGCCGCAGTTCATCGGATCCACCGGTAGCGAGGCGCACCGCCCGTCGCAGCAGCTCTGGCCGATGGGGCACGCGGTGTCGGGATCGCACTCGAGCCGGACGCACTCGCCGCCGATGCACTGCTCGCCTGGCGCGCAGGTCATCGGGCAGGTACCAGAGTCGGGCGGGGGCATCGGGGCGTCGACCCCCGTGTCGCCCATCGGGGGGGGGTTGCCGCCGTCGGGACGCCCCCCGGTGCCGGAGGCGCAACCGAGGATCAGGAAAGCAAGCGAGGCGGCGACGAGAGACTGGCGCATCGAGAAGGACTCCAAGGGGCAAGCGTGCAACGAACGTACGGCGGCGCGAAAGCGGCTCACCCGCGCCCTCTGTGATTACGCACACGTGGGGGTTACGCCTCCAGCGCGAATCCGATTCTCTTTCCGGTGGGCTCAAAAAAAACCGAACATCGTTCCGCGCCCCCTCACCATGGTGACGCCTTTTCGCGTCTCGAAGAGGCCTGGCATTGACCGAAGCGCAGACGACCGGCTAGATTTCATCATCAACGCATCTTTCCCATGAAGACGCACAAGCACGACCCCACGGAGCTCTCGACGGCGGCGACGCACGACATCGCCAACGCCTTGAGCACGGTTTTGGGGTGGGCGCGCCTCGCGCGGACGGGAGAGGTACCAACCCAAGAGGCCATCGAGGCCATCGAGGCCGCCGCGAGCGCCGCGCATCGCACGGCGCGGCTCGCGCTCGGCGACCACACCGACGAGCCCGCGGTCTCGGACCTCACCGCGATCTGCCGCGACCTCCTGCGCTTGTTGGGCCCCGAAGCGCGAGAGCGCGACGTTCGGCTCTCGCTCGACGCCCCCGAGTCCGCGTGGGTCAGCGCGCGCCACACCCCCACCCTCCGCGTCGCCTGGAACCTGGTCCTGAACGCGATTCAGGCATTCGAGAAGGGCGGCAGCGTGGTGCTGACGATCGAGAAGGGGGCCCAGACGACCCTCCTGATCGAGGACGACGGGCCGGGCATGAGCGAGGCGACGCAGCAGCGCATCTTCGGCGCGGGCTACAGCGAGCGTCCGAACGGACACGGGATCGGCCTGACGGCCGTGCGCCAGCTCGTCGCAGACGCCGGCGGGTTGCTGTCGCTCGACTCGACCCTCGGCGAGGGGACGCGGTTCCGCATCGCGCTCGACAACGCGTCCGAGCCCTTCGAGCGGAAGTCGTCCGGGTTTCTCCCGCGCGCCGTCGTCGCGCAGCGGATCCTCATCGTCGAGGACGATGACGGGGTACGCGATCTGCTGGTGACGACGCTCCGGCTCCGCGGCCTCGCGGTGGACGCCGCTCGCACGGCCGAGGAGGCGATGTCGCTCGAGCAGCGCTACGACGTCGCCCTCGTCGATCTCACGCTCGGCGACGGCTCGGGTCTCGAGGTGGTCCGCTGGCTGCGCGAGCGGAAGAGCGCGAGGACCGTGGTCGCGATGTCGGGGCTGCCGCAGATGCCCCAGGTCGATGGCGAGAGCGCGCCGGACCGGTGGCTTCGAAAGCCCTTCGACAGCCGCCAGCTCTTCGAAGCGCTCGGGCTCGAGGCTCTGCAAGAGGCGACGGGCTGAGACCTGGTGATGCCCTCGCGAGACGCGCGGCCTCGCGTCGCCGCGACCACCCCGCTGGCGTCCGGGCGCGGATTGGAAAAACTGGTATCGTCGAGGCTCCGATGAGCGAAGCGAGGCACGGCTGGACGACCGCTTCCGTCGAGGCCCTCCCGCGCCTGCACGCGGCGGAGGACCCGACGCCAGGCCTCGTGCTCGTCTACTCGCGGCTCCATAGCGACCTCCCGTCCGCGCTGCCCTTCTCGGGCGACGTGACCACGCTGGGGCGCGAGGCGGACAATTCGCTCTCCATCCCCGAGGCGGCCGTGAGTCGCTATCACGCGCGCGTCGAGCATCGCGACGGAAGCCACTGGATCGTCGACCTCGGCAGCACGAACGGCACCGTGGTGAACGGGCGCCGTGTCACCGAGCACCGGCTCGAGGCCCACGACGTCGTTCGTGTGGGCGACAGCCTCTTCCGGCACGCCGCTTCGGGGGTCTTCCGCTATGGCGCGTACCGCCTGGACGGCACGATCGTCGAGGCCGCGCGCCCCGTTCGGCATGACGTCCGAGACAGCCCGCTCGTCGGAGGTTGCCAGACCGACGCGCTCCTCGACCGGCTGGTGAAGGTCGCCTCGACGCCGCTCGCGGTCGTCGTGACCGGAGAGTCCGGGACCGGCAAGGAGCTCGTCGCGCGCGAGGTCCACCGCCTCAGCGGTCGCAAGGGGCCATTCCAGGCCATCAACTGCGCCGCGTTGCCCGCGAGCCTGCTCGAGAGCGAGCTCTTCGGCTACCGCAAGGGGGCCTTCACGGGCGCGACCACCGACAAGGTCGGCCTCGTGCGCGCGGCGCACGGTGGGACCCTCTTCCTCGACGAGATCGGTGACATGCCGCTCGACGCGCAGGCGAAGCTGCTTCGCGTGCTCCAGCAGAAGGAGGTCCTGCCGCTGGGCGCGACCGCCCCGCAGGCCGTGGACGTGCGGGTCGTCTGCGCGACCCACCGCGACCTCGACGGGTTCGTGGCCGAGGGCCGCTTCCGAGGCGATCTGCTCGCGCGCCTCCGCGAGTTCGTCGCGGCGCTCCCGCCCCTGCGTGAGCGCCGCGAGGACCTTCACGTGCTGGTGCGGCACTTTCTCCGCCAGGCCGGGCACGCCTCGGTGGGCGTGACGTTCCCGTACTTCCTCGCGCTGGCCCACTACGAGTGGCCCTATAACGTCCGCGAGCTCGAGAGCGCCGTGAAGCTCTCCCTCGCGCTCTCGGAGGGCCGCGAGCTCGATCTCGTGCACCTTCCCACGCCCGTGCAGGGCGCGTTGACGGGTCATGGCGACGTGGCGAGTCGCCCCTCGGCTCCCCCTGCGGCGCGCCCCGTCGCCCGAGACGCCCCCGACGAACGTGAGCTTCGCACCCTCTTGGCGAGGCACGCAGGCAACATTGCGGCCGTCGCGCGGGAGCTCGGCAAGGAGCGGATGCAGATACACCGCTGGATGAAGCGCTACGCGATCGACATCGACGAGTTCCGAGAGCGCTGACGGGCTCGGTCGCGCCGATCGCTCGCGCTCGTTTGGGCGTGTGGGAACGGGTACGGGCGCTGACGCGGGCGCGGGCACGGACGCGGGCGCTGACGCGGGCGCTGACGCGGGCACGGACGCGGACAGACCGGCACGAGCACAGACGGGCACGGACATCGCCTCGCCGCGCCGCCTTGAAGATTTGCCCCCTTCCGCGTATCCTTCGCGGTCGGCTGGGGTGTGGCTGGATAGGTGACGATGGCGACGAGCAACAGCGTTCGACCGACCGGGACCCCGGCACCGCTGTGTGTGGGCCGCGAGCGCGAGCTCGAGCAGCTCACCCGACTGCATGGCGAGGCGCCCGAGCACGGCGAGCGCTTGGTGCTCGTCGAGGGCTCGCCCGGCAGCGGCAAGACCCGCCTGCTCCACGAGCTCGCGCGGCGCACGCGCCTCGACGGTGGGGTCGTCCTCGAGGGCCGGTGTGACCCGGGCCGCGCCTTCGGGCCCTTCGCGACCATCGTCGACCGCGCGCTCCGCTTCCTCGCCGACATGTCGATGGAGCCCTCCATCGAGCTGCGCGACCTGGGCTGCAGCGACGGCTGCCACCGCTTCTGGCATCAGCACGCCCTGGACGACGCCCCCGCGGGCGGCACGCGCGACGCGCGCGAACGTCGCCTCCGCTTCTTCGACGCCGTGCGTGGGCTCTTGCGGGACGTCGCCAGGGTCAGGCCGCCGCTCGTCGTGCTCCACGATCTCGAGCGCGCCGACGCCGCGACCCTCCAGCTCCTCCGCTACGTCTTCGACGGCGCCGGCCCGTGGAACGACGGCGTCGGCGTCGAGCGCACGCTGCGCGCCCTCTTCGTCGCGACCGTCGCCGAAGGCTGCGCGCGTGACGACGTCCACGCCTTGCGGGAGGGCGCGTCGACCACCCGCCTGAGCCTCGCCCCGCTCGACGCCGCGGGCGTGCGCGCGTACCTCCAGAGCGAGGACGCGGTGCGTCGCGTGCTGGACCGCACGAATGGCATCCCGGAGCGCATCGACCTCTTGCTCCAGGCCGACCCCCTCCCCCCGGAAGACGCGACCGCGCGGGTGCTCGGGGCCATGCCGGCAGGGACCCGCGCCCTCGTCGAAGGGTTGAGCGTCCTCGCGCAGCCGACCGACCTCGACGCCCTCCGCGGCCTCGTCGAGCTGGCGGTCTCGCCGGCCGAGCGGCAGGTCTTCGCCGACCACGAGCTGATCCAACGTACGGTCCTCGACGGCCGCCTCCTCTTCACCTTCGCGCGCGAGACGCAGCGCGCGCTCGTGTATGCCGCCCTCGATCCCGCGCGCCGTCGCGATCTCCATCGTCGGTGCGCGCACTTCCTCGCGACCCGCGGCGGCGGCGACCAAGCGGCCCACCACGCCCTCGCAGCGGGCGATCTCGCGATGGCGGTGCCGCTCGCGCTCGCCGACGCGCGCACGCTCGCGGCCCGGCACGCCCACTCCGAAGGCGCCGCGCTGCTCGAGCGAGTGCTCGCGGAGGGGCCGTCGCCCGAGGACGCGGTCGCGCTGCACGAGGCGCTCGCCGAGCTCTACCGCGTCGTCGGAGACTACGCGCGCGGCCGTGATCACGCGGAGCACGTGCGCATGGCGCGACCGGACGACGCCGAGGCCGCGCACCAGGTCGGGCGGCTCCTGACGCTCGCTGGGCGGCTCGACGAGGCCGCGCGCGAGCTCCGCGTCGCGCACGGCCTCGCGTCGGCCGACGAGACCCGCGTCGCCGTCGAGGCCGCGCTGGCCGAGCTCGAGTACCAGCGCGGCGCGTACGACGAAGCCGGGCGCTGGGCCGAGACCGCGCTGACGAGCCATCCGAGCCCGGCGCTCGAGGTCCAAGCGCGCAACACGCTCGGCAAGGTCGCGCTCGCGCGGAAGGAGGCCGCCGCGGCCGCGGAGCTCTTCGAGCGCAACCAGGCGCGCGCGCACGAGGCCAGCCTCGGCAACCTCGAGGCGCAGGCGCTCACGAACCTCGGCGTCGCGCGGCTGCGTCAGCACCGGCTCGGTGATGCGGAGCGCTGCTTCACGCGCTCGCTGGCGATCGCGGCCGACGTCAACGACTCGCGAGAGCGCGCGATCGCCACTGAGAACCTCGCGGTCCTCGCGCACCTCCGCCGCGACTTCGCGGTCGCGCTCGACCACTACGAGCGCGGCGTGGCGCTCCTCAAGCGCCTCGGCAACCGCACGATGCTCGCCCGCATCGGCATCAACATGGGTGAGCTCTACCACTCGATCGGCGACTTCGCGCGGGCGCGCTCGCTGGCGGAGTTCGCACAGCACATGGGCGGCGCGACCCTGCCCGATTATTTCCTCGCCGAGATCGTGCTGCTCCGCGGACGCATCGAGCTCGCGGAGGGGCGCCTCGGGCTCGCGCGCGGCTACCTCGAGAGCGCGCTCGAGACGTACGATCGGCTCGGCGCGGTCAAGGGCATCCTCCCGCGACTCGCCCTCATCCGCGTCGCCTTGGACGAGGGCGCGATCGATCGGGCGCGCGCCTTGCTCGAGGGCGCGCCAGAGCTCGACACGCCTCCCGCGGCGGCCGAGCTCGCGTTGCTCGAGGCCGAGCTCGCCCGCGCTGAAGGGCGCGACGACGTGCTCGAGCTCGCGTCGCGCGCTGAGCGCGTCATCCGAGACACGGGCGACCCGGAGCTGCACCTCGAGGGCTTGGTCGTCCTCGCGCGCGCTCAGCTCGACGCCGGACAGCTGGTGGCCGGCCAGAAGGCGCTGGTGGAAGCCCGGCAGATCGAGGCGAGCCTCGAGGCGAAGGTCCCGGACCTCTCCCGCGTCGGGTGGAGCACCCGGCCGATGCGGCAGCGGCTCGAGGCGGCCGAGGACCAGCTCGCACGCGCTCGTTTCGGACGCGCGCGGAGCTCGTCGGCGCCGCCGCCGGCGCGCCGCCGAAGCGCCGAGCTCGATCGTCGGTACCCCGACATCGTCGGCTCCTCTTCGCGCACCACCCAGCTCCTCGAGGTGCTCGACAAGGTCGCGCCGAGCGACGCCACCGTGCTCGTCCGCGGCGAGAGCGGCACGGGCAAGGAGCTGGTCGCGGAGGCGCTGCACCAGGGCTCGTCGCGCCGAGAGCGGCCGCTCGTGAAGGTGAACTGCGCCGCGCTCGTCGAGACGTTGCTGATGAGCGAGCTCTTCGGCCACGAACGAGGCGCGTTCACGGGGGCGACGGCGCGCAAGAAGGGCCGGTTCGAGCTCGCCGATGGGGGCACGCTCTTCCTCGACGAGATCGGAGACATCTCGCCGAAGATGCAGGTCGCGCTGCTCCGTGTGTTGCAGGAGCGCGAGTTCGAGCGCGTCGGGGGCACCAGCCCGATCAAGGTCGACGTGCGGATCATCGCGGCCACGCACCGAAACCTGGAAGAGATGGTCGCCGAGGGGAGCTTCCGAGAGGATCTCTACTATCGCCTCCGGGGTGTCACCCTCGAGGTCTCGCCGCTCCGCGAGCGGCTCGACGACCTGCCGGAGCTCGTCGGGAGCTTGCTCGGGCGGATCGCCGAGGAGCGCGGCGAGCCCGCCAAGCACCCGTCGCCCGAGGTGCTGGCGATGCTCGCGCGGCACCGCTGGCCGGGAAACGTCCGTGAGCTCCAGAACGTGCTCCGCAGCGCGACGCTCTTTGCAGAGGGAGACATCCTCCGGCTCAGCGACTTCGCGACGTTCTCGGAGCTGCCGCAAAACCCGGCCCCCGTGCTCGACAACGAGCGCCTGGACGTCGCCTCCCTCGAGGAGGCGATCTACGCCCGGGTTCGCGAAGGCGAGGCGTCCCTCTTCGAGCTGAAAAAGGTGATCGAGCGGGAATGTATTTCTCGTGCGTTGACCGAAACCTCTGGCAACATTACGAAGGCCGCTGATTTGCTCGGCATGAAGCGACCGAGGCTCTCGCAGCTCGTCAAACAGTACGGGCTCGGGGACTCGACGAGGGTGGGATGATGCAACCCAGATTCATCAACAGCGCTGGAATCCTTCGCGTTTCCGCTGCGTGCCTCACCCTCCTCGTGGCTTGCGCGGGGGAGACGGATGCGGTCAACGCGGCGTCCTCCTACGTCGCACACGCCGAGCCCCTCCCGACCATCCCGGTCTCGGCGTGGCAAGGCGCCACCGCGGGCTGCGAGGGTCGGCTGGGCCAAATCGAGGCCTGGGGGATCGCGGCTGGAGCCCCGGAGCTGGTGGTCGCCCTCGGCGAGGCCGACTGCGTCATCTGCGTCGACAGCTACTCAGCGGTCGAGAGTGAGCTGGTCGTTGCGGGGTCGCTCGACCTCGACGTGCTTTGGCACAGCTACGTCGCCGCCCTCCAGGAGCTCGAGCCCTACTCGGCCGAGGTGGACTTCGACGGCACAGCCGTCGCGGGGGACCCGCACCCGACGCCGAGCCGCCCCTTCGCGGACGCCGATTTCGCTCCCCGTTGGGACCTCAGTCAACGCCTGACGAACCCCGTCGGGGGGACGCCGCACCCGCAGCCGAGCGCGGAAGGCAACGCCTCGAACGAGGGCTCCTCGAGCACGGGCACGAGCAGCGGGGCGGGTACGGGTGGAGGCACCGACATGCCGCCACCGCCCACGATGGAACCGGCCCCCCGCCCCTGATCGGCGCTCGAACGCCCCCTCGAAGCCCCGGAGCCGCGGCCCGGGGCTTCGACGCGTTCGAGCCACGCCGCTCTCGGCGGTGCATCACGAACGGGCCCGCTGAACCGCTCACGGGGCTGTCGGCCATGTGAACTGGGTTGCGACTGGGTTGCCGCGATGATGCGTTCGCAGCGACGCGCCACCGCAGGCGCCGCGGCTCACGCTCGGTGACGTGCTACAACCCGCCCATGTCGAACGCCAAGACGAACGCGGGACGTTTCTTCGAGGACTTCGAGCTGGGGGCGGAGCTCGTGCACGCCGTGCCGCGCACGGTCACCGAGGGAGACCAAGCGCTCTACGTCGCGCTCACGGGGGATCGCTTCCCGCTCCATTGCTCCGCCGAGCACGCGCGCTCGCTCGGGTACGCGCGGGAGACCGTCAACGATCTCCTCGTCTTCCACGTCGTCTTCGGCAAGACGGTCACGGACGTCTCCTTGAACGCCGTCGCGAACCTTGGCTACGCCGGACTTCGCTTCCTCGCCCCGGTCTATCCGGGTGACACGCTCCGCTCGGTCTCGAAGGTGGTCGGGCGCAAGCAGAACTCGAACGGGAAGACGGGCATCGTGTGGGTCGAGACGACGGGCACGAACCAGCGCGGCGAGCGGGTGCTCGAGTACCACCGCTGGGTGATGGTGAACAAGCGCGACGCGAGCGCCCCAGAGGGCGAGGTCCGCGTGCCGGAGCTCCCGTCGGGGGTCTCTCCCGAGGCGTTGGTCGTCCCTCCGACGCTCTCGCTCGAGCGCTACGAGGGGTGGCCGAGCGGCGGCGCGGCCTACTTCGACGACTACGCGGTCGGCGAGCGGATTGAGCACGTAGACGGCATGACGATCGAGGAGAGCGACCACATGCTGGCGACGCGCCTCTACCAGAACACGGCGAAGGTGCACTTCGACGCGCACGCGATGAAGGAGAGTCGCTTCGGCAAGCGGCTGATGTACGGCGGCCACGTGATCTCGATCTGTCGCGCGCTCTCGTTCAACGGTTTCGAGAACGCGCTGGGCATCCTCGCCTTCAACGGCGGCCAGCACGTGAGCCCGACGTTCGCGGGCGACACGCTCTACGCGTTCTCGGAGGTGCTCGACAAGCAGCCTCTCCCGGGCCGCAGCGACCTCGGGGCCCTCCGCGTCCGGCTCGTGGGGTACAAGAACGAGTCGTCGGCACCGAGCCGGATGGTGGAGGTCGAGGGGAAGGAGCGGCACCACCCGAGCGTGGTCCTCGACCTCGACTGCTGGCTCTCGATGCCGGTTCGACCCGGCTGACGAGTCGGACTCGGACTCCGGACTCGGAGGAATCGGACCCGGACCCGGACACGAACTCGAACTCGAACTCCGAACTCCGGACTCGGAGGAACCGGACACGAACTCGAACTCGAACTCGAACTCGAACTCGAACTCGAACTCGAACTCGAACTCGGTCTCGGACTCGGACTCGGTCTCGGACTCGGTCTCGGACCGGACTCGGACCGAACTCGGTCTCGGTCTGAGACCGGACTCGGTCTCGGACTCGGCGCGCAGACGTGGATCACCCCTTCGCGTCGCCCACGGCGGGGGAGGACGCGCCCCGCCACACCGGCGCGGCGCTGATGGGGCTGTAACTTCGTGACAGCCCCATCGGCCTTGACGGTGTGGCGAGGCGTGTCCTCCCCCGCCTATCCTGTCGAGCGACCTCAGGGGCCTCCCGGTGCCGGTCTCGGTCGTGGGACTTGCGTTGCTCCCGGTCCCACGAGGGTCGGACGACGGCGCTTCGCACCCGGATTCGTGCGAGCGACCTCAGAGGCTGACGCGCGCCCGGTGCCTTCGGACGTTCGATGGACATCACGCCTGAAAATTGAAGGTAGGGTCGGAGGCGAGCGCCGTTGTGAGCTGCGCGCACGACAGCGCTCGCAGGGTTCGACCTGCGCGAGTTGGCGACGTCCCGTGTCGAGAGTGCGGTGGTCTCCCGGTGCGGGAGTTGAGCTTGCCCGCTCCGCGCTGAGGCGCTGCGCTTCGCAGGTGGTCGACAGGCCGTCGGGTCGGCGGCGCAGGCGGCGCGGACGGACGCAGACGCGGACGGATGCGACCCGAAGCAGACTCCGTGTCCGGCTTCGACTCACTCCGCAACGCTGCCAGTACACGCGCGTGCCGTCCACGTGCCCGACGTGCCCGTCCACGTCGGGCACGTGGACGACGTGGACGTGGACGACGTGGACGTGGACGACGTGGACGTGGACGTCGGGCGGGTTCGCGCGACACAGCATTGGTCGACGGACCACGCACTGTCGACGCCCCCCACACGGTCGCGACCGCCGACGCGGACCCGACCATGGCGGGGGCGGCGGCGCCAGCAACGCAGCCACCAACCCAGTCGGCGCGGCCCGTGATTCGTGACTCAGCGCCCGGCGATCGTCATTCCGCTCACCCGGAAGGTCGGGCTCGCGGTGGCGGTGCGCAGGTCGAGGTCGTCGGCGACCGCGTCGATGCGCTTGAGGATCTCGTCGAGGTTGAGGCTGATGGTCACCTCGCTCACGGGTCGCGTCAGCTCGCCGTTCTCGATGAGGAAGCCCGCGGCGCCGCGGCTGAAGTCGCCGGTCACGGCGTTGAAGCCGAAGCCCATCATCTCCGTGACGTAAAGGCCGCGCGGGGTCCCGGCGAGGAGCGCCTCCCGACTCATGGCGCCGGGCTGCAGCACGAAGTTGGTGGTCGACGGGCTCACGCCCCCGCTCGAGCCGCGCGAGGCGCTCGCGGTGCTCTCCATCGAGAGCTTCCGCGCGGCGTAGCTGTCGAGCAGGTAGGTCTTCAGCTCGCCCTTCTCGACCACGACGGTGCGGCGGCTGAGCAGGCCCTCACCGTCGAAGGCGCGCGAGCCCGGCGCCTTCGGGATGAGCGGGTCGTCGACGATCGTCACGAGCGGGCTCGCGACGGCGGAGCCCAGCCGGCCCTCGAGGTAGCTCGAGCGACGCCAGATGCTCGAGCCGTTCACGCAGCTCGCGAGCAAACCGAGGATCGAGCGCGCGGTGTCCGGGTCGAAGACGACGGGCATCTCCGTCGACGCGATCTTCGTCGCGCCGAGCTTGCGGAGCGTCCGTCGCGCAGCCTCCTCGCCCACCGAGCGGGCGTCCGCGAGCTCCGCGAGGTGCCGCTTCGCCGCCCAGTGGTAGCCGCTGCGCTTCTTCCCGTCCGCGTCGTCGGCGACGGGGCTGACGACGAGCGAGGCGTAGGTGCCATGGCTGGTGCCGCGGAAGCCGCCGCTCGTCACCAGCACACTCTCGCCGCTCGCGCGGCTGAAGGTCGACCCTTCGCTGTTCGTGATGCGCGGATCGTAGGTGAGCGCCGCGTCTTCACCGTCGCGGGCGCGGGCGAGCGCGTCGGCCGCCTCCATCGCGTCCATCGTCGCGTCGAAGGTGTCGAGGTCGACGTGCTGCTCGGGGCGCGAGAGGAGCGAGGGATCGGGGGGCCCCGCGAAGGGGTCTGGCTGCGAGAGCTTGGCGAGCTCGAGCGCGTCCTCGACGAGGCGCGCGCGGCCCGCCGGGCTGAGGTCGCTCGTGTAGGTGACCGCCACTTGCTGGCCGACCATCACGCGCAGGCCGAGCGAGCGCGAGGCGGCCTCTTCCACGAGCTCGGGCTCGCGCAGCCGCACCTTGGTCGAGAGGTGCCGGCCGGAGCGCACGGACGCCTCCGCCACCGTGGCGCCTGCCTGCTGGGCGGCCGCCACGACCTCGTCCGCGACCTGAAGGAGATCTTCGAGTCTCTGCATCACGCGCCTCAACCGAGCTGGGTTCCGCCGACGGTCACGGCGCTGATCTTGATGGTCGGGCAGCCAACGCCGACGGGGACGGATTGGCCGTCCTTACCGCAGGTCCAGATGCCATCGCTGACCTCGAGGTCGTGGCCGAGCATGACGACCTTGCGCATCACGTCCGGCCCGTTGCCGATGAGGTTCACGCCCTTGAGCGGGGCGGTGATCTTCCCGTCTTCGATGAGGTAGCCCTCGGTGAGCGAGAAGACGAAGTCGCCGTTGGAGATGTCCACCTGGCCACCGCCGAACTTCTTGGCGTAGACGCCCTTCTTCACGCTGCGGACGATGTCTTCGGGGGAGTCCTGCCCCGCGAGCAGGAGCGTGTTGGTCATCCGCGGCATCGGGTGGCTGCGGAAGGACTCGCGGCGGCCGTTGCCCGTCGGGCGTACTTGGAAGTACGCCGCCGAGTGCCGGTCCTGCATATAGCCGCGCAGCACGCCGGCCTCGATGAGCGTCGCGCTCTCGGGCTCGAGGGCCTCGTCGTCGACGTTGATCGAGCCGCGGGAGCCCATCAAGGTCGCGTCGTCGACGACCGTGCACAGCTCGCTCGCGACCTGGTTGCCGACCTGCCCCGTGTAGTTGGACGTCCCCTTGCGGTTGAAGTCCGCCTCGAGGCCGTGGCCGACCGCCTCGTGCAGCAAGATGCCGCTGTCGCCCGGGGCGAGCACGACCTCCATCTCGCCAGCCGGCGCCTCGCGCGCGTCGAGCATCGCGATCGCCTGCCGCACGGCCTCCCCCGCGTGAAACTCGGGCGAGCGCGCCTCGAAATACTCGAGGCCGACGCGACCACCGCCGCCCGACGAGCCGGACTGCCGCTTGCCGTTCTCCTCCGCGATCGCGCGGACCCCGAACCGGAGCAGCGGCTGCCGGTCGCGCACGAAATGCCCCGTGCTCGTGACGATCAGGATCTCTCGGATCTCCTCCGCGAGGCTCGCGTCCACCTTGACGATGCGCGGGTCGGCCGCGCGCGCGGCGACGTCGGCGCGCTCGAGGAGGGCGCGCTTCTCCGCGCCGTCGACGTCGAGCGAGAGCAGCCCGACCTGGTAGCGCTCAGGGTGCGTGCGCAGCGTGACCTCGACCGGCGGGGGCGCGTGTCCGCCCGAGGCGATCTGCGCCGCGGTGCGCGCCGCGTGCTTCATCGCCTCGAAGTCGAGATCCTCGACGTAAGCGTAGCCCGTGGCGTCACCCTTCATGACGCGTACGCCGAGGCCCATGCTCACGAAGCGCCCCGCGCTCTTGAGGATGCCCTCGTCGTACGCGTAGCTGCCGCTGACGGCGTACTCGAAGAAGAGGTCGGCGTAGTCCCCGCCGCGCTGGAGGGCGACGTCGAGCAGCTTGCGCGAGAGCTCGGCGTCGATGGGAGTCGGGCCCGTCTCCGCGAAGGGCGCCTGGTACCGCGAGGTCATCCCGTGGACTGTAGGACGGCAGGGCGTGACAGCAACAGGGGCTTGTGCGCTCGGCGCCCTCCGTGAGCAGGTTCCTATGAGGGGCCGTCGCCAGGTCGCCAGCCCCTCCCCTCCCCCACGGGGCGTGACGGCGGGCCCCCTCCCACGAGCCTCCGGTCGCTGCGCGCCGTCCAGTGGGGCGGCTTGCGAAATCGGCGGAGGCTTCTCTCCGGTGAACAAGCGCGACGGGGAACCCGTCTCGTGTGGCACGATGAGGACGATGCGCCGCGCCGTGGTCTCTTCGCTCCTCGTCCTCGGGACCCTCGGCTCACTCGGCGTCGCGCAGGCTCCCGCCCCGCCACTCGAGATCGAGGCCGCCCCGGACGCGATCGCGGGCCCCTTCCGGACGACCGTCGCCCGCGTCGCGCTCCGCGTCAGCGGGGAGCCCGCGCACCTCGTCCGCGAGCTCGACGAGCTGCTCCGCAGCGATCTCGTGCTCGTCCCGATGGTCGAGGTCGTCCCGGCAGGCGCCCGCACCGCCCGCGTCGTCGTGCGGCCGCAGGGCCTCGAGGTCGCCGTCGCGCTCGAGCTCGACGGCGACGACGCCTCGACCCCGCTCTTCACGAGCCACCGGGGCTCGGGGTTGCGGAGCGTGGGGCACGCGGTCGCGGCCGATCTCGTCGCGGCGCTCACCGGCGCGCGCCCGACCTTCGCGGGGAGGCTCGCCTTCGCGCGTCGCGAGCCCGGCGGCCGCAAGCAGATCTGGGTCGCGGATTGGGACGGATTCGGGCTGCACCGCGTCTCGAGCCCGCGGCACACGGGGATGCTCCCTGGCTTCGTGGGCCACGTGCTCTGGTGGACGGTCCTCGACCCGCAGGAGATGTACCTGACGAACGAGCACGCCGCGGGCCGCTCGCTCGTGGGCGGCGATGGGACGCAGATGGGCGTGGCCGGCTGCGGCGGGGGCCTGGCCTTCTCTTCCTCGCGCAGCGGCGACTCCGAGCTCTGGTGGGGCGAGCGCGACGGCTCCTCCCTCCGAAAGCTCACCGACCACCCGGGGATCGACGTGAGCCCGAGCTGCGCTGGCGGGCGCATGGCGTTCGTGTCGAACAGGAACGGCACCCCGCGCATCTACCTCGCGTCGGTGAGTGGCGAGGCGCCGATCCCCGTGACCGAGCCGCCCGGCGAGACCCAGACCCCCAGCCTCTGCGCGGGCGAGCGTGGCCTGCAGCTCGCGTACACGCGCATCTCGCGCGGCATGCGGGTCGAGCTGCTCGACGTCGCCTCCGGCGCGCGCCGGATGCTGAGCCCGCCCGGCTGGAACGCGAAGGATCCGAGCTTCTCGCCGGACTGCCGCTTCGTCGCGTACGTCGCGCGCGGGCAGGGTGTCGTGGTCGCGAGCGTCGACGACCCGAGCCGCCGCCGGGTGGTGGTGACCGGCCCCGCCGAGACCGTCCGCTGGGGCCCTCCCCCTCCCCCGCCCCTCCCCATCGTCGACGCCCCCGAGCGCGTCGACGAGCTCGGCGCCCCCCGGCGCCGCTGACACGGCCCGCATCCAGACCCGGACGCCACGGACGCGGACCCAGACGCTGTCACGACGCTGTCACGACGCGGACGCGGAACCGGATGCGCGGACCGGACGCGGACCCGGACCCGGACGCGGACGCGGACCCGCACCCGGACGCGGAACCGGACCCCGGCCCTGGACGCGGACCAGGACGGCCCCGGACGCACGCGGACCGGACCCGGACGCGGACACGGACCCGCACGCGGACCCGCACCTACCTGGCTGTGGACACCGACCCACTCGCAAATGTCCGTAATCACGGCACAACGCCAACCACGTGAGCTACCTCACGCGCGCTAGCACTCTCCCCTCTTGAGTGCTGACGGGCCGGTGCTTAGTGGAGCCTCGGTCGGGCTCGCCAGCCCACCCGAGACGACGGGGCGACGCGCCCCACGCGAGTCCATTGGAGGAAAGACGATGAAGGTACGCCCGCTCAACGACCGTGTGCTCGTCAAGCGCCTCCCCCAGGAGGCCACCACCAAGGGGGGGATCATCATCCCCGACACCGCGAAGGAGAAGCCCATCGAGGGGGAGGTCATCGCGGTCGGCAACGGCAAGCGCGACGAGCGCGGCGAGGTGCACGGCCTCGACGTCAAGGCCGGCGACAAGGTCCTGTTCGGCAAATACGCCGGGACCGAGGTGAAGATCGACGGCGAGGAGCACCTCATCTTGCGCGAGGACGACATCCTCGGGGTCATCGACTGACGACGCCGCGGCCTCGCGCGCACGCCGAGGCCGCCTTCGAGCTCTGACAATCACAGACACATCGGAGGAACGAAGAACATGGCTGCCAAGCAGATGCGATACGGGACCGACGCGCAGCGCCGCGTCGGGCGTGGGGTGGACGCGCTCGCCAACGCCGTGAAGGTCACGCTCGGGCCCAAGGGCCGCAACGTCGTGATCGAGAAGAGCTGGGGCGCGCCGAAGATCACGAAGGACGGCGTCACCGTCGCCAAGGAGATCGAGCTCGCGGACAAGTTCGAGAACATGGGCGCGCAGATGATCCGCGAGGTCGCGTCCAAGACCGTCGACGTCGCAGGTGACGGCACGACGACGGCCACCGTCCTTGCGCAGGCCATCTATCGCGAGGGCGCGCGTATGGTCGCAGCGGGGCACAACCCGATGGAGCTCAAGCGCGGCATCGACAAGGCCGTCGAGGCGCTGGTCGCGGGGCTGGAGAAGCTCAGCCGCAAGGTCGAGTCCGCCAAGGAGATCGAGCAGGTCGGCACGATCAGCGCGAACGGCGACGAGACCATCGGCAAGCTCCTCGCGGAGGCGATGGAGAAGGTCGGCAAGGAGGGCGTCATCACGGTCGAAGAGGCCAAGGGCATGGAGACCGTGCTCGAGGTCGTCGAGGGCATGCAGTTCGACCGCGGCTACCTCTCCCCGTACTTCGTGACCGACACCGAGCGCATGGAGTGCGTCCTCGAAGACGCCTACGTGCTCTTCTACGAGAAGAAGCTCTCGAGCATGCGCGACCTCGTCCCGCTGCTCGAGCAGGTCGTCAAGCAGGGCGCGTCGCTGCTCATCGTCGCCGAGGACGTCGAGGGCGAGGCCCTCGCGACGCTCGTCGTCAACCGCCTCCGCGGCGCGCTGAAGGTCGCCGCCGTGAAGGCTCCGGGCTTCGGTGATCGCCGCAAGGAGATGCTGAAGGACATGGCGATCCTCACGGGCGGCGAGGTCATCACGGAGGACCTCGGCATCAAGCTCGAGAGCGTGACGCTCGCGCAGCTCGGCCGCGCCGGGAAGATCAAGATCTCCAAGGACGACACCACGATCGTCGACGGCAAGGGCGAGGCGAGCGCGATCAAGGGCCGCCAAGAGCTCCTGCGCCGGCAGATCGAGGAGACCACGTCGGACTACGATCGCGAGAAGCGTAAGAGCGCCCGCGAAGCTCGCGGGCGGCGTCGCGGTCGTGCGCGTCGGGGCAGCGACCGAGGTCGAGATGAAGGAGCGCAAGGATCGCGTCGACGACGCGCTCCACGCCACGCGCGCCGCGAGCCAGGAGGGCGTCGTGCCGGGCGGAGGTGTCGCGCTCGTGCGCGTCCAGGAGGCGCTCGAGAAGCTGACGCTCGGCGACGAGGAGATGGTGGGCGTGCGTATCGTGCGCCGCGCCATCGAGGAGCCGCTGCGCCAGATCGCGGTGAACGCCGGACACGAAGGCTCGGTCGTCGTGAACGAGGTCCGTCGCGGCAAGGGGGCCTTCGGCTTCGACGCGCGCGCGGAGGAGTACGGCGACCTGCTCGAGCGCGGCGTCATCGACCCGACGAAGGTCGTCCGCGCGGCGCTCCAGCACGCGGCGAGCGTCGCGGGCCTCTTGCTGACCACCGACGCGCTCATCGCCGAGCTGCCCAAGGACGAGAAGCCGGCCGCGGCCGGCGGTGGCATGGGCGGCATGGACGACATGGACTTCTGATCGTCGTCCCCCGTGGACCCCGACGAGGCGCCACCTCCATGGCGCCTCGTCGCGTTTGGGCGACGCAGCACGCGACCTCGACGCACCATGTACGAGCAGGACCGCTCGCCCTGGCAGCCCGTTGAAGAACTCTTCGAGTCCCTCAACGGACTGCCGCTTCTTTCTGGGATCTTTCGAAAAGACCCCCTCCAGTGGGCAAAGCCCACCGGAGCCTCCCCCAAAACACGCGGCTCCGTTGAAGGACTAGCCCGTTGAAGAACTCTTCGAGTCCCTCAACGGACTGCCTCTTCTTTCTGGGGTCTTTCGAAAAGACCCCCTCCAGAGGGCACAGCCCACCGGAGCCTCCCCCAAAACACGCGGCTCCGTTGAAGAACTAGGTTCTTCAACGGGCTGCTAGGTGAGTCCTGACGCGGGCGTCTCCGATCGGGCCGCGCTCACCGGCGCGGCAAAGAGGACGGCAGCTCGAGCAGCCGCCCCTCGTCGAGCCACGTGTACACCGCCCAGGTCTGCAGCACGCGCCGCGTGTAGCGGCGGGTCTCGTCGTAGGGGATGCGCTCGACCAGCTCGTCGAGCTCGATCGCGCGCCCCGCCTCGGCACCGAAGCTCCGCGGCAACGAGAGCTCGCCGCCGAGGCGCAGCCAGCGATCCACTGCGCCGTGGCCGGCGTTGTACGCCGCGGGCACGAGCCCAGGGTTCTCGGTGTAGCGATCGTGGAGGAAGCGCATGAAGCGGCTGCCGACCGCGAGGTTCACCTCGGGCCTGCGCAAGGTGGTGGCGTCGATCGGCACTCCGAGCGAGGCGCCATGGCGGCGCGCCGTGGGCAGGATGACCTGCACGAGGCCATAGGCGTGCGCCCACGAGACCGCGTCGGGGTCGAACGAGCTCTCCTCGCGCGCGATGGCCCGCACGAAGCTCGCGGGCACGCCCGCCTCGCTCGCGGCCGTCTCGACGAGCGGCGCATACGCGCGCGGGTACGCGAGGCGCCAGAGCGCGCGGGCGCGGCCGACCGGCAGCTCGGCGCGGAAGGCTTCGAGGCGCCGCCGAACGATGCGCGCGACCTCGGGGAGCGCGCCCACCTCCGCGAGACACGCGGCGACCAGCCAGACGAGCTCCTCGTCCGAGCCGAGCGCGCCCGCGTGCTCGAGCTCGCGTCGCGCTTCGCTCTCCGCGCCGACCCGCCCGAGCTCGAGGAACCGCTCGAACCACGCCGCGTCGAGCTCGGCGCGCCACGCGAAGCGCAAGGGCGCGTCGGCGCGCCCGGTCGAGAACGCCCGCTCGAGCACACGCGCGCGCTCGGGCGCGTGCTGGCGAAGGCGCGTCGCGGCGTGCGTCGCGTAGTACGAGAGGGGCCACGCTCGCGCCGTGGCCTCCCAGCCCGCGAGCGCGTCGTCGCGGCGCCCGAGCTCGAAGAGCACCTGGGCCCGCCAATAGCCGGCGCGGCCGCGCAGGCCCTCTTGCTCTTCTCCGGGCACCGCGCGTAGCCCCGAGACCACGAGCTGGTCGAGGTAGCCGAGCGCGTCCTCGCGCCGCCCGGTGGCGCGGGCGTCGAGCGCGAGGACGAAGAGCGCCTCGCCGCGCATGTCGCCGGCGGGGTAGCGCTCCGGGATCGAGGCGAGCAGGCGGGTCGTCGTCTCGGCGTCCCCGCGGTCGCGCGCGACGAGGGCGAGGCGGAAGCGCGCGTCGTCGGCGAGGGAGTGCGTGGCCGCCTCGGCCTCGAGCGCCTCGAGCTCCGCCCAGGCCTCGTCGTTGCGCCCGAGCTGGAAGAGCGCGCGGCCTGCCCGGAAGCGCGCCCACGCCTTGATCTCGAGATCATCACAGCGCGCCGCGACCCGCCGCAGGAGCGCGGCGCCCTCGGCGCGGGCGCGGCGCCGGATCGCAGCCGC
>JAHBWH010000067.1 GCA_019637115.1 Myxococcales bacterium | reverse complement strand
GGCGCCCGCCCTCACCCCGCACCAGGCGGCGGTCCTCCAGGAGCTCGAGCCCGCGCTCGGCCGGTTCTCGACCTTCCTCCTCCACGGCGTCACCGGCTCGGGCAAGACCGAGGTCTACCTGCGCCTCATCGCGGCGGCGCGCGCGCTCGGCAAGGGCGCGCTCGTGCTCGTGCCCGAGATCGCCCTCACCCCGCAGCTCTCGGGCCGCTTCCGGGCGCGCTTCGGCGACGACGTCGCCCTCGTGCACTCCGGGCTCTCCCAGGCCGAGCGTCACGCGGAGTGGACCCGCCTGCGCCGCGGCGACGCCCGCATCTGCGTCGGCGTCCGCAGCGCCATCTTCGCGCCGGTGCGCGACCTCGCGGTCATCGTGGTGGACGAGGAGCACGACGGCTCCTTCAAGCAGGACGACGGCCCCGCCTACCACGCCCGCGACCTCGCGGTGGTCCGCGGGCGCGTCGAGGACGCGGTGGTCCTCCTCGGCTCGGCGACGCCCTCCCTCGAGTCGCTCGAGAACGCCGCCCGCGGCCGCTACCGGAAGCTCGAGCTGCCCGCCCGCGTCGACGACCGCCCGCTGCCGGAGGTCCGCCTCGTCGACCTCACCCGCCTGCGCCGCGCGAAGGGCCAGCCGCTCGGGCCTGGCCTGGTCTCGCCCGAGCTCGCCGACGCGCTCACCGCCACCCTCGACGCCGGCCAGCAGTCGATCGTCTTCCTCAACCGGCGCGGCTACGAGACGCTCGTCGTCTGCGAGCTGTGCGGCGAGGAGGCCCGCTGCACCGAGTGCTCGGTCTCCCTCACCCACCACGCCCGCCGCGGGGTCCTCGTCTGCCACACCTGCGGCCACACCGAGCGGATGAGCGTGGCCTGCCCGGCCTGCGGCGGCGTCCGCCGCGGCGTGGGCGTCGGCACCGAGCAGGTCGAGGAGGCGCTGCGCGCGCTCCTCCCCCGCGCGCGCGTCGCGCGGCTCGATCGCGACACCGCCACCGGGCGCACGGTCGAGGCGGTGCTCGATCGGCTCCGGCGGCGCGAGGTCGACGTCTTGGTCGGCACGCAGATGGTCACCAAGGGGCACGACCTGCCGGGGGTGACGCTCGTCGGCGTCGTGCTCGCGGATCAGAGCCTCGCGTTCCCGGACTTCCGCGCTGGCGAGCGGACCTTCCAGCTCTTGGCGCAGGTCGCCGGGCGGGCGGGCCGAGGCGAGCGGCCTGGGAGGGTGGTCTTCCAGACCTTCCAGCCCGAACACCCCGCGATCCGCGCAGCCGCCGAACACGACTACGAGGCCTTCTACGACGTCGAGATCGCCGACCGGCGCGATCTCGCGTACCCGCCCTTCGGCCGCATGATCGCCGTGCGCGTGGACGCCGTCGACGAAGGGCGCGCCAAGGAGACCGCCGCGGCGCTGGCGCGGATCGCGAGCGCTCACCCGGGGATCCGCAAGGGCGAGCTGAACCTCCAGGGCCCTGCGCCTGCCCCCATCGCGCGGCTGCGCGGCCGCTTCCGCTACCGCTTCCTCGTCCGCGGTGAGCGCGCGGCGCTGCGGCAGGTAGCCAGCAAGATCGCGGCGGCCATCGACGAAGGCCTCGGGCCCGCGCGCGCGAGCGTCGACGTCGACCCGAGCTCGATGCTGTAGCTCGCCATGGCCTGCGCTCGCTCGGGGGTCCGCGACGCTCCCGGGCCGGGAACGGTACCTACGCGGGCTCGACACTTGTCATCGCCCCGTCACTCACGGCTATGCTGCGCGCCATGAGCGCTGGGCCCCGCGTCGACGTCGTGGTTCCGGGCCCGGAGGGGGCCTGGATCGCGCGCGCGCTCCGCGCCATCTCGCTCGACGTCCGTGAGCTCGAGACGCTCGACGCGAGCGAGGACGCCGCCGTCGTGATCGCGGCGACGACGGCGCCGGGCTTCGCCGACCGCGCGCGGCCGCTGGCCTCCGCGACGCGCGTGATCGCGGTCGGCTGGGAGCCCCGTCGCCCCGTGGACGGGGTCGTGGCCTACTTCGATCGCCCCGTGCCGCTCGGTCGCCTCTCCCGCGAGGTCCTCGCGGCGCTCGCCCGGCCGTTCCGCGGCGATCCCTCCCAGCCCAGCCACGCGATTCAGGCCACCCACGTCGAGCCCGACGATCACGGCGATCACGGCGAGGAAGTCACCGCGACCCCAGAGACCGCGAGCCACGAGGACCCGCCGCGCACCGACGAGCCCCCGGACGGTGGCGCGATCACCGCGAGCCGCGAGGGCCCGCCGAGCACCGACGACCTCCCAATCCGCGAGCCGACGGTGCAGCTCGAGGCGGACGAGGTCGAGCCGGCGCTGGCCGGACCCGCCGTCGCCGAGCCGCGCCGCCCCTCGACGATCCCGCCGCCCACCACCGCCGCCGGGCACTCGGCGCCGCCGCGCTCGACCGCGTGTTTCTCTCCGAAGCTCGACGACCTCCTGCGCCGCGCCGACCGGCGGCTCTTCCCAGACGCCGCGCCGCTGGACCTCCGGTTCCCCGGCGGCGACGAGGCCGCCGACGAGCTGGTCCCCGACGAGCTGCTCGGCGACGTCGGGGCGCCACTCGAAGAGCGCCAGGAGCACGATCCCCTCGAGGCCTTCACCTTCGTCGGCGCCCCGGACCTCGCCGAGGTGGAGGCGTCGGCGATCGAGGGCGCGTCCGAGGCCGGCGGCTCGAGCGCCCTCGGGACCCACGGCACGCAGGGCACGCAGGGCACCGGGCGCACGCCCCACACGGTGCGAGAGCGCGCGGCCAGCAAGGCCGCGGCCACCGCGACCTTCCCCGCCGACCTCACCCGCGACGGGACCCTGGCGCCCGGCGGCGCGATGCGGCTCGTCTGGCAGCTTCACGATCGCGGTCGCCCGCTCTGGCTGCAGCTCGAGGTCGCGGGCGGCCCGCAGGTGCGGCTCGGCATCCGCGAGACGCGGCTCGTGGCCTTCGAAGGGCCCGCCCATTGGATGGTCGCCGCCCATCTCCGCGAGACGGGCCGACTGCGCAGCGTCGTCGACGACGAGGCCGCCGCCGAGACGCTCCTGCTCGAGGCGGTGGAGCGCGGTCGGCTCGACCGCTTCGAGCTCGCCGCGCGCCTGCGGCAAGCGCGCGAGGCCTTGATCCACGTGGCGGTCACGGCCGCCGAGGCCCAGTTCGCCATTCGTCCGCCGGCCGGAGAGCTGCCGAGTCGGCCGCTCTTGCCGGGGCCGCTCGTCGCGGTGGCGGGGGAAGGAGCCCGCCGCCGGCTGGGGCACGACCTGGTGCTCCGATGGCTCGGCCACGAGCTCTCGGACCGGCTCGTACTCACGCCCGCGTTCGCGGGCCGCGCCGATCAGCTCGGGCTCGAGCCCGAGCTCGTCGAGGCCTTCGAGGAGGCCGCCGATCGACCGGTCGCCGCGCTCCTGCATGGGCTCGCGGCCTCGACGGGCGCCGCGGGGGCGCTCTTCGCGCTCTGCGCCGTCGACGCCATCCGGCTCGACGCGAGCGACCACGTCGACGACCTGCCCCCGGACGCGGTGCGGGCGCTCCTCGCGCGCGCGCGGGGCCGCGGCGAGGTCGGCGACTACTTCGCGGTGCTCGAGCTGCCGAAGACGGCGACGGACCGGGAGATCGCGGAGGCGCACCGGCGCCTGCGTCGGGAGCTCGTCCGGCTCGACCTCGACGCGATGGGCCTCGAGTCGCTGGAGGGCGAGCGCCAGGAGGCGCTGGGGGCGCTCGACGAGGCCGTAGAGATGCTCGCGAGCCCGCGGCTGCGGCAGGCCTACGCCGCCGCGCTCGACCGAAGCTGAGCTCCACGGCGGACCCTTGCGACCCGCGGCCCGCGACAGTACATGTAGGGGCAGCACCATGGCCGTCCGCCCGATCCTCCACTACCCCGACAAGCGGCTGCGCATCCCCGGCAAGCCGGTCAAAGACTTCGGGCCCGAGTTCCAGCAGCTCGTCGACGACATGGCCGAGACCATGTACGCCGCGCCCGGCGTCGGCCTCGCGGCGCCCCAGATCGGGGTCTCCCTGCGGCTCTTCATCATCGACACCGCGACGGGTGAGGACGAGCCGAGCGACCTTCGAGTCTTCGCCAACCCCGAGATCCTCTCGAGCGAAGGCGAGGTCTATTTCGACGAGGGGTGCCTCTCGTTCCCAGGGGCGCGCGAAGAGGTCGTGCGCAACGAGCGGGTCCGCGTTCGCGCGCAGGACCGCCACGGCGAGACCTTCGAGCTCGAGGCCGACGGCCTGCTCGCCATCGCCGTCCAGCACGAGCACGATCACCTCGAAGGCGAGCTGATGATCGACAAGCTGGGCGTGCTTCGGCGCCGCCTGCTGCACCGCGCGATGCTCAAGCGCGCCGCCGCCGAGGCGCGCGCCGCCAAGAGCCCGCCCAAAGAAGCGATGGGCTGAGCCCTCGTGCGCGCCGCGTTCTTCGGGAGCCCCGCCTTCGCGGTCCCCTGCCTCGACGCGCTGCTGAGCGTCGCCGAGGTGCCGGTCGTGATCTGCCAGCCGGACAAGCCCGCCGGCCGCGGGCTCACACTGACGCCCCCGCCCGTGAAGGTCCGCGCGCTCGAGCGAGGGCTCGAGGTCTGGCAGCCGACCAAGGTCCGCAAGGGGGATCTCGCCGAGCGCCTCGCGGCGCTGCGCGTCGACGTCGGCGTGGTCGTCGCCTATGGGCGGATCCTCCCGAAGGCGGTGCTCGAGGCCCCACGCCTCGGCTGCGTGAACGTCCACGCCTCGCTCCTGCCGCGGTGGCGCGGGGCGTCCCCCATCCAGCACGCGCTCGTGCACGGCGACGCCGAGACGGGCGTCGCGCTGATGCAGATGGACGAAGGGCTCGACACCGGCGCCGTGATCAGCGAGCGCCGGACCCCCATCGACCCCGACGAGGACGCCGCGTCGCTGAGCACGCGCCTCTCGGCGCTGGGCGCTGCGCTGCTCGCGGAGGACCTCCCTCGCTATGTCGCGGGGGGGCTGCGCCCGACCCCACAGCCCGAGGAGGGCGTGACCTACGCGAAGCTGCTCGCGAAGGACGACGGGCGCGTCGACTGGACGCGACCGGCGCGCGCGCTGCACGACCTCGCGCGCGGGCTGAGCCCGTGGCCCGGCGCGTTCACCGCGAAGGACGGCGCGCCGCTGAAGATCCATCGGACGCACGTCGTCGCCGAGAGCGGCCGCGCGGGTGAGCCGGGGGAGATCGTCGCGGCGAGCGCCGACGGTGTTCACGTCGCGTGTGGGCAGGGCGTGCTGAGCCTCGACGAGCTCCAGGAGGCGGGCCGCAAGCGCCTCCCCGCCGCGGCCTTCGTCGCGGGCCGACGGGCGGTGGTGGGAGAGCGGCTCGGCTGAGCCACGCACAGGACGAGGACGGGGCCATGAAGATCTACACGAAGACGGGCGACGCCGGAGAGACCGGCCTCTTCGGCGGCGGGCGCGTCTCGAAGGCGAGCGCGCGGGTCTGGTCCTACGGCGAGGTCGACGAGCTCAACTCGATCCTCGGCCTCTCGCGCACGACGCCCGTGCGGAGCGCCGCGGGCGAGGGTCCCGACGAGGACCTCGACGCGCTGCTCGCGCGCATCCAGAGCGAGCTCTTCGACGTCGGGGCGGAGCTCGCGCGCACCCCCGGCCGCGAGCCGAAGGGCTTCGTCCCCGAGATCGACGACGCCTGCGTCGAGAACCTCGAGGCCGCGATCGACCGCGCCGAGTCCGAGCTCGCGCCGCTGCAGACCTTCGTGCTCCCAGGCGGGAGCGCCGCCGCCGCGCACTTCCACCTCGGCCGCACGGTCTGCCGCCGCGCCGAGCGCCGGGTCGTCGCCCTCGCCGTCGAGGAGCCGCCCGTACGCCCGGTCGTGATCCGCTACCTGAACCGGCTCAGCGATCTCCTCTTCGTGCTCGCGCGCCTCGCGAACCACCGCGCGGGCGTCACCGACGTCCCTTGGCTCGGCCGCGAGCGCCGCTGAAGAAGACGCTCGCTCAGCCGTTCTCGCGATGGGACCGCGCGCAGCGAGCGAACCGAGCGGAGGGCTCGTCGGAGGCTTTGCGCCTCGTGGGGGAGGGGCAGACGACCTGGCGACAGCCCCTCGGAGGCTCAGCCGTTCTCGCGACAGGCCGGCGGCAGCGTCCCCTCGGAGGAAGCCGAGGGCGCACAAGAGGAAGGGCCGGTGTTTGGCACCGGCCCTTCGTCAGTCGTCCTTACCATGATGGCCGTGGGTTTGTATGAGCCGAACCCCTACCGTACTCAGTAGGTGGGAGTCTCGCTGCCCGCTTCTGGCTCCCCGGTGAAACTTGCCGGGTCTGCACTCCACGGGCTGTCTCGACCCCCGGTTCGACCTAGTCAGGGATTCGTGTCTCGTCCTCACGGGCCCCACAGAGGGACGAAGAGAAATTAGCGGTGGCCCCCGCCTCGGTCAACGGCGCCACCGTCGTTCTCGCCATCAGCTTCATCCGAGGGGCTCACGGCTCGGCTGATGGGTGGCTCGCGCCGGCTCGCGGCTCGCGCCGGCTCGCGGCTCGCGCCGGCTCGCGGCTCGCGCCGGCTCGCGGCTCGGACTCGGCTCGGACTCGGCTCGGACTCGGCTCGGACTCGGCTCGGACTCGGCTCCGACTCGGCTCACGACTCGGCTCACGACTCAGCTCGACTCACGACTCGGCTCACGACTCAGCTCGACTCACGACTCGGCTCGGGTCAGAGGTGCTTGACGAGCACCTTCGAGCGGCGCTTGCGGTCGTAGCGCTTTCGCGAGGGAGGCAGGTCCTTCGGCTTGGCGGGGACGAAGCCTCGCTCGCGGAAGAAGTGTGTCGACTGCGTGGTGAGCACGAAGAGGCGGTCGAGCCCTTCGGCGCGCGCCCGGCGCTCGATCGCGCTCACGAGCAGCTCGCCCCGCCCCGCCTCGCGGAACTCGTCGCTCACCGCGAGGCACGCGAGCTCACCCGCGCCGTCCGCGAAGCCGTAGAGCGCGGCGCAGCCGAGCACGAGCCCGTCACGCTCGACGACCACGAAGCGGCCGATGTCCTCCTCGAGGAGCTCTCGGGAGCGGTGCACGAGCAGCCCCGCGCGCTCGAGCGGCTCGAGGATCTGCAGGATCGAGCCGACGTCGCGCGCGCGCGCCGGCCGCACCCCCTCGAAGAGCTCGCTCGTCACGAGCGTGCCGATGCCGTCGCGCGTGAAGAGCTCGCGCAGCAGCGCCCCCTCGGCGCGCCGATCCAAGAGGTGCGCGCGGCGCACTCCGCCGCGCACGGCGCGCACCGCGCCCTCGAGGTGCGCGCGCACGTCGCCGCCCCAGCGTCGGCCGCTCCCGAGCAGCGCCTCCGCGTCGTCGGGGCTGAGCTCCGTGAGCAGCCGACCGCGTCCGTCCTTGACGCCGCGGCCCCCCTCGACGAGCGCGACGAGCTTGTCCGCGCGGAGGGCCGTCGCCGTCTCGGCCGCGAGCTCCGGCGTGCTGAGGTTGAAGCACTCCCCCGTGATGCTGTAGCCGAGCGGGGTGAGGATCACGATCGCGCCGTCGTCGAGTCGCTGCGCGATCGCCTCGGCGTCGATGCGCCGCACCCGCCCCGTGTACCCGTAGTCGACGCCGTCGACCACCCCGACGGGCCGCGCGATCACGAAGTTGCCCGCGGCGACGCGGACACGCGCGTTCGCCATGGGCGAGCCCGGGAGCCCCATCGAGAGGAGCCGCTCGAGCTCGACGCGGTTCGAGCCCGCGGCCTCCTTCGCCGCCACGAGGGCCTTGTCGTCGGTCACGCGCAGGCCCCCGACCATGCGCGAGGGGTGACCGCGCTCGGCGAGCCGCTTCTCGATCTGGGGCCGCGATCCGGCGACGAGCACGAGGCGCACGCCGAGCCCGTGCAAGAGCGCGACGTCCGCCGCGAGGTCGGGCAAGCCGGGCGAGCGGAAGACCTCGCCACCGAAGACGATCACGAAGGTCCTGCCTCGGTGGGCGCGGATGTAGGGCGCGGACTGCCGGAACCAAGAGATGAAGGTCGCGTCGTCAGCGACCTTCGAGGCGCCGTCGCTGGCTTGCGAAGATCGCTTCTCAGACATCGCGGCCCTCGACGCAGAAGCGGTGGATGAGGGCGGCATAGAGGTCGCTCGCCGCGTCGAGCTCGTTGCGCGAGGTGTGCTCGTTGGGTTGGTGCGCGACGTCGATCGAGCCCGCGCCGCACACGACCGTCTCCATGCCGAGCGCCGCGAAGAAGGGCGCCTCGGTGCAGAACATGACCGCGCGCGAAGGCCGCCCCGTCACGCGCTCGATGGCGCGCACGAGCGGCCCCTCGGGGCTCGTGGTGTGCGGGGGCACGCCCTCGACGAGGCCGTCGAGCGCGACCGTGAGCACGGCGGGATCGAAGAGGGCGCCGAGCCGCGCGCGCAGGAGCTCGCGCGTCCCGTCGAGGCTCATGCCCGGCAGGAGCCGGAGGTCGAAGGTCAGCTGGCAGCTCGCGCAGATCCGGTTGGGGCTGTCTCCTCCCTCGATCCGGCCGAGGTTCAGGGTGGGCCGCGGGACGTGGAAGGCGTCATCGTGGTGCGCCGCCTGCAACTCGTCGCGGATGCGCAGCAGCTCCGCGATCGCGCGGTGCATCGCCTCGAGGGCGCTCGCCCCGAGCGAGGGGTCCGAGGAGTGCCCGCTGCGCCCCGTGATCGAGAGCGACTCCATCATGATGCCCTTGTGCGCGTGCACCGGCGCGAGCCCCGTCGGCTCCCCGACGACGGCGAAGCGGGCCGTCGGCCGACCCGCGGCGAGCAGCGCGCGCGCGCCGCTCATCGTGCTCTCCTCGTCGGCGGTACCGATGAGCACGAGCGGCTCGCGGAGCTGCCCCGCCGAGAAGCGCTGCGCGGCGTGCAGGGCGGCGCCGAAGAAGCCCTTCATGTCGGCGGCGCCCAGCCCGAAGAGCTGGTCGTCGTCACCGACGAGCTCGAAGGGATCCGTCCGCCAGCCGCCCGCGTCGAAGGGCACGGTGTCCGTGTGGCCCGTGAGCACAAGGCCGCCAGGTCCATCGCCGAGCGTCGCCACGACGTTCGCCTTCTCGGGGCTCGACGGCACCGGCGTGACCTCGACGCGAAAGCCGAGGTGCTCGCACCACTCCGCGATGTGGTCCACGACGCGCCGGTTCGACTGGTCGTGTCGAGGATCCGGCGAGCTGACGGAGGGCTCGGCGACGAGCGTCCGCAGGAGGTCCACGGCGGAAGGGAGAGGTGCAGCCACGCGCGGAGGATACGCCCCGCACCGGCGACGTCGAGCGGGAGGCTTCCCCCAAAGAATCAGGGCGCGGCGGGGCCGGTCGCTGGCTCCGGGTGCTGCGCGAAGTGGCGCTGCTCGCGGGCAGCGACCCACTGCGCGAAGCGCTGCTCGTAGTCCGCCTGCGCGTCGCGCGCGAGCTCGGCGGCGCTGCGCGGATCCGTCTTGGTGTCGACGATCTCGAGCAGCTCGAAGCTCCACGTCGCCTTGTCCTCGGGGACCTTCCAGAAAGGCACGCCCTTCATCAGCATCGGCCGATCCACCGCGATGAAGACCCGCACGAGCGGGACCTCGCAGCGCTTGGCGATCTCGAAGGCCCCACGGCGGAAGCGCCGCAGCCGGTCGGCCGCCGAGCGCGTCCCTTCGGGGAAGATCATCAGCGGGTGGCCCGCGTTGACGTGCGCGACCATTCGCTCGAGGCCGACGCCCCCCTGCGCGCTCTCACTGGCGTCGGGGCCCGGGACGTAGTGCGTGCCGCGAAGGACCGCGCCGAAGACCAGCGAGTGGTACCACTCGCTCTTGACGACACAGGTCAGCCCGGGGAGCCCGTTCAAGAAATAGAGGACGTCGATGAGCGTCGGGTGATTCGCGACGAGCACGTAGGGCTTGCCGCGGAGCTCGGGCGGCAGCTCGATGCGATTGCGCCAGTCGATGAGCCCCGCGAAGCGCATCCAGAAGAGGAACGTCCCGTAGCCTCGGCTCACGAAGCGCGTGCAACGCGCGCGGTGCTTCTCCCAGTTGCCCAGCGCGAGCAGGAAGAAGACCGGGAAGACGAGGACCCCGAGCCCGATGCTCCCGCCGAAGAAGACGGCGAAGCTCAGACCGGTGAGGAAGATGCGGAGGGGACGGGGCAAAGCGGTAGGGACGGGCTAGGGGCGCGCGAGCCTTCAGGCGAGCGCCGAGAGAATCATCGAGGTGTTGATGCCGCCGAAGGCGAAGTTGTTGTTCATCACGACGCGGGGGCGCGCCTCGCGGAGCTCGCGGACGAAGTCGAGCGGCGCGCAGCGGGGGTCCACCTCGACCAGGTTACGGTTCGGGACGAGGAAGCCCCCCCGCATCATCTCGACGCACCACGCCGCCTCGATCGCGCCGCACGCGCCGAGCGTGTGGCCGACGTAACCTTTGAGGCTCGAGATCGTGGCGCTCGTCCCCATCACCTCGGCGGTGGCGAGGGACTCGGCGATGTCGCCGATCTCGGTGCCGGTGCCATGCGCGCAGACGTAGTCGACCTCGTCCGGGCCCACGCCCGCGTCGGCCATCGCGAGCTCCATCACGCGCTTCATGCCCTCCTTGCGGGGCGAGGTGAGGTGCGCGCCGTCGCAGTTGCTCGCGTAGCCGCGAAGCTCGCAGAGGATCTCCGCGCCGCGCGCCTTCGCGTGCTCGTAGCTCTCGAGCACGAGCGCGCCCGCGCCTTCGCCCACGACGAGCCCGTCACGCGCGGCGTCGAAGGGCCGCGGGGCGAGGTCCGGCTGGTCGTTGTATTTGTGGGACGTCGCCATGAGCAGGTCGAAGGTGACCGCGTTCATGTAGTGCATCTCTTCGGCGCCGCCGCAGATCATCACGTCCTGGATGCCGTGCGCGATGAGCTCGTAGCCGGTGCCGATGCCCTGCGAGGCGCTCGTGCACGCCGTGCAGGTCGAGGCGATTCGCCCCTGGACCTTGAAGAACTGCGCGACGTTCACCGCACAGGTGTGGGTCATCAGGCGGAAATAGGCGTTCGACTCGAGGCCGCGCATCGAGTGCTCGAGCACGATGGGCGTCGAGAACGCCTCCTGCTCGCTCCCCGAGCCCGAGGTGCTCCCGAACGCCACGCCCGCGCGCTCGTGCGCGAGGGCGGCCTCGCCCAGGCCCGACTGCGCGACCGCCTGCTCGGCCGCGTGGACGGCGAGCAGCGCGACCTTCCCCATCGTGCGGCGCTGCTTGCGGGGGTAGACCGCCTTGAGGTCGAGTCCCTCCACCGTCGCCCCGAGGCGACCGTGCAGGTCCGTGATGATGTCCCACTCGGGCATCCGGCGGATCCCGCCGCGCCCCTCGCGGAGGGCGGCCATGCTCGAGGGGACGTCGTGTCCGATGGGCGTCGTGGCTCCGATCCCGGTCACGACGACGCGGCGCTTGCTCATGGTGCTCCCAAAACGCTCAAGCTATCCGGCGCGAGGTCCGTCCGCAAAGCGGAGGACCCCTGACGGACGGCACGCGCGCACGAAGATTCAGCTGCGCAAAGTTCCCACACCGGGCCCCTCACTCCGCGAGCGCGCCCCAAGCGTCGTAGAGCTCACGGCTGCCCTGAAGGAGCCGCTGCACGAGCGCGGAGTCGTCGTCGAGCGCGCTCCCGACCATCTGCTGGGTGCGCTGGAAGATCTGCTCGGTCACCTCGTTGACCTCGCGGCGGCTTCGCGGCGCGCCGACCTCCTCCATCACCCCGAAGGACTTCCGCCCCGAGAGCCGCGACTCGCCGGTGTTCTTCCGGTAGTACGTCCCGCGCTTCTTCATCTCCTCGGCCGCGCCGCGGAAGAGCTGGCCGAAGTTGCCGAGCGCCTGCATCACCCACTCGCGGCGACGGAGCTGCGTGCGCAGCCAGCGCTCGTCGCGGTGGAGATCCTGCGCGTAGGCGTCGAAGAGCAGGTTGTAGTAGCAGGCGGTGTCGAAGAAGACCTTCGCCTCGTAGAGCTCGAAGCTCCCGAAGGTCGGGTAGAGCTGGTCGTAGATGACCAGCGTCGAGTCGAAGCGGTACTGCATGTAGGCGTCGTAGAGGCGCCCGCGCTCACCCACGTCTTCCCCGGCGAGATCGCGCCGGATCATGTCGGCGACGAGGTCGTTACCCGTCGCGATGAAGTCGGAGCCGGGCGAGTAGAAGGGGTCGGAGAACGCCGCCGAGTCGCCGATGCACGCCCAGCGCTCGTCGCCCGAGTACCACTGCTTCGTGCGGAACGCGAGCTGGGTATAGCCCTCGAGATCGATGACCTCGACATCGTTCACGAGGTCGCGGATCGCGCCGTGCTCGCGGAGGTAGCCGAGGAAACCCTCGGGCTTGAAGCGATCGGCGCTCCAGCGGGAGGTCTCCTGGACGATGCCGAGGCTGGTGATCCCTTCGCGGAGCGGGATGAACCAGATCCAGCAGCCCTCGTACATGAAGTGGATCGTCGAGAGCGCCCGCGCGGTGTACCGCGCCCGCGCGCGCCACTCCTCGGGGCCGTAGTCGTCGACGTCGGTCACGCCGTGGAAGCGGCCCCAGGCGCTCGCGATCTTGTGGTTGGGCTCGCGGACCCGCAGGCCCTTGAGCTTCGCGATCATCGCCTCGCGCCCCGTGCCGTCGATCACCCAGCGCGCCTTCCAGCTCGTCTTCCGGTCGCCCTCGACCACGTCGAAGGTGTGCTTGCCGTCATCCGAGAGCTGCAGGTTCGTCACGCGAGCGGGCAGGTGGATGTCGACGCCGTCCTTCGCGTTCATCTCGAGCAGGTCCCGCTCGAGGCGCGCGCGGTCGAGCTGGAAGCTCGGATAGGGCGGCAGGCCGTCCACCCCGATCTCGCTCATCTCCCAGAGCTTCGCGTCCTTGGCCTCGTTGTCGAAGAAGTACCGCAGGCCGTTCTTGGGCAGGTGCTCCTTGTAGATGTACGTGGAGAGCCCCTGCCGGCGGACGAGGTAGTTCGTCGCGATCTCGACGGTCGACTCCCCCACCTTGTAGCCACGCTCGGGCGAGCGCTCGAACACCGCGACCGACGCATCCGGCACCTCCCGCCGGAGCTGCCGCGCCAAGAGATTTCCCGCGAGCCCTCCGCCGAGGATGGCGACATCGACCTCGTGCATACCTTCGTGAACCTCCGACCGGCCGGCGCGACACCGCGCGGCTCGAAGTGCAGGATGTAGCGTCGCCGCTCGGAAACGTCCACGTGCCGTGGCGTCATCGACCCGCGCGCAGACGCGAGAGGCCCAGAAACGCCGGCCTGGCGCGCCCCCCGCCCAGCGGCCGGTTGATCGGGCGCAATGACGCCCCCCAACTCACGCTCCCGCATTGCCGAGTCGAGGGACCGCTCCTAGCCTCCACGGACCCCATGCGTGCCGATTACGACGTGATCGTCTGTGGAGGCGGCCTCGCCGGCCTCACCCTCGCCTACCAGCTCCGCAAGGAGATCCCCGACGCCAGCGTGGCCGTCATCGAGCGCCAAGCGCGGCCCTTGCCCGAAGCGGCCCACAAGGTCGGCGAGTCGAGCGTCGAGCTGGCCTCCCATTATTTCGGGGAGGTCCTCGGGCTGCGCCCCTACCTGCTCGACAACCACCTGAAGAAGAACGGCCTGCGCTTCATCTGCGGCGACACCCAGGGGCCCCTCGAGGAGCGCCCCGAGATCGGCCCCTCCGAGTTCCCGATCGTCCCGAGCTACCAGCTCGACCGCGGCAAGCTCGAGAACGACCTGCGCGCGATGCTCGAAGAGCGCGGCGTGGCCCTCCTCGAGGGGCCGAGCGTCCGGGACATCACCCTCGCCCAGAGCGAGGACGAGCCCCACGTGGTCCACGCGACGAGCGGCGACCTGAGCTGCCGCTGGGTGGTGGACGCGACCGGGCGGCGCCGCTTGCTGCAGAAGAAGCTCGGCTACCGCCGCGAGAGCCCCAACCGCTCGAGCTCGGCGTGGTTCCGCGTGCGACAGCGCGTGCTGGTCGGCGAGCTCGTCCCCAAGGACCGCGCCGAGTGGCACCAGCGCGACGTCGACAAGGTGCGTTGGCTCTCGACCGTCCACCTGATGGGGCGCGGCTATTGGGTCTGGCTCATCCCGCTGAGCACGGGATACACGAGCATCGGCATCGTCGCCGAGACCGAGCACCACCCCTTCGACACCTTCCACAAGCCCGAGCTCGCGCTCGCGTGGCTCGCGAAGCACGAGCCGCGCTTGATGGAGCGCATCGACGGCCTCGAGCTCGAAGACTTCCGCGTGGTCCGCGATTACAGCTACCTCACCGACCGCTTCGCCAGCGCGGATCGCTGGAGCTGCGTCGGGGAGGCCGCGGCCTTCGTCGACCCGCTCTACAGCCTCGGCAGCGACTTCATCTCGATGAGCAACTCGTACACGACCCGCCTCGTGGGCGACTACCTCCGCGGCGCGCTCGACCGCGACGTCCTCGAGGAGCTCAACGAGAACTACTGCCGGCTCGCGCGCGACGCCGCTCGGACGCTCAGCAACAACGGGCGCATCTTCCCTCACGGCGACGTGATGGGCGCGAAGCTCTGGTGGGATTTCTTCAACTACTGGTCCTTCATGTGCGCCCACTTCTTCCAGGAGATCTGGCGCCAAGACGCCGCCACGCTCCGCCGCTTCCGGTCGATGCAGGCGCGCTACTACGAGCTGAACTCGCGCGCGCAGTCGATCCTCGAGTCCTGGGCGGCGCTCAAGCCGACCGCGTTCGGCGGCCCCAAGGGGTTCGTCGGG
Organism: Myxococcales bacterium; assembly: GCA_019637115.1. Taxonomy (GTDB): domain Bacteria; phylum Myxococcota_A; class Polyangia; order Polyangiales; family Houyiibacteriaceae; genus JACKEH01. Next base: position 24,100 of record JAHBWH010000067.1, on the reverse strand, counting down.
CTTCCGAGCTTCCCGTCCACGCTCGCGGACGCGCACCTCGAGCTCTCGGAGCGGCGAAGCGTCGAGGAGACCTTCGCGAAGATGGAGCGCGACCTCGAGACGGGGAGGCAGCTCGTCACGGAGATCCTGGCGCACGCGCTCCGGGACCTCGGCTCCGAGCGGGCGGCCGAGCTCGGTCGGCTCGCGGGCCTCTCGTCGAGCTGGGACCTCCCGCTCGGCGGGGAGCGCTTCGCGGCGGACGCCCTCCCCCGGCGGCAGCGCGTCGACGCCCTGCCTCGGATCGCGCGCGACATGGAGCGCGCGCTCGGGCGGGTCGACGGCGACCTGCCCTTGTCGGCGCTCCTGGACCTCGCGCTCGCCGCCCCAGCAGTCGCCGTAGCGGCGCCAACCCACGAAGCCGCGACGTGAGCTCGGAGCTTGTGACGGCGCAAACCACCCACCCGCGGTATACGCTGCAGCGGGCGTGCAGCTTGCCGGAGACACTGGACGCGCTAAGAGGGGGCCTCTCATGGCGCGCCTGAATCGTGATCAGATCTTCGAGCGGATCGTCGAGATCCTCTCCGACTCCTTCGAGCTCGAGCCCGCGAGCATCAAGCCGGAGTCGAGCCTCTACGAGGAGCTCGACCTCGACAGCATCGACGCGGTCGACATCTTCGTGCAGCTCCGCGACATCACTGGGCGCCGACCGGACCCGGAGAAGGCCAAGCAGATCCGGACGGTCGACGAGCTCGTGAGCTTCGTCGAGTCGGAGCTCGAGGCCGCCGAGCGTGGCGATCCCGAGCCCGAGACCCCGATGCCCACCTGAAAGGAAGCTTGGCCGATTTCGCAAGCCGCCCTACCGGACGGCGCGCAGCGAGCGGAGCGAGCGTAGGCTCGTGGGAGGGGGCCCCGCGGGGCTTCATGCCCCATGGGTTCGTGACCAGGTGCGGCAGATCCATCCCGTCCAGCTGCGTGGCTCCTCAGTCACGGGTGAGCAGCCCGCTCCTTCGTCGCGCCTTGCTGGACGCGCGCCTCTTTGCACCTGGTCACGAACTCCTGGTTCACTGTACTGAGGGGTGATGTCGGTCGACCTGCTCTCACGCTTGCCCCACCGCGGGCCGATGCTCTTCCTGGACGAGGTCCTGGAGGTGAGCGGCTCACGCGTCCGCACCCGCACCACCCTGCGGGACGACTTCATCCTCGCGAAGGACGGCCTCGTCTCGCCGCTCGTCGCGCTCGAGCTCTTCGCGCAGGCGGCCGCCGCGTTCATGGCGCATCGCGTCGCGCAGACCGACCAGCCGATGGTCCAAGGGGCGCTGCTCGGCAGCCGCACGCTCGACTGCCACGTCGACACCTTCCGCGTCGGCGACGAGCTCGTCACCGAGGCCGAAGAGGTCTTCGGCGCCGGCGGCCTCGCGCAGTTCAAATGCGCCCTCTACCGAGGCGGCGAGCGGGTCGCCGAGGGGAACATCAACGTCGTCAGCGGCACGGACGTCGTCCGCGGCTGAGCCCGCCCGACCCGTCACCAGACACGGAGACGGTCGGGGTCTCGGCCCCGGCGACGGACGGCCCGGTCGCGGACCCGGACACCGTCGCGGACCCGGACACCGTCGCGGATCCGAACACCGTCGCGGATCCGGACACCGTCGCGGATCCGGACATGCGCACGGGCACGGTGGCAGCCCGGCCACCCGAGCCCGAACAGACGACGAAGCCGCAAGCCCGGCAGATCCCGGCAGCCGACGGTCCCCCGCCCCTCGCGGTGGTCTGCTACCGTCCGCGATCGTGCGCGTCCTCTTCGGAGACTCGGAGCTGGCGCCGTGGCGCTTCGACGTGCTCCACGCGCTCCGCCTCTTCTTGCGTCACGGCAGCGAGGCCGCGCGCGCGCTGGATCTCGCCGAGTCGGAGTCGGTCGCGATGCGGGAGCGACTGCTGCGCGCCAAGGACGCGCTCGCGCACCTCGTCGGCTTCACCTCCGAGGTCGAGGCGAGCATCGAGACGATCGCCCTGACCGCCGAGCACGACGAGGCGCGCGCCTTCGGCGCGGAGCTGCTCGACCACGCGCGCACGCGCGCGCACGAGCGGGCCGAGCTCGTCCGCGCGAGCGTGAAGCGCGCGAACGCGCAGAGCGCCGACACGATGCGCGTCTCGGAGGAGCGCGCGCGCGAGGAGCTGCGCGCCTACCTGCTGCAGGACGACATCGGAGGCGTGTTCGACGCGATCACGCTCCAGCTCGAGCAGGGGCGGTACCGCGTGGCCGTCAGCCAGCAGATCGACGGCGTCGTGATCGACTACGCGCTCTCCCCCGATGGCCTCGATCGTTGGCGAGAGCCGCGCCGCCTCTCGAGCATCAGCGACGACCTCGAGGAGCTGCAGGTCGGCATGAAGAAGAAGCTCTTTCGTCGCGATCTCACGCGCGAGATGATGCGCGTCGGGGACCACTACCTGCTCGCGGCCCGCATCTACCCCGAGCGCGCCAGCGTCGACATCGCCAAGCGCGTGGACGGGTCGCGGGCGCCGCTCCGGCTCGAGCTCGAGCGCGAGCCCGACGGCATCTACGCGCACATCGAGCGGGCCGAGGCCGACGGCGCGCAGCTCTTCCCGGCGATCCCGAGCGACGCCGAGAAGCTCGCCGGGCTCTGGGGGGCGCTGCAACGAGTCGGCCTCGACGCGCTCGGCGTGCGCGTCGGTGTCGAGGCGGCCCGCCTCGATGAGCGCGATCTCCTCGCCGAGGATCCGGGGGCCCTCATCGATCATCTCGTCGAGCACTTCGCGCCGCGCGTCGCGGAGATCGCGCGGCGGAGCCCGAGCCCGAAGGAGCTCTCGCTGAAGATCGAGCACGAGGACGGGCGGCGCGAAGAGCGCTACCTCGACCGCGGCCTCATCCGCGCCCTGCTCCGCGACCTCCCGCCCGGAGCGCGCGCGCGCCTCGACGCGCTCGACCCCTGAGGCACGAACGACGATCAGGTGCCGACGGCGACGTGAGCGACCGCCACGCAACCAGCGTTCGGGTGGCCCATGGGGACGTGAACGAAGGTCATTCGACGGCGAGCGGACGGTGGCCTGACGACGATGGCGTGAACGACGGTGAGGTGAACGAAGCCCTCGGCGCCGGTCGCGCGCTCGTCGGCGCTCAGCTCCCCTTCTTGGGCCCGTAGGCGATCTGCTCGAGGCGGGTGATGTCCTTCACCTCGATGAGATCCGGACTGACGGTCAACGCGCCCTGCCGCTCCAGGTAGGCCAGCCCGCGGCTGATCTCCTCTCGAACCGTCCCCAGGCGCCCGGCCACCGTCTCCGTCGTCAGATCGCGGACCAGGTTCTTCGCATCCTGACCCTTCGCCTCGCGCATCGCCACGAGCGTGCAGAGGAAGCTCGCGAGGCGAGCCGGCACCGTGCGCAGCGAGAGATCGCTGACGAGCGCGAGCGTCCGGTCGGAGCGACGGGCGCGCATGTCGAGCAGGGTCCGCAGCACGACGGGTCGACGCTCGCCGAGCTGCGAGAGGAACTCGTTCGAGATGAGCACCGCGCTCGCGGCCCGCATCGCGATCGCGCTCGCCGGGTAGTTGCCCTCGTCGAAACGAACGCCCTCCACGATCGGCTTTCCGGGCCGAGCGAGGTAGAGGATCTGCTCGCGGCCGTCGCGTCCGCTCTTGGTGAGCTTCACCTCACCCGTGCGGACGATGAACAACCCTTCGGCTTCTTGGCCTTCGCTGAAGAGCGGCGCCCCTTTGGGCGCCTTCCGCACCTCCGCGGCGTCCGCGATCGCCTTCAGGTCGGCCGGCGGCAGGTCGTTCAGCTTCGCGACATCACGAAGCAACTCTTCGGCGGAGCGGGGCGCGATGGCCATGTCGCGACCTTATCACAGTCGAGCGAGCGCCAAGGCTTCCGAAACGTCACCGAAACGATGAACGCCACTCACGAGAGCGCCGCTCGTCAGGTGGCGCGCGCCTCCGTTGAGGACGGGCGCGGGTCCACCACCGGTGGACACTCGTGGTTCTCGGAGGAGGAGTGCGTGTCCATCACCGGCGGGCGCACGTCGATCACGCAGGCCGACGCGTGCCCTTCGGCGGCCGCTTCAGGCCGTACTTCTCCATCTTGTAGATGAGCGCTCGGCGGCTCACCCCGAGGCGTTTGGCGGCGTGGGTCTGGTTGTGGTTGCTCTCGGCGAGCGCCTTGATGATCGCGTCTCGCTCGACCGAGTCGACGTGCTCCCGGAGCCGACCCTCGGTGCCGACCAATGCGACGATCGGCTCGCTCGGGAGGTGCTCGGCCAAGATCTCTCCGTCGCGGGCGAGGCGGACGGCACGCTCGAGCGCGTTGCGAAGCTCGAGCGCGTTGCCGGGCCACGGGTAGCTCCGGAGGCGGGCGATCGCCCCCGGCGAGAAGTGCAGGGGCTCGAGCGCCCCCGCCTGCCGCGCGAAGTGCGTGGCCATTGGCAGGATGTCGCCGGGGCGGTTCCGGAGCGCGGGCACCTCGACGACGTGGCCGGCGAGGCGATCGTAGAGCGCCTCCTCGAAGGCCTCACGCTCCACGAGGCCACGGAGCGCCCGGTGGGTGGTGGCGACGATGCGGACGTCGCGCTCGGCGGCCTCGAGCCAAGCGAGCAAACGCGCCTGCCCGGCCGCCGGGAGATCGCCGATCTCGTCGAGGAAGAGCGTCCCACCGACCGCGCGCTCGAGCTGTTCGGGGCACATGTCGTGCTCGGCGTGCGCCTCGTCGAAGAGCCCCGCGCAGTGGATCGTGACGAAGGGCGCGTCCCCCTCGCCCCGCGAGAGCTCGTGCAGCGACCACGCCCAGACCGACTTGCCAGCGCTCTTCTCGCCGACGAGCAGCACGGGACGACCGTCCTTCGCGGCGCTCTCGAGGGTCTCCACCACGTGTCGCGTCGCGGGGTCGTCCGCGACGAGGGGCTCGTTTGCGTGGTTGCGCGCACGCTCCGCCCGCGGGGGTGGCTCGGCGACGGTCTCGCCTCGACGCTCGGCCTCTCGGAGGGCCTCGCGCGCCGCTCGGAGCAGGCGCTCGGGAGAGTCCCCGTGCTCGGGCGCCACCGCGAGCCCGACGCTCGCGCCCTCGATGTCCGCGTTCGCGAGGACCCTCGAGAGGACGCGCCGCGCCGTCTCCCCGTCGGTGTCGGGCAGGAGCACCTCGGGCTCGTCCGGAGCGTAGGTGCCCACGAGATCCCCCGCTCGGAAGGCCTCGAGCGCAGCCATCGTCACCCGACCGCCATCGCCCGCGGGCGCGCGGACCATCGCGAGGCACGTGTGGCGACCACCGCGTACGGCGCGCGCGAGCTCTTCGTAGAGACGCTCGCGGAACTCGTGGTGCGTGAGCGTGCGGCGTCCACCTGCCGTGAGGGGTACGGACACCCCGAGCACCAGCTGCGCGCTGCCGACGGCGAGCTCATCGCCGGGCTTGAGCTCGACGCTGCCCTCGAAGCGCTTGCCGCCGACGTACCAGCCGGGGCCGTCGGCGCGGAACACGGCGACCTCACCATCCCACCGGAGCCCAGCCGGGGTCACGTCGGCCCCGTCCAAGCGGATCGTGGCGTCGCGCTCGGCCCCGATCATGACCTCGTCGCCGACCGGGAGCTCCGTCACCCAGGTCGCCTCTCCGAGGCGGGTCACGACGAACGCGCGCGGCTCATCCCCATCCATACTCATCGCGGCCGAGTATGACGCAACGCGGAATTCGGGCGACGGATAAACGACGGCCCGCTGCGGGAGGGGGGGGATTACCGCAGCGGGCCCATCGAAGTCCAGTTGCCGAGCCGTAACAGGAGGGGGGAGGGAGTTGCCGGCTCAGCAACCGTCTGGTGTCTCTTTAAGCATGTGGCGTGCCACACCGAAAGCGTCGTGATCTCGTGTGGCACCTCCATCGGTCCCGTTCACTTCCGAAATCGGGGGCCTGGGCGTCATTCGGAAGTGAAACGAGGAGCGCGGCCGCGACTGGTTCCGCGGCCACGACCGCGCGGCCGGGACCGGTTCCGCGACCGGTTCCGCGTGACCGGTTCCGCGCGACCGGTTCCGCGTGACCGGTTCCGCGTGACCGGTTCCGCGTGACCGGTTCCGCGGCCGTGACCGGTTCCGCGGCCATGGCAATCTGTTTCGCAGCCGTGACCGGTTTCGCAGAGGTGACCGGTTTCGCAGCCGGGACCGGTTCCGCGGCCGTGACCGGTTCCGCGGCCGTGACCGGTTCCGCGGCCGTGACCGGTTCCGCGGCCGTGACCGGTTCCGTGACCGGTTCCGCCTACTTCACGACGCGCAGATAGGGGGGAAGTGGGCGGCCGCTCGGCGTCGTGGCCTCCGCCTCTCCGGACTCCGTCACCGCGTCAGGGCGGTCGGCGGACGAAGAGAGGGCTCTGAGCCGAGGCCGCGCCGGGGTCGGCTCGTCGTCCGCGGCCGCGGACTCGGCCGCATCTTCGTGGCCGTGGTCGGCTTCGTGTGCGTCTTGCTCGGCTTCGTCTCGTTCGTCCACGTCGGGCACGGCGCGAAGCCCGACGGGGGGACGGAGGCCCAGCTCGCGCTCAACCTCGGCACGGAGCTCGTCCGGCATCGACTCTGGCCACACCATCGCGCGCCCGTGCTCGTCGGCGAGCGCGAAGACCGCGTCCCACGGGATCACGCACGAGAACGGGGAGCGGTTGAACGAGAGCGTCCCGAAGACCCCTTCGTCATCGACCCTCAGGTCGGTGATCGGGACAGGCATGTCCAGGCCCACCTGCAGCACCAGCTGGGGCTGCTTGGCAAGCCATCGGGGCACCACCACCCCATCGACCCGGGGGTCGAGGTGCACGAAGATCGAGCCTCGGAGCAAGAGCCCCCAGGCCACGTCTTTCTTCGCCGGAAGCTGAGTCGGTCCCGTCCCCACCGATGAGGTCTAGCGCAAGGGGCGTCTTGGCGCACCTCTCTTGTTCGACCGCTGCGGGCCGCGTTGCCAGCTCGCACATGCCCACGATTTCATCCGTGCATTTCGCCTCGGTGGCGCATTTCGATTCTGAACGAGTCCGGCCGATGGGCCCACGAGATCACAGCGAAATGTGCGTGGCACACTCGATGCTATGTAGAGAAGCAGACGGTCGCCGGGCCGGCAACTCCCTCCCCCCTCCTGTTTCGGCTCGGCACTGGACTTCGACGGCCCGCCTGCGGTACCCCCCCTCCCGCGGCGGGCCGTCGTCTATCCGTCGCTCGGACTCGCGTGCCGTGCGCCCCTCGGAGGCCGGCTCCGAAGTTGCGCGAGTCGTAAAAGCGACCGAGCGACCGAACGACCGAGCGGCCGAGCGGCCGATCGTGATCGAGCGCTCATGCGAACGCCCACGACGTGCGCGAATGGACGAATCGCCGTGCGCGGCGCCCTCCCGGAATGCGCGACGAGTCGGGGTGTTGCTCCCGGCGCCGCGGGCGTGCTAGCAGCCCGCTACCGAAAACCCGTGCATCCCGCAGCGATCACGGAGGAATCCGGAGAGCCCGCATGAGCATCGACGTTCGCGCCATCAACGACCTGGTCCAGCGCGAGAGCGCCTTCGTGGACGCCATCCTCAACGAGGTCCGCAAGGTCGTCGTCGGCCAGGATCACATGGTCGAGCGCATCCTCATCGGCCTGCTGACCGGCGGTCACGTCCTGCTCGAAGGTGTCCCCGGCCTCGCCAAGACGCTGACCGTGAAGTCGCTCTGCGAGACCATCTCGGCGAGCTTCAGCCGCATCCAGTTCACCCCCGACCTCCTGCCGGCCGACATCGTCGGCACCGTCATCTACAACCAGCAGCGCGGCGAGTTCACCGCCAAGCGCGGCCCGATCTTCGCGAACCTCGTCCTCGCCGACGAGATCAACCGCGCACCGGCCAAGGTGCAGTCCGCCCTCCTCGAGGCGATGCAGGAGCTGCAGGTCACCATCGGCGACCAGACGTACCGCCTCGACCCGCCCTTCATGGTCATGGCGACCCAGAACCCCGTCGAGCAGGAGGGCACCTACCCGCTCGCCGAGGCCCAGGTCGACCGCTTCATGCTCCACGTGAAGGTGGACTACCCGAGCCCCGAGGAAGAGCGCCGCATCATGGAGCGTATGGCGGACCGGCTCCTCATGGGCGCGCCGCAGAACCTCGAGCACGACCCGAACGCGATTCGCCAGGTCACGACGCCCGCGCAGCTCCTCGACGCGCGCCGCACCATCGGCCACGTCTACATGGACGAGAAGATCAAGGACTACATCGTCCAGGTCGTGACCGCGACCCGCAACCCCGCCGACGTCGGCCTGCGCGACCTCAAGGACATGATCGCGCACGGCGCGTCGCCGCGCGCCTCCATCGCGCTCAACGTCGCCGCGAAGGCCCACGCCTTCCTCCGCCACCGCGGCTACGTCACGCCCGAAGACGTGAAGGCCATCGGTCACGACGTCCTGCGGCACCGCATCATCCGCACCTACGAGGCGGAGGCCGAGGAGATCACGAGCGAGGCGCTCGTCCGCCGCATCTTCGAGGCCGTCGAGGTCCCCTGAGGCCGATGACCTGAGGACCGATGATCCCCCGCGACCTCGTCAAGAAGCTCCGCAAGATCGAGATCCACACCTCGAGGCTCGCGAACGAGCAGCTCGCGGGCAGCTATCACTCGGTCTTCAAGGGCCGAGGCATGACGTTCAGCGAGGTGCGGCAATACCAGCACGGCGACGACGTGCGCTTCATCGATTGGAACGTCTCGGCCCGCATGAACGAGGCCTACGTGAAGGTCTTCACCGAGGAGCGGGAGATGACCGTGATGCTCCTCGTCGACCTCTCGGCGTCGGAGCGCTTCGGCAGCGTCGCGCGGCCCAAGATCGAGGCCGTCGCGGAGATCTCCGCCCTCCTCGCGTTCAGCGCGATCAAGAACGATGACCGCGTCGGCCTCGTGCTCTTCACGGACCGCGTCGAGCGCTTCGTCCCCCCGAAGAAGGGGCGTGGCCACGTCATGCGCGTGGTCACCGAGATCCTGAACGCGCAGCCCAAGGGAGAGGGGACGAACCTCAGCGTCGCGCTCGACCTCGTGGGCAGCCTGAGCAAGCGGCGGAGCGTCGCCTTCCTCGTCAGCGACTTCATCGACGACGGCTACGAGAAGCCCCTGCGCGTCGCGTCGCGGCGGCACGACCTGATCCCCGTGCAGGTGGTCGACCCGCGGGAGGAGGAGCTGCCCGACGTGGGCCTGGCGCTGCTCGAGGACCTCGAGACCGGGGAGGTGCTCGAGGTCGACACGTCGGATCCTCGCGTCCGCCGGGCCTTCGCGCGCCAGGTGAACACGCAGCGCGCCAAGCGCGAGCAGCTCTTCCGCCGGCTGCGCATCGACCACGTCACGGTCCGGACCGAGGAGGACTACGTCCGCCCGCTCGCGGACCTCTTCCGCCGCCGACAGCGGCGCCAAGCGGGGTCGCGATGAGCGCGTCGCGCGCGTCCGCTGCCCTCTGGTTACTGCTGCTCGCGCTCGGCGCGTCCATCGCCGCGGCGCAAGCGCCCACCGAGCCGTCCGAGGCGCCGCAGGACGAGCCCGTCGAGCCGGCGGTCGAGCTGGCGGGAGCACCGAGCGAGCCGGACGAAGCACCCACGGACGACGACGATGCAGAGGAGCCCGCGGTCGCGCTCACCGAGCCGCCCGCCGCGAGCCGCTCCACGCTCCCCGCCGAGAGCACGCCCGTCATCGAGGTGCAGCTCGCGCCGGAGTCGGGGCTGATGACCGGCGACGTCCTCCGGGTCACGCTCCGCGTCACGACGGCGGCGCGCGACGACGTGACCATCCCCCGCGGCCAGTCCTTCTCGCCCTTCGAGGTGCTCGGCCGCGAGCCGCCGCGGGTCCAGGTCTCCGGCGACCGCGCGACGCACACCTTCGAGCTCGAGCTGCTCGCGCTCGCGCCCGGCGACGCCGAGCTCCCGCCCATCACCCTGCGGGTCGTCACGGCCGCGGGCGTCGTCGGCGAGGTGCACACCGCCCCTCTGCGCGTCTCGGTCGGCTCCGTCCTCGGCAACGAACCGAACGCCGAGCCGAAGCCACCGACCGAGCCCGTCGAGGTCTGGGAGGACGACTACACGCTCGCGTGGGTGCTCGGTGGGCTCGGCTTGGTGCTCCTCGGCGCGCTGCTCGCGTGGCTCTTCGCGCGCTGGTGGCGTCGCCGCGCGAAGGCCGCCGCGCCGCCTCCGCCGCCTCGGCCCCCGTGGGAGGTCGCGCTCGAGAAGCTCGAGGCGCTGCGCGCGGACCGCGACGCGGCCTTCCGCGAGGATCGGATGGTCGAGTGGGTCGACGGCGTCAGCGACACGCTCCGTGAGTACCTCGGAGGCCGCTACGAGTTCGACGGGCTCGAGAGCACCACCGACGAGGTCATCGCCGAGCTGCGACGCCGCAAGCTGGTGGGCCTCTCGCTCGACGAGGTCGTCGCGCTCCTCCGCGACTGCGACCTCGTGAAGTTCGCGAAGGCGACGCTCGACGCCGACCAATGTGATGCGCTCCTCGCGGGCGCCTTCCGCGTCGTCCGCACCAGCGCCCCGATCGCCGGCCCCGCGCCGAGGGCCGACGTCCCCACGCCCCCACGCGGCGAGCCCCGCCCAGCAGCCGCGCCCGCCACGCCCCCTGCCGGCGACGCCCGCTGGATGCCCCGCCCCGCCGACCCCGCCCCGGCCCCGCACACCGTACCTGACACGGGCGCGGACACGGCCCCGGACACGAGCACGGACACGGGCACGGCCCCGAACACGGGCACGGCCCCGAACACGGGCACGGCCCCGGACACGGGCACGGACACGGCCACGGACACGGACACGGCCCCGGTCACGGCCCCAGACATGGCCCCGGTCACGGCCCCAACCACAGACACGGCCCCCGACACAACACGAACGGCGGCATCCCGCCCCATCCCCGCCACCCTCCCCCCGACCGACCTCCGAGCCGCGCGCCCCATCCCCGCCACCCTCCCGCCAACCGATCTCCGCGTGCCCCGACCCATCCCGGCGACCATTCCCCCCGCAGCCGGTGACGCGACGCTGCCCGAGACGCACATCCCAGACATCCACGACCCCAGCGAGCCCGCACCACGGACCACGCGACCTGGCTTCACCGACGACCCCTCGGGCGACGGCGAGGGTGGCGACGCGGGTGACGAGGAGGGCCGCTCATGAAGCCCTGGATGCGTCGGCTCCTGCCCCTCGCGTGGACGCTCTTCTTCCTCGTCCCAGCCGGTTACGCCGCCGCGTATTTCGTGGCGGGCGTCTACGACGTCCCGCTCGCCGAGGGCTCCTTCCGCTTCGAGCGCGAGTGGGCCGCGCTCCTCTTCGTCGCGCCGCTCCTCCTCCTCGGCGCGCATTACGTGCAGGGCGCCCAGCGACCGCGCCTGCTCGTCAGCCGCGGCCGCACCCTCGCAGGCCTCAAGCCCGGCTGGCGGAGCTGGCTCGAGGGCTCGACCACCGGGCTGCGCGTCGTCGCGGCGACGCTGCTCGTCTTCGCGCTCATGGGGCCGCAGTCGATCCACGCGCGCGACCGAGCGGAGGTCGAGGGCATCGACATCGTCCTCGTGCTCGACCTCTCTCGCTCGATGGAGGCGGGCGACGTGCAGCCGAACCGCTTCGAGGCGCTCAAGCAGGTCACGCTCGACTTCCTCTCGCGGCGACCGAACGACCGAATCGGCGCGGTGGTCTTCGGTCGCGAGGCGTTCACCCTGATGCCGCTGACGACCGACAAAGAGGCGCTGCGGACCGTCATCCGAGAGCTCCAGCTCGACCTCATCGACGGCCGCGGCACCGCCATCGGCAACGGCGTCGGCACCGCGCTCAACCGCCTGCGCCGCAGCAACGCCAAGTCGAAGGTCATCATCCTCGTCACCGACGGCGACTCGAACGCGGGGAACGTCTCGCCCGATCAAGCCGCCGAGCTCGCGGCCACGATGGAGGTGAAGATCTTCTCCATCCTGATGGGCGTCTCCGACGACGCGCCGGTGAAGCAAGGGACCGACTTCTTCGGGCGCCCGGTCTTCGGCATGATGAACCACCCCGTCAACCCCGAGCTGCTCCAGCGGATGAGCGACCGGACCGAGGGCAAGTTCTTCCCGGTCAGCGACCGCCGCGGCCTCGAGCGGAGCTTCCACTCGATCCTCGACGAGCTCGAGAAGACCGAGATCGAAGACGGCGGCCGCGTCTACGGTGAGCTCTTCCCCGCCTTCGTCTGGCCGGCGATCTCGCTGCTCTTCCTCGAGCTCCTGCTGGGGCTCGGCTTGCTCCGGAGGTGGCCATGAGCCCGCGCGCTCACGCCCCGAGCCGGGCCGCGAAGTGGATCTGGCTCGCCGCCGCGGTCGTCGCGATCGGCGCGCTCGCCGGGCTCGCGCTGCTCTTGCCGATCACCTGGAGGCGCGCCGACCTGCTCTGGTTGCTCGCGCTGCCGGGGCTCGCGGCGCTCCTCCTGGCGCTCGACTGGCACCGCAAGGAGCGCGCGACCCGTCGCTTCGGCGACGCCACCACGCTCGCCGGCCTCACCCTCGGTCGCCCGAACGCTTGGCGCATGCTGCGCGGCAGCGCGATGGTGCTCGGCCTCTGCTTCGTCGTCTTCGGGCTCGCGGGCCCGCAATACGGCAGCCGAACGCGCGTGCTGCACAAGCGCGGCGTCGACATCGTCATCGCGCTCGATTTCTCGAAGTCGATGCTCGCGCGTGACGTGCGCCCGAGCCGCATCGAGCGCGCCAAGGCCGAGCTGATGCGGCTGATGGACGACCTCGACGGCGACCGCGTCGGTGTCGTCGCGTTCGCGGGTGAGACGATGGAGTTCCCGATGACGGTAGACTACTCCGCCGTGGGGCTCTTCCTCCGCGACATGGGCCCGTACGACATGCCCGTCGGAGGCACCGCCATCGGGCGCGCGCTCGTCGCGAGCCGGCGGCTGCTCGAGCGCAGCCGCCCCACGATGGAGGGGGTCGATCCGTCGGACCGCGCGCAGGCCTCGCAGGTCGTGCTCCTCCTCACCGATGGCGAGGACCACGAGGGTGATCCGCTCGCCGCTGCGGACGAGCTCTCGCGCGCGGGGGTGAAGGTCTTCGTGGTCGGCATCGGGAGCCGCACGGGAGAGCCGATCCCGACGTACACGGCGGACGGCACGTGGACCGGTTATCTGCGCGACGAGAACAACGACGTCGTGATGACCGCCCTCACGCCCGAGAACGAGACGCAGCTCCGGCAGATCGCCGAGCGCACGGGCGGCTCGTACTTCCGCGCGCGAGAGGGCACCGTCGGCGTCGATCAGATCCGTCAGCGCCTGCGCGAGCTCCAACAAGAGGAGCGCGAGTCCCGTCGCGTGACGGTGCACGAGGATCGCTTCGCGATCGCGCTGCTTCCAGGCTTCCTCTTGCTCGTCCTCGAGCGCCTGCTGCCGGAGGCCTGGATCGGCCTGCGACGCAGGCGCCGCTCACGGCAGCCACCGCGCGCCACGCGCGGCGCCCTCTCGGCGGAGGTGAAGCGATGAAGCTCGGTACACGCTCGCTGCAAGCGCAGAACGACGTGAGGCGACGCTCCAACGCCCCGCCGCCGGTGCTCTTCGCCGCCCTCCTCGCCGCGCTCTCCGTCTCGTCCTTCGGGGGAGAGGCGCACGCCTGGGAGCTCTTCCGCTCCACCAACCGTGACGTGGATCGCGGCAACGAGCGGCTGCGCGCCGGCGACGCGAACGGCGCGCTGCAAGCCTACGATCGCGCCGCTCGCGCGTTGCCGAGCGAGCCTGGCGTGCAGCTCGGGCGCGGCCTCGCCCTGATGGCGGCCGGCGACCTGCCTCAGGCCCGCGAGGCCTTCTTGCGCGCGACCGACCCGCGCGCCCCGCGCGAGCTGCGCGCCGACGCCTACTACGATCTCGGCCTCGCGTTCTTCCGTGAGGCCGACGGCGCCGCAGGCGAAGAGGATCACCAGCGCGCGCAGCAGCTCTTCCGCGAGGCGGCGGACGCCTTCCGGCGATCCCTGCGGCTGCGTCCGGGAGATCGCGACACCGCTTGGAACCTCGAGCTCGCGCTGCGCCGAATCCGCGAGGAAGAAGAGCGGCAGCGCGAACGAGAAGAGCAGCAGCAGCAGGACCAGCAAGACCAGCAAGACCAGCAGCAGCAAGACCAGCAGCAGCAAGACCAGCAGCAGCAAGACCAGCAGCAGCAGGACCAGCAGCAGCAGGACCAGCAGGACCAGCAGGACCAGCAGGACCAGCAGGACCAGCAGGACCAGCAGGACCAGCAGGACCAGCAGGACCAGCAGGACCAGCAGGACCAGCAGGACCAGCAGGACCAGCAGGACCAGCAACAGCGGGACCAGCAACAGCAGGACCAGCGCGACCCCGGTCGGCTCCCCGAGCACGCCGAGCGACTCCTCGACGCGCTCCAAGACGATGAACAGAGCCTCGAGCGCGCGCGCGCCCGAGCGCGGGCGGCCCGAGAGCGGCGACAGCCCACCCGCGATTGGTAGGTCCCGCGTGCGCTCGAGTCGCTGCAACCCGCTCGTCCTCGTCGTCGCGCTCGCGGCCGTGTCGTCCCCGCGCCCTCTCGCCGGGCAGGGGCAGACCCAGGCCACGGTGACGCTCAGCGCCGATCGCACGGAGGTCTCCGTCGGCGACACCCTCCGGGTGACGGCGCGCGCGGACGTGACGGGCGCCGAGGTGCAGCACTTCGACGAGCCCGACCTCGCCGGCTTCGACGTCATCAGCCGCCAGATCTCGCGCCCCTTGCAGTTCCGCTTCGGCTTCGGCAACCAACAGCAGCTCGTCCAGTCGACGACGATCCACACCTGGGTGCTGCGCGCGCGCGCGCCGGGTCGACACGCGCTCGGCCCGCTCGAGGTCCGCGCGGGCGGCCGCTCCTTCCGCAGCAACCCCGTCGAGGTCATCGTCCTCGGTCGCGGCGGCGCCAGCGATCCGACGCCCGCCGAGCCCGCACCAACGCCGCAGGGGCCCGAGGTCGACGGCTACCAGCCCGACCCCCAAGCCTTCATCCGCGCGACCGCGAACATCGCCGAGCCCTACGTCGGACAACAGGTGACCATCTCGGTCTACCTCTACAGCCGCTCACCGCTGCGATCGTACCAGGTGCCACGATCCCCGACGACGGATGGCCTCTGGACGGTCGACCTCATCGAGCAACGGCACCTCGAGCCCGAGACGCAGTACATCGACGGCTCGCTCTTCCGCGTCTACCGGATCTTCCACCTCGCGGGGTTCCCGCTCCGCGAGGGAGAGATCACCATCGGCGCTCCGGAGGTCTCCTTTCAAGCGGGGAGCGGCTTCGATCTCTTCCAAGCGCCCCAGGAGGTGCGCCGCGCGGGCGTGCCGATCCGCATCCGCGCGAAGCCGGTGCCGCCCCACGGCGCTGTCACGCCGACGGTGGGCTCGTACACCCTCGAGACCGCGCTCGACCGCCCCTCCGTGCGCACGGGCGACGCCGTCACCCTCACCGCGACGGTGCGTGGGACCGGCAACGTCCGAGACGTGCGCTTGACGGCGCCGACCCTCCCTGGCCTCGAGATCCTGCAGCCGCGCGTCGAGGACGAGATCGTGCACCCCGCGGACCGCGTGGGCGGGACGCGGCGCTTCGAGTGGCTCGTCGTCCCGCAAACCCCTGGGACCCACACGATCCCTCCTTTCGAGCTGCACCTCTTCGATCCCGAGACCGCCGAGGTCACCACCGTGCGCAGCGACGCGCTCACGCTGAGCGCGGTCGGGGCCGCGGTGGCGACCGCCACCCCCGACGCGACCGCGCCGACCACCCCGACCGAGCGCGACCCGGTCACGGCGGTCGAGCCGCCCGCCGAGCTCGGCCCGCTCCGCACCGAGGCGACGCTCCGTCGCGGGCACCGGCGGGTCTCGGACGAGGGCTGGTACCTCGCAGCGTTCGCCGCGATCCCGCTCTTTGGGCTCGCGCTGCTGATCGGGCGCTGGCTCCGCCGTCGGACCCCCAACCCCGACAAGGAGGCCCGCCGCGCGAGCCACCGACGGCTCGCGGACGCCGAGCGTCTGTCGACCGACGGCGACGGCCGGGCGTTCTATGCCGCCATCGCCGTCGCGCTGAAGGCCGCCGTCGAGGCGCGCCTCGGCGAACCGATCGGCGGGCTGACGCAAGACGACCTCCGCCGGACGCTCGAACGTCGGAGGCTGTCGGACGATGCGACGCGCCGTCTCCTCGACGAGCTCGACAACTGCGACTTCGCGCGCTTCTCGAGCGCTGGCGCGGACCCGAGCGAGATGCGCGAGTGCCTCGCGCGCACGCGCGCGCTGCTCGCCGAGCTCGACGCCTTCAAGCCTTCGGAGGCCGACTCGTGAGCCCTCGCCCTCCCCCTCTCGGAGCGCTCGTCGCCCTCACGCTGGCGCTCCTCGCCTCCTCCACCGCCGCCCCAGCGAGCGCGCAATCGCTCGACGCGCTCTTTGCCGAGGGGAAGACGGCATACCTCGAGGGGCGCTACGACGACGCGACGCGCGCCTGGGAGCGCCTGCGAGAGGTCGGCGTCCACGACGCCGACGTCGAGTACGACCTCGGCCTCGCGCATCTCCGGGCGGGTCGCCACGGCGCGGCGGCGTTGGCCTTCGAGCGCGCGCTCCGCCTGCGCGACGATCCGGAGGCGCGCGCGGCCCTCGAGGTCACGCGCACGCAGCTCGCCGAGCGCCGCGCCGCGCGCGAAGGTGAGGCGTCGATCGGCACCGAGCCGAGCTTCGCCGAGGCCTTGGTCGCCCCCTTCGGCGAGCCGACGCTCGCGTGGGCGCTGCTCGGGCTCGAGCTGCTGCTCTTGATCCTGCTCGTTCTCCTCGTGCGCCTCCCGCGGCTCCGCGCGGCCCTCGCGATCTCGACGGCGCTCGTCGCGTTGCTCTTCGTCGCTGCGGGCGCGGGCCTGCTCGTGAAGCGAGGGACCTTCCGCGAGGGGCGGCTCGCCGTGGTGTTGACCGAGGAGCTGACGCTGCGAGAGGGCCCCGACGAGCGCACCGCCGCGAGGGGGAGCGCCCATGAGGGCGAGCGGGTCTTGGTCCTCGAGGAGGAGGAGGACTTCGTCCTGCTCCGCGTGCGCGATCGACGTGGCTGGGCGGCCCGGACCAGCGTCGGTCTCGTGGACTGACGTGGGGCCCCGGTTGCGGTCGTGAGCGGGTCCGCGGAGCGTGACCGAGTGCGTGGGGTGAGTCCGGGTGACCGAGTCCGCAGGCCGAGTCCGTGACCGTGGGCTGAGTCCGTGACCAGCCCGAGTCCGTGACCGAATCAGCCCGTGACCGGGACCGAGTCCGTGACCGAAATCCGGGCCGGTCCGCGCCCCGGCGCGTCGGCCGGGCCCGCCCTCGTCAGTCCTCGTCGCGACGCGCCAGGACGTCGTCGACCTTCTCGTCGAGGTCGTCGAGGTCGAAGGGCTTGTCGAGGAAGTCGTCGGCGCCGTAGAGCGGCGAGGTGAGCTCGTTGAGACGCTCGCCGATCCCGGTGAGCATGAGGACCCCCGTGCCGGCGAGCGACTCGTCCTCGCGGATGGCGCGACAGACCTCCCAGCCGCTCATGTTTGGCATCATCACGTCGAGCACGACGAGGTCGGGCTTCTCGCGACGAGCCACCCGCAGGGCCTCTTCTCCGTCGCTCGCCTCGAGCACGTTCGCGCCTCGAGACTTCATGTGTCGGGCGACCATGCGAAGGATCTCGAGGTCGTCATCAGCGCAGAGAACGGTCTTTCCAGCGAGGTCGGCCATGAGGGCACTCCGATCTGGCGCATCCTCCGAATCCGGCCCTCCCCTGTCAACGAAATCCGGCCGTCGTCAGGGGTTCTCGCAGCACCTCAGACCTCGAGGATGTCCTTCTCCTTGTGGGCGACGAGCTCGTCGACGCGGCCCGTCCCGCCCTTCACGATCTCCTCCATCTCCTTGCGGCCACGATCGGCCTCGTCGGCGCCGACGTCGCCGTCCTTCTCGAGCGAGTCGATCATGTCCTTGGCGTCATGGCGGGCCTTCCGGATCGCGACCTTGCAGTCCTCGCCCTTCGACTTGGCGACCTTCACGAGCTCCTTGCGGCGCTCCTCGGTCAGCGGCGGCATCGGGATGCGGATCAGCTCTCCGTCGTTCGACGGGTTCACGCCGAGCTGCGCCTGCATGATCGCCTTCTCGACGATGCCGATCTGCGTGCGGTCGAAGACCTTCACGGTGATGAGCCGCGCCTCGGGCACGCTGATCGACGCCATCTGCTTGAGCGGGGTCGGCGAGCCGTAGTAGTCGACGCGGACCGTGTCGAGGATGTCAGCGTTGGCGCGGCCCGTGCGAATGCGCGCGAGGTCGCGCTTCAGCGCGTCGTGAGCCTTCTCGATGGCGTTCTTCAGCTCGTCGAGCGTCTCTCTCAGCATCTTCGTTCCTCCTGCCCAGACGGGCGACGTTGGCGGGCGCTTCGCCCATGTCAGCTTCTCTGCTCCCCGCGGGCCCTCGGGCCTCCCACGAGGCTTCGCTCGCTTGGCGAGCGCCGTCGGCACGAACGGCCCTCGAGGTGGCCCGAGCCCCTCAGCTCTCCCCCTCTTCGGAGACCACCGTGCCGACGTCCTCGCCCAGCACCACGCGCTGGATGTTCCCGCGCTCGTGCAGCGCGAAGACCCGAATGGGCAGCCGGTTGTCGCGGCAGAGCGTCACGGCCGTAGAGTCCATGACGCCGACGCGGTCGTTGAGGAAGCGGTCGTAGCTGATGCGACGGTACATCGTCGCGTCGTCGTATTTGGCGGGGTCCTTGTCGTAGACGCCGCTGACCTTCGTCGCCTTGCAGAGCGCGTCCGCCTGGACCTCCATCGCGCGCAGCGCGGCGGCCGTGTCGGTCGAGAAGTACGGGTTGCCGGTGCCCGCGACGAAGATGACGACGCGCCCCTTCTCGAGGTGGCGGACCGCTCGGCGTCGGATGTAAGGCTCGGCCACCTGACGGATGTCGAGCGCGCTCACGCAGCGCGTCTGCACGCCCATCTTCTCGAGCCCGTCCTGGAGCGCGACGCCGTTGATGACGGTCGCCAGCATGCCCATGTAGTCGGCGCTCGCACGCTCCATCCCCTGCGCGCTGCCCTTGAGGCCGCGGAAGATGTTGCCGCCCCCGATCACGATCCCGATCTCGCAGCCGAGCGCGTGGACCTCCGCGATCTCGGCGCAGATCGCGCGCATGGTCTCCGGCTTGATGCCGAAGCCACCGACCTCGCCGCAGAGCGCCTCGCCCGACAGCTTCAGCAACATGCGCTTGACCGCCAGCTCTGCCATCTCGTCCTCCGTCCGTCGCCCCCGCGAGCGACCCCGCGGGTTTCGTCGAAAGTCCGTCGGCGCGCCAGGAGAAAACGCCCGTCCGCGGAACTTTTCGAGAATTCGGAGGCACCCGGTCCCGCAGCTGCGGTTCGCCTCGTTCGGGAGGACCTCCTCACGACCGGACTTGCACCGGCAGGACAGCGCCCGTGTTGGGCGCACACGAGAAACGGCCGAGCCCCGTGCAGGGCCCGGCCGTCTCCATCGAGAGCTGGTGCGCTCAGTTCGTCTCGCTGAGCGTGGCCGCGACCTCGGCGGCGAGGTCGTTCTTCTTCTTCTCGATGCCCTCACCGAGCTCGTAGCGGACGAAGCGACGCACGCTGAGCTTCTCGCCGATCTTGGCGCTGAGCTCGTCGAGCACGACGCCGACCGTCTTCTTCTCCTCGCTCATGATGAACTCTTGGTCGAGGAGCACGACGTCCTTCTGCCACTTGGCGAGCTTCCCCTCGACGATCTTCTCGATCGCCGCGGCGGGCCGCTCCTTGCCGGTCTGCTGCGCCTCTTCCTCGAGCTGGCCCACGAAGATGCGCTTCTGACGCTCGATGGCCTCGGCCGAGACCTCCTCGGCGCGGACGAACTCGGGCTTCTCGGCCGCGATGTGCATCGCGATCTCGTCGACGAGCTGCCGGAACTCGTCGTTGCGCGCGACGAAGTCGGTCTGGCAGTTCACCTCGAGGAGCACACCGACGCGGTTGCCCGCGTGGATGTACGCGTGGATGAGGCCGTCGGCGGCGATGGCGCCCGCCTTCTTGGCGACCTTGGCGAGACCCTTCTTCTGAATGATCTCGACCGCCGCCTCCTCGTCACCGCCGGCCTCCTCGAGGGCCTTCTTGCAGTCCATCATGCCCGCACCGGTGCGGTCACGAAGCGTCTTCACCTGGCTCGCGCTGATCGTCATGGGAACTCCTGAATCGATGGGGGGAAGAAAGCCTCAGCGGGTCCGCGGGCGGCGCTTCGCCGCGCGCTCGACCTGGACGCCGTCGGCGCTGCTCTGCGGCATCGCCGCGCCGCCGCCGCCATGCTCGCGGCGACGCTGCTGCCCCTCGAGGCAGGCGTCCGCGATGCGCGAGGTGACGAGCTTGATCGAGCGGATCGCGTCGTCGTTGCCCGGGATGATGAAGTCGACCAGGTTCGGGTCGCAGTTCGTGTCCGTGAGCGCGACGATCGGGATGTGGAGCTTGCGGCCCTCGCGAACGGCGATGTGCTCGTGGTTCGGGTCGATCACGAAGATCGCCGACGGGAGCGCGTTCATGAGCTTGATGCCGCCGTGGAACTTGTCGAGCTTGTCCATCTCGCGGCGAAGCGAGAGCGCCTCCTTCTTCGGGAGCGCGTCGAGCGAGCCGTCCTCGTCCATGCGCTCGAGCTCGCGGAGGCGATCGATGCCGACCTTCACGGTGCGGAAGTTGGTCAGCGTGCCGCCGAGCCAACGACCCGTGATGTAGAACTGACCGGCGCGGGTCGCCTCCTCGTGGATGACGTCCGCCGCCTGGCGCTTGGTGCCGACGAAGAGGACGTGCCCACCGCGCGCGACGGCGTCGCTCACGAAGTGGAACGCGCGCTTGAAGAGCTGCGCGGTCTGGTCGAGGTCGATGATGTGGATCCCGTTGCGCGCGCCGTAGATGTACGAGCGCATCTGGGGGTTCCAGCGCTTGGTCTGGTGACCGAAGTGGACGCCCGCGTCGATGAGCGCGCGCAGGCCGATGGGGAGGTCACCGCTGGCGACGTCGGCGCTGCCGAGGGCCGCGAGCTCGGGGGACTCTTGGATGTGAGATTCGGTCATGGTCTTCCTTCCGGTTGGCGCCGCCGCCCTTCGGTGGACCGCCAACCCCCCTGCTCGGAGGGCACCGGGACGACCACGGAAACGAAGAGCGTGTGTGATTTCGGCAGCTTCGCTGCCGCCCCCGCGCCGCGAGCACCGCGCTCGTGATCGCTCGGGGCGCGATGTCTACCACTTCGCCCAGCCGGCGCAAACCGGCGCCGTCTCGGACGAGAGCACGCGAAGGTCGCGACTTTCGAGGGTCAGTGATGCGTCTCGAGCCACGAGGGGTCGACGGGCTCCCAGCGCTCCATCTCGGTGCTCTGGCGGCCCGTCTGGTCCTCGCGGGCCGGCGGCAGGTGGCGGATGTCCACGATCGTCGCGCCGGCCAGGAGCGGATACTGCGCGACCTCGTGCGGGGTCGCCGCGCGAATGACGCGGATGCTCCCGGTCGTGACCTGGACGCCCTCGAACCACAGGCAGCTCCCGACGCGGGGCGAGAGCGCGTGTTTGCGCCACGCGCCCCGCACGGCGGCCACCATGCAGGTGACCCGGTGCCCCAGCGCCTCGTGGACCGTCTGCCACTCCCCCGTCGAGCGGTCCCTCACGGCCACGCAGAGGTCGCCGCGAAGGTGGTACTCGGTGTTGCGGGTGGCGTAGACGGTCTCCATCGGTGAACCGAGTTTACAAGAATCGTTCCCGCTCGTCGTGAGCTTCTCGTGGCATCGGATCCAGTCGGATTGCGGGATTTCATCGAGGTCACCCGAGGACGACCGACCCCTGGCGGGCGGAATCGGGTGGCCACTGCAGCAGCCACCGCGCGATCTCGCCCGGTCTTCAGGGGTTCGAGAGCTGCACCTGCAGGCTGTAGGCCCCGACGCTCCCGGTCCGGAAGCCATCGACGACGACGTAATAGGTGCCAGCGTCGAGCGTCGTCTCGATGCGGGAGTGGCGGTTGTCCTCATGGTCGTCGTTGCAGGCGATCTCGGTGGCCGGATCGGTGCAATCGCGGCGCAGGTGAAGCGCCCCGTCGTAGTCGCTCGACAGGTCGACGCGGACCACGCTGCGGCGCGGCACGCGGAGCCGGTAGACGACGTCGTTGCTCGCGGCGCCGCCGGCGCAGCTCGCCTGGAAGTCGTCGGTGCCGTTCGTCGTGTTGCCGTTCACGGTGCGCCCCGGCTGCAGGAGCGGCGCGCGCTGGCAGACACGCTCGAGGGCCGCGAGGTCCGTCAGCCGCACCTCGACCTCGGCGCTCCCGAAGGTGTCGGGGCGGGCGCCGTCGAAGACGAGGGAGTAGCGGCCCGGCGCGAGCATCGTCGTCAGGGTCGACGACGCGAGCCGCGGGTCGGACGAGGCGATCGCCGTGCAGGCCACCTCGCTGCTCGCGTCTCCGCACGTGCGCTGCACGTACATCGCCCCCTCGAACTCGGCGCCGCGCACCGTCGCGTCGAGGCGCGAGCGCGCGCGCACGTCGAGCGCGTAGATCACGTCCGGTGCCCCCGCGCCGCCGCAGCTCCCGCGCGTGGCGTCCGACGCCTCGAAGGTGTCGATCGTGAAGGTGCCGGTCGGGATCGGCGCGGCCGCGCCGCAGCTATCCCCCGTCGCGCTCCCTCCTGCGGGCGAGGCGAGCTCGGCGGTGAGGCTGAAGGTGCCCTGCCCGATCGGCTGCCCAGGCCCGCTGTAGCCGTCGGCGTAGACGAAGTACCGGCCCGGATCGACGACCGCCGTCACGAGCGAGCGCCGGGTGTCGATGAAGTCGTCGTTGCAGGCGATCTCGGTCGTCGCGTCGTCGCAGGTGCTGCGCACGTAGAGCGCCCCGTCGTGGTCGGAGCTCTGGCGGACGCGCAGGCGCGCGCGCTGCGGGACGTCGAGGCGGAAGACCTGATCGGGCGCCGCTGCGCCGCCGGCGCAGGTCGCCTGGAAATAGTCCGCCTGGCCCTCGGTGCTACCGTTCTGCGCGCGCCCCGCGACGAGCGCGGGCGCGTCCGCGCAGACCTCGGCGACCGAGCGCAGCGGCGTCGCGGTCGCGAGCAGCTCGTAGGCGCCCGAGGCCTCTCCGTAGCCGTCCACCACCACGAAGTAGGTCCCCGGCTCGAGCGTCGCGTCGATGCGCGAGTGAGAGGTGTCGCCGTGATCGTCGTTGCACGCGATCATCGTGCCGATCTGGCCACACGCGCGGAGGATGTAGAGCGCGCCGTCGTACGCCGACTGGAGCTGCAGGCTCACCTGCGCGCGCTGCTCGACCTCGAGGCGATAGACGCGCTCGGGGGCGTTGCCCTGCGCGCACGGCCCCTGCGTGACGTTGCGCGCCCCCGTGGTGTCGCCCGTCACGGGGCGGCCGAGCGGCAGCGGGATCGGATCATCACAGGTCCCCGGGCCCACTTCGCCCGCGCGCGCGACGCCGCCGTGCATCACCACCGGAGCGCCGCTCCACGACGACACGAGGTAGCTCCCGCGGCCCTCGCGCATGGTGACGATGACCTGGTAGTCGCCCGCGCGATCGGGACAGACCTGCGCCGCGGCCTGCCGATCGTGCGTGACGTCGCGACCGATCTCGCGGTCGCCCTCACCGACGACGCGGATGTCGAGGTCACGCACGCTCGAGCTGCCGAGCGCGAGGAAGGTGGTGCAGCGCCCCGGCTCGAGGCGGACGTCGAGGCGCACCTCGCCCCCCTCGGGCAGCGAGCCCTCGCTGATCGGTCCCGTCTGGGCGAGCCCCATCGCGCTCATGGTGTTGTGCACCGCCACGAAGCGGGGCTCGAGCTGACCGCCCGAGCCGCCACAGGCGATCGCGAGGCCGAGGAGGAGGTGGTGGTGGCGCTTCATTCGTTCTCTCGTAGGTCGACCCGGTCGCGGCGCTCGGCCTTGGATGTGCGTCATCGTAGTACCGCAGCGGAGAAGTTCGGAACCCGCTTTCGGCGCAGACACTTCCCGACTGGCTCCCGGAAGCGAGCCGAGTCGAGCGAGGCCAGCACCTCGCGACTCAATCCCTGGGCACGAAGGCCTGCCGACCTGCCGACAGCCCCCTGGCCGGAAGCTGCGACAGCGGTCACCACGGAACGGTCCAATCCACCTCGGCCGTTCCCCCGGCCGCGCTCGGACCACGCTGCGCAGCGGTCGGGGCCGCGAGCCG
>JAHBWH010000066.1 GCA_019637115.1 Myxococcales bacterium | reverse complement strand
AGCGCGAGGCGGAGGACGACGCCGTCGTAGCTGCCCGCGCTGATCAGCGTCGTCCCATCGAAGCTCACCGCGCCTTGAAGCTCGCCCGTGAGCCAGAGGTCTCCCGTGACGCCCTCGGCGACGCCCGAGAACCCGTCGTCGCCGCTGGAGCCGAAGATGCGCGCCCACCGGAGCTCCAGGTCGCTCTCGAGGGTGGCCACGAAAGCGTCCGACGACCCTTGGTGGGGGAGCTCGATGGGGCTGGTCAGCGCCCCGAGGAGCCGGGAGGTCCAGATCACCTCTCCGCCGGCGCCGAGGTGTACGTCCGATGGGTAGTCGAAGTCCCCCGTGGAGGAGAACCGGCGGGCCGACGCGAACGCGCCCGTCGTGCGAGAGATGAGCCCCACGAGGGGATCCCAGACCCCGCTGGGCGCGGAGATCGCGGTCGATCCGATGGACGCAGGGCCGCCGATCACGCCGACGTACGCGATGACGTCGCCGCGAATCGAGACCGCGGCGAGCTGGTCGTTCTCGAGGCTCCCGAAGGTGCGTGTGATCCGCTCGGAGCCCGCGAAGTCGCGGCAACGAACGATCGCGTCGAACCCTCCGACCGGCGCGATGGTCGCGCCGCCCTCGAGCATGGCTGGCCCCCCGAAGAACCCCGCCGCGCACGCGAAGGACCCGACCGCCGCGACCCCATCGAGCACGTCGAAACCAGCGGACGCGACCCTGTCGAACGCGAGCGCGCTCCCGGAGGTGGCATCGAGTCGGACCATGAGGCCATCGAGCTCGCCCTCCGCCGCCACCGTCAGCCCGTCGAGGGCGAAGCTCGCGTCGTAGTCCATCACGACGTAGGCGTGCCCCTCGGACGCCGCGACCCGCTTGCCCGTCTCCGCGCCATCGCCGCCGAGCGTCCGACTCCAGGTCACGTTCCCGAGTAGATCGACCGCCACGACGAGCACGTCCCGTTCGCCGCGGACCGTGAGGTCGTCGGTGCCGACCGTGAGATCCTCGGACACCGTGCCGACGACGATCAGGCGGTTGGTCGTGGCGTCGAGCGCGACGCCTCGGAGCACATCGTCTCCGGGCCCGCCGAAGCGGGTGACCCAACGGAACGAGCCGTCGGGGCCGTAGCTCACGAGGAACCCGTCGTCGCCTCCCGCAGACGCGAGCGTGGTCTCCCCGACGGCGAGCGTCTCCGCGAAGTGGCCGGCGACGTAGGCGTTGCCCAGCGCGTCGACCGCGACGGCGCGCGCGCTGGCGAGGCCAGGGCTGCCGAGACGCGTCGCGCGCTCGACGCTCGGGCGGCAGCCACCTCGGCAGAGGGCCCCTGGCGGACACGCCACCCCACACGCGCCGCAGTGGACGGGAGACGTCGTCGTGTCCACGCACGCGCCATCACACGCTTCGAGGGCGCCGCAGTCGAGCGTGCTGGCGTCTTCGGGTTCGGCATCAGGCCGACCAGTGTCCGGTCCGGCGTCGCGCGGACCAGTGTCGGGCCCCGCATCTCGCGGGCCTGCGTCTGCGCTCGAGAAGCACAACCCGTCGACGCAGTCCCACCCGCTCGGGCACTCCCCGGCTGTCACGCACGCGAACCGACCTTCGGGGACGGTGGGCCCACAAGCGAGAGAGAGCACGATCACTCCAGCGACGACGACCGCTCTCATCGGAAGCTCCCCGTCAGCGCGAGGCTGCCCGGACCCACTCGGAGCGCGAAATCGTGGTTCCCCCTCCGCGCGGTCAGCGCGAGCACGAGGCCGACCCCCATGCCGACCACGCCGACGCCGAGCGCGACGAGGCTCGTGACGCTGAGCGGCTCGGCGCGCGTGGAGGCGCCGCGGACGTCCGACCACGAGCTGCCTTGGGGCGCGTTCTCGACCGCGGAGATGTCCGCGAGCGCCAGAGCGCCGAGGACCGCGCCGGTCGCCGTGACCACGGCGCCCGTAGCGAAGAGCGCCCAACCCAGCGTTGGCTTTCGCCCCTCGCTGCGCGTCGCGGGAGCTGGCGGGTCGGAGGCGGCATCCTCGGAGGCGTCTCCCATGCCCACGCCGGAGGAAGCCTCGTCCGCCGCCTGGGCCTCGGTCCTCGAGGCGACGCGCGCCTCGAGCTCGCGCACCCGGGTCTGCACGCGCGTGCGCTGCTCGGAGGCTGGGACCAGCTCGAGGAACCCCCGGTAGGCTTCGAGCGCGCGCTCGTCCTGTCGCGCGAGCTCGGCCGCGAGGCCCACGTTGTAGAGGAGCACGGCTCGTCCGCTGAGCTCGTAGGCTCGCGTGAAGTAGTCGAGCGCGCTCTCGTATCGACCGCTCGCGAACGCCGTCTCCCCGGCGTTGAAGAGCTGCCGCGCCTCGTGGTCGAGCGTGGCCCGCTCATCTGGCGTCGCCTCCGGTTGGGTGTGCCCGACCGCCGGCACGAGCGCGGTCGAGAGGCACGCGAGGATGATCCATTGCACGAGGCGTCTCATCGCGAGCTTTATACCTGGGCCCGTCGCGGCGGTGAATCTTGCAGCGCACGCGCGGGGGCGGCAGTTTCGTGCCTTGGGGCGATCCGAAAGGAAGCTCGGCCGGCTCGCAATGCGCCCTAGAGCGAGCGTAAGGAGCGGAGCCTCGTGAGGGGCCCCCGCGGCGCTTCATGCATCGCGCGTCGCGCGGCTGCGACTGTCTCGCGGATTCGTGCAGCTTCGCGGGACTCCGTCCGCTTCGCCTCGCACGATTCCGCTTCGAACCATCCCCATGGGGGAGGCTGGCGACAGTCCGAGGAAGCTGAGTAACCTCACAGCGCCGCCACCTTGGCTACGCGCTGGTGTGTCGTACACTTCGCACCATCTGACCGGTCGTCCGGAATTTCCGAGTGCTGTCCATCGTATCCTCACGGGTCTGTCACGGGCACGTGGCTTGCTTCACGCTCCTGTGTCAGCACCCCGCCTGCCGAGGTCGCGTCCGATGTCCCAGCCCACCACACCGTCCAGCGAGCGCGAGATGGTCCTCGACGAGGCCTTCGACTCGGCCTTCTGTCGCCCGATCGCTCGCCGGATCGCCAAGGCCGCCGCCCCGACGCGGCTCCAGCCCAACCACATCACCGCGATCGCGACCGTCTTCGGCGTCACCGGCGGCGTGCTCTTCGCCTTCCCGGGCTACGGCCCGCTCTACGGCGCCCTGCTCTACCTGACCATGATGGTGGTCGACTGCGCCGACGGCGACCTCGCCCGGCTCCGCGGTGGCGGCACCTGGCGCGGCCGCATCCTCGATGGCCTCGGCGACATGGTCTCCTTCATCGCCGTCCACGTCGGCGTGTGGCTCCACCTCTGGTTCTACGACCCGACCTTCTTCGACTACACGCTCCACCCCGCGGCCCTCTTCGTGCTCATGTCCGCCGCTGGCCTCTCGGTGATCTGGGGCTCGACGACGCTCGACGGCATCAAACAGAAGCTCAAGCCCGACTCGCTCGACAAGCACATCGACGCCTACCGCGCCGAGCTCCGCGGCCCCTTCGACCACTTCCTCTACTGGTTCCTGCGCAACTACTCGAAGACGATCGACAACGCGAGCGCGGGCGAGCAGGGCGCGAGCTACCGCTTCTTCCGGCGCGTGCAGTGGGTCGGGCCGACCCACCACAACGTCGGCTTCGTGATCGCCGGTCTGCTCACGCCCTTCGTGCCCTACGCGCTCTGGGTCTACGTCTTCGTCGCGCTCGTGCCCGCGAACGTCTACCTCTTCCTCGTCGTCCGCCACGCGAAGGGCGAGCTGGACGAGGAGCCCGCGCTGGCCTGACGTTGCCGAGCCCGGCCGCGCCCCGATCAAGGGGGGGTCGGGTGAACGCTCAGCTGAGCGCCCACCAGAAAGCGTCCGCGTTCCGCAGCTCGAGGCTCGGGTCGATGGCCCGATCCGAGAGCCAGGGCACCCGTGTCTCGTGAAGCCCCCCATGCGAACGAAGCCCCACCGACACCTCCGCGAGATCGTGCTTCTCGGGCGCTCGCCCGAGCACGGTGCGCGCGTCGGCGAGGACGAAGAGGTCGCCGATCCGCGCGGAGGGAAGCGCGAGCCGCTCGGCGGCCTCGTCGCGGGTGAGCACGTCCTCGACGCCCTCGAGCGCGCGGAGCGCGGCGCGTGCGGCGTCGCGGGTCTCCGGCGGGCAGTAGACCGTGGCCGCCGAGCCGAGGGCGCCGTGGTGCACGACGTAGGGGTCGGTGATGGGCAGCAGGACACGACAAGCCGCGGTGTCTCCGAACGCCGCGGCGAGCGCCGCCTCGAGGTAGACGACCTTCGGCGAGCCGTCCGCCTGGGTCTTGTCGTTCATGCCGTGATCCGCCGTCCACACGTAGCGGGCGCCCATGGCCTCGAGCGCGGCCAGCCGTCGGTCGAGGGCCTCGACGAAAGCGAGCGCCTCGGGGCTCTCGGGGCCGTGCTTGTGTTGGACGTAGTCGGTCGTCGAGAGGTAGACGAGCTCGGCCTCGCCGCACGAGAGCGCGCAGAGGCCCGCGTCGAGCACCGCGAGCGACGCCTCGTCCGAGTAGATCGCGACCTGGCTCGGATCGAGGTCGGGCCGGGCTCGGCGCAGCAGGCTCAGGCCCTGTTCCGAGGGCGCCTCGATCGAGAAGGCGTGGCCGCCGCGTGGCGCGAGCAGCTCGGTGAGCTTCTTCTTTGCGGTGATCGCGAGCACGCGGACCCCTTGATCGGCGAGCGCATCCAGGATCGTGTCGCCCCAGAGGTGCTCGCGCCGGCTCATCGGCGCCTCGCGCCCCTCCGCGTCGAGGAAGTGGTTGCCGGAGATACCATGCACGGCGGGTGGGGCGCCCGTCACGATCGAGGCGTTGTTTGGGTTGGTGAACGAGGGCATCGCCCCGCGCGCCACCCCGAGCCGCCCCTCGGCGGCCAGCGTCGCGAGCGTGGGCACGTCGGCGCGCGCGAGCGCCGCGTCGAGGTACGCGGGGTCGAGCCCGTCGACGCAGACGACGGCCGTCGGGCCGCGCGGCGAGCGGTAGTGGCGGCCGTGCAGGACGAAGCTCATGGCACCTCGAAGAGCGTCAGGGGGACCGCGCGCGTGCGGACGTCGGCGGGTGACTTCGTGCGCGCGCGCATGGTCCGAGTCTCAGATGAAGTAGGCGACGAAGCGCCACGCGAAGAAGACCGCGAGCACGACGACCAGCGCGCCGGTGACGCGCTTGGTGGCCGCGAGCAGCTCGGGGCGGAAGCGCTTCTGCAGCTTCCAGATGAGGCCCAGCAAGAGCGTCGACCACGCCGCGATCCCGAGCGCCGTGCCGAGCGCGAAGAACGCGGCGCTCGAGGGCTGGAAGTCGACGAGGCCCGACGCGAAGAGCGCTGTGACGGCCGCCGTCCACGTAGCGATGAGCGTGGGGTTCGCGGCGGTGACCGTGAAGCCGAGCA
Organism: Myxococcales bacterium; assembly: GCA_019637115.1. Lineage (GTDB taxonomy): Bacteria > Myxococcota_A > Polyangia > Polyangiales > Houyiibacteriaceae > JACKEH01. The sequence goes on along the minus strand of JAHBWH010000066.1, from coordinate 33,484 downwards.
GGAAGCTCGCGAGCTCGCTCCGCCGCGGCGGCGGCGGCGGCGTGTCCTCGGCGACGAGCGGCGCGGCCTTGGGCGTGCGCATCAGCAGGTAGCCGAGGGGCGCGAGGATGACGGCGCCGGCCGCTCGCGAGGCGGGTTCGATCCACGAGTGGTCCGCGAGGAGCGCGCCGAAACCCCAGAAGGCGAGGGCCGCGTAGCCCGCCTCGCCGACCGCGCCGCCCACCGCGATGAGCAGGGCCGGGCGAAAGCGCCCGTCGAGCCCGCGCGAGAGCACCAACACCGCGAGCGGCCCCGCCACGGGAATGGACCCAAAGAACCCCAACAGGAACCCGAAGAACGCAGCGGTCAGCATCACCCGAGGTCGCCACGACGACCCGAGCCGCAGCCGGAGCGGCCTAGCACGCGCCCCGAGAAAAGGGTAGGACTGCGCCCCCGTGTCGGGCGGCTCCGCCGGCCCGAGGGCGCCCGCGCCGACACCTGAAGCTCCGCCTCCCGAGGGGGGCCATCGACTCCGTACGAAGAGAGACCAGCCATGAAACGCACGACCAAACTCCGCCAGATGCTGATGGGCAACGACACGGCGGTGCTCATGGAGGCCCACAACGGCCTGAGCGCGAAGCTCGTCAAGGAAGCAGGCTTCGAGGGCATCTGGGGCAGCGGCCTCTCCATCTCGGCGGCGCTCGGTGTCCGCGACAACAACGAGGCGAGCTGGACGCAGGTCCTCGACGTGCTCGAGTTCATGAGCGACGCCACCGACCTGCCCATCCTCCTCGACGGCGACACGGGCTACGGCAACTTCAACAACGTCATCCGTCTCGTGAAGAAGCTCGAGCAGCGCGGCATCGCGGGCGTCTGCCTCGAGGACAAGCTCTTCCCGAAGACGAACAGCTTCATCTCGGGCGAGAAGCAGGCGCTCGCCGAGGTCGACGAGTTCTGCGGCAAGCTCCGCGCGGCCAAGGACACCCAGGCCGACGAGGACTTCATGGTCGTCGCGCGAACCGAGGCCTTCATCGCCGGCTGGGGCCTCAACGAGGCGCTCCTGCGCGCGACCGCCTACGCCGAGAGCGGCGCGGACGTGATCCTCGTGCACAGCGCCCGCAAGGACAGCAGCGAGATCCTCTCGTTCATGCAGCATTGGAGTGGCGCGGCGCCCGTCATCATCGTCCCGACGAAGTACCCGACCGAGCCGATGTCGAAGTTCGTCGAGGCCGGTATCACGAACTTCATCTTCGCCAACCAGTGCATCCGCACCGTCGTGACGGCGCTCCAGGACACGCTCAAGAAGCTGCGCGAGACGCACGACCTGATGTCGGTCGAGAACGACATCGCGCCGGTCTCGGAGATCTTCCGCCTGCAGGGCATGAAGGAGTTCGCCTCGCTGGAGGCGCGCTACCTCCCCGAGCCGACCCAGGCGCCGTATCGCGCGCTCGTCCTCGCCGCGACGAAGGGCAACTTCGGCAAGCTCGTCGAGGACAAGCCCAAGTGCATGCTCAACCTCAAGGGCAAGCCGGTGCTCACGTGGCACACGGAGGCCTTCAACAAGCAGGGCATCAAGAACATCGGCGTGGTGCGCGGCTACAAGAAGGACGCCGTGAACCTCGCGGGCCTGAGCTACTTCGACAACGACGACTACGGCACGACCGGCGAGCTCTACTCCCTCTACCAGGCGCGCGACTTCCTCAAGGGCGAGGTCGTGATCGCCTACGGCGACGTCATCTACGACCCCTTCATCCTGCAGAACCTGCTCGCGCAGTCGCAGGGCGTCACGCTCGCGGCCGACGCCGGCTTCCGCATCCGCCCGCGCGTCGACGACAAACGCGACCTCGTGAAGACCGAGGGCACGCGCACGCCGCTCGGCGGCGAGTGCACGCTCCAGGCGATCGGCGCGATCGAGCCCGACGCCGCGAGCGGCGAGTGGATCGGCCTGCTCGCGCTCCAGGGCGACGCAGCCGCGAAGGTCGTCGCCGCGCTCGAGGCGATGGCCCAGGACGAGCCCGAGGCGCTGCGTTCGGCGAGCCTCGTCGACCTGCTCAACCGGCTCATCGCGGCCGGCGAGAAGGTCAACGTCGTGCACACCTTCGGGCATTGGCGCGATCTCGACGAGCAGGCCGACCTCCTCGCCTCGGACCAGGTGAGCTGAGATGGACATCGACGCCTTCGGCAGCGAGCTCAAGGAGCGCCGTATCCGCAGCGGCAGCGGCGTGCCCTGCTCGTATTTCACCCCGGTCGTGAACTACATGGGCTCGGACCCGGGCCTCGACTACGTCCCCGCCTCGAGCGAGGGCGAGGCGGTCGCGATCGCGGCGGGCCTCGTGGCGGGTGGCCGCCCGGCCTTCGCGCTCATGCAGAACTCCGGGCTCGGCAACGCGGTGAACCCCATCACCTCGATGCTCTACATCTACCAGATGCCCGTGGTGCTCCTCGTCTCGCACCGCGGCGAGCCCGGCAAACCGGACGAGCCGCAGCACGAGCGCATGGGCGTCATCACCGACGAGCTGATCACGCTCTGCGGGATCGAGGGCTACGTCTTCGACGAGACGAGCTTCGGGCGCGAGCTCGACGACGTGCTCGCGCGCCAGGTGCCGGCGGGCTGGGTCTTCCGCAAGGGCCGGCTCACGGGCGGCTCCGTGGCGGCGCCGATCACCTTCGAGGCCGAGACGAGCGCTTTCGCGCTGCCCCCGCGTCGCCGGCACGTCCCCGCGATGGATCGGTACGACGCGCTGCAGGTCATCGCCCCCCTGCTCAACGCCGAGGCCGACCGACCGGCCGTGGTCGCGACGACCGGCAAGCTCTCGCGCGAGCTCTACGAGCTCGACGATCAGGACCACTCGAAGGCCAACCGCTTCTACATGGTCGGCTCGATGGGCTGCGCGGCGGGCTTCGGCCTCGGCGTCGCGCGCACCCGGCCGGGCAAGGTCGTCGTGCTCGACGGCGACGGCGCGCTCCTGATGAAGCTCGGCACGCTCGCGACCATCGGCGCGGCGAAGTCTGCGAACCTGCACCACGTCGTCATCGACAACGCGGCGCACGACTCGACCGGCGGCCAGCCGACGGCGTCGCCCTCGGTCGACTTCGCGGCGATCGCGCTCGCGAGCGGCTACCGCCGCGCCGACACCGTGTCGACGGCGGACGAGCTGAAGCAGACGCTCGAGGCGCACCTGAGCGAGGAGGGGCCGACCTTCCTCCGCGTGGTCGTGCGGACGGGCGGCAAGGCCGAGCTCGGCCGGCCGAAGCTGGCACCGAGGGACGCCTACGCGCGCTTCCGCGACTGGCTGGCCGAGACGGCCTGAGCGCGCGCATCACGAACAACCTCCGCCGGAAGCCGGCGGCGCAGCGAGGTCGAAGGCAGCACCATGAAGCACGAGTACGAGGCGGTCATCTTGGCCGCGGGCCGCGGCTCCCGGCTCTCCGAGGAGACCGACGAGCGGCCCAAGGCCATCTTGCCGATCGGCCCGCGCGGCGCCGCGGACCAGGAAGAGACGAGCTTCCTGCGCCGGCAGATCGAGCTCCTCCGCGAGCTCGGCGTCGAGCGCGTCGTCGTGGTCGTCGGCTACCGCCGCGACATGATCGCCGCCGAGGTCGAGCGCTGGGCGCCGTGGGTGAAGCTCGTCGTGAACCCGACGCCCGAGATCCAGACCTCGGGCAGCCTGCACAGCTTCCAGTTCGCTTCGCGTTCGGAGCACGGCGTCCTCGACGGCACGCGGCAGACGCTGTTGATGGACGCCGACATCGTCTACCACCGCGACGTGCTGCGGCGCATGCTCGAGGCGCCGGCGGTGACGACGACGCTCGTCTGCGACCGCTTCGAGAACTCCACCGAGGAGGTGCTCGTCTTCGGACCGCGCGAGGCGCCGCGCTTCATGGGCAAGGGCCTGACGCCCGAGCTCGTCATGCACGAACCCTGCCTCGGCGAGGCGACGGGCATCGTGAAGCTCGCGCCCGAGGATCACGGGCTCGTGCGCCGCACGATGGCGTGGCTCCTCGGCGACCCGGACGCCGACCCCACGTCGCTCGCCTTCAAGGGCTTCGGGCCTGCCAAGCGCGCGACCGAGCACGAGGAGCTCACCGAGCGCCTCATGCGCTACGGCCGCGTCCGCGCGCTCACCTTCTCGGGGGAGGAGCTCCCTTTCCTCGAGGTCGACAGCCCCGAGGAGTACGCGCTCCTGCGGCGCGAGCTCTACCCGCAGATCCTCCGCATGGAGTCCGCCTGATGATCCTGCTCAACCCGGGCCCCGCGACCACCACCCAGACCGTCAAGGACGCGCTCGTCTGCGAAGACATCTGCCCCCGTGAGCAGAGCTTCGGCGACACGATGGGCCGCGTCGCCGAGGGCCTCGCGAAGCTCGTCGGCGACGACTGCGTCGCCGTGCTCTTCGGCGGCTCGGGCACCGCGGCGGTCGAGGCCGCCGTGGCCTCGGCGGTGCCCGAGGACGGCAAGCTCCTCGTCGTCGACAACGGCGCGTACGGCACCCGGATCGCCGAGATGGCGGCCGCGTACCGCATGGCGCACGAGGTCCTCGACCTTGGCGTGGGCGAGCCGGTCGACCTCGCGCGAGTCGAGGCGAAGCTCGCGGAGGGCGGCTTCACCCACCTCGCGATCGTCCACCACGAGACGACGACGGGCATGCTCAACCCGGTCGAGGCGGTCGGCGCGCTCTGCAAGGACGCGGGCGTCGAGATGATCGTCGACGCGATGTCGAGCTACGCGGGCATCCCCATCTCCATGGACGCGTTGGGCGCGGACTTCCTCGTGTCGAGCTCCAACAAATGCATCCAGGGCATGGCGGGCCTCTCGTTCGTCCTCTGCCGGCGCGCGCGCATCGAGACGATGCAGCGCGTCCCGGGGCGCTCGCTCTACCTGAGCCTCGCGGACCAATATCGCTTCTTCCTCAAGAACCACCAGATGCGCTTCACGCCGCCCGTGCAGCTCGTCTACGCGCTCGAGCAAGCCATCCGCGAGCTCGAGGCGGAGGGCGGCGTCGAGGCGCGCCACCGCCGCTACGCCGCCTGCTTCGAGGTCCTCGACGGCGGCATGCGCGAGCTCGGCTTCGAGCGCCTGCTCCCGGAGGCGCAGCTCTCGCGCATCCTCACGGCCTACCTCGAGCCCACGCACCCGGCCTACTCGTACGACCGGATGCACGACCTGCTCTTCGCGCGAGGCTTCACGATCTACCCGGGGAAGGGCGCGAAGAAGGACACCTTCCGGCTCGCCAACATGGGCGCCATCACGCCGGACGACATGTCCCGCTTCATCGTCGCGCTCCGCGAGGTCCTCGCGGAGATGGGCATCGACCGGCTCTACTGAGCTTCCTATGAGGGGCTGTCGCCTGCCCCTCCCCCATGGGGCATGGATCCAAGCGGAATCGTGCGAGGCGAAGCGGACGTAGTCCGCGAAGCTGCACGAATTCGCGAGACAGTCGCAACCGCGCGGCAGCGCGGTGCGACGCAGCCCCGCGGGGCCCCCTCCCACGAGCCGACGCTCGCTCCGCTCGCTGGACGGGCGCCTCTTTGCACCTGGTCACGAACTTCCGGTTCGCTGCACTGAGCGCGACGCCCGACGGGGCTCTCGCGCGTTCGTGCTAGATTCACCAGGTGACCTTGGAGGATCTGCGAGTCCGGTTCGCGCGAGGAGAGGACGGCCGCACGGAGCTGAAGTCGGCGCGGCCGGGCCTGCCAGAGCGCCGCGCGATCGCCAAAGCGCTGGTCGCCTTCGCGAACAGCGGGGGGGGGAGATCTCTTCCTCGGCGTCGAGAACGACGGAACGGTGACGGGGCTCGACGACATCGACGTTGCCCAACGGACCGTCGCCCAGATCGCACGGGATTCCTGCAACCCCGCCCTCCGCGTCGACCTGGATGTGTTGGACTTCGACGAGGGGCCCGTTCTGCACGTGGCGGTCCCCGGGTTCCTCCCCGAGCGTCCGTTCCGGGGGGATTCGAGGTTCTTCGTACGCGACGGAGCGATGTCTCGTGAGGCGACGTCCGAGGAGCTCAAGCACCTACTCCATGGGAGCACGGCACACTTCGATGAGCAGCCAGCGCCGCGAGCGAACCGTGCCGACTTGGACCCCGTGCTCATCGCGGAGCTGGTCGCGCGGCTTCCCTCGCGCGCGAGGGTGCAAGACGAAACGCTCCTGCGCGCCCTGCGGGCAATCACGGATGACGGGACCCCGACGCTCGCAGGGGTCTTGATGCTCTCGGCCGAGCCGCAACGGTTCGTGATCGATGCCTACGTCACGGCGGTGCGTTTTCGGGGCGTCGCGATGAGCAGAGACCTCGTGGACCGCAAGGAGCTCCGAGGGACGGTGGTGCACCAGCTCGAGCAGGCCGTCGCGTTTCTCGAGCTTCACACGCCAGCGAGCTCGTCGTCGAGCTCCGGGCTGAAGCGGGTCGACCGTCGCATACCTCCCGACGTCTGGCGCGAGGTCGTTGCGAACGCGCTCGCCCACCGAGACTACGCCGTCCCCTCTCAAGTGCGGATCTTCGTCTTCGACGACCGCGTCGAGGTCATCAACCCGGGTGGCCTCTTGAATCACATGACCGTCGACAGCATCCGCCTTGGTGGGGTCTCGCAGCGGCGCAACCCTTACCTCGCGAACATGCTCCATCGCCTCGGCTACCGCGAGGATATGGGCGTCGGGGTCGTGCACATGATTCGAGAGCTCACCGAGGCTGGGTATCCCGAGCCGGAGTTCGAGGTGCGAAGCGGCGAGATGCGCGTGACGCTCCGATTGGAGGCGCCGAGCTGACGATGTTCATCGTCGTCCACGGGGCTTCCGAGGGATTCCGGCTCGAGCTCGAACGACGGTTCGGAGGCACCGAGCTCGCGGCCGATGGAGCCCCGTCCCTCCGCGTCGGAGAGGACGCGGACGAGGCGTGGGCGCGTGCCCGCGCCGTGCTCGCATTCAGCTTCGAACGAGGGGCCCTAGACGTGTGCGTCCACGTCACGGCCTCGCAGGTCGAGGCCGCTCCACCCGCGGTGGCGGGGATGGTGCTGCTCGCCTTGCTCTCGGGTCGGGCGCTCGACCACGAGGACTTCCCACTGGCCTCGAAGGACGAGTGGCGAGCGCTCTCCCGCACCGACCTCTTCGTGGCACGCAGCGACGGGGCTCTGGTCTTTCGGGAGCGACACGTGGAGGAGTCGCTCGCCGCGGGGCGACTCTGCGCGCTCCCGGTTCGTGCGCTTCAGCGCCTCCTGACCGACGACGAAGGCGCGCTTCGAGATGAAGCGACGGGGCTGGTCGAACCCCTGAGTCAGATTCGCCCGGAGCTCGCTGGTCCGCTCGAGCGCTGGCGATCGAGGAGATCAGCTCCGCGAGTTGTTGTGGCTCGCCAAGCTGCGCCTCGATCTCGGGACATGGCGACATGCCGCGATGGTCCGGTTCTCGAATGACGGCCTCGTCGGGCTCCTCTACGACGACCTTGAAGACTCGATGACGCTCGACCACGCTCATTGGGTCCTACAGCCCGAGCAGCAGAGCGCGCATCCGAGGCTCCACGCGCACGCGCGACGACTCCTCGTTCGGGAGGGCCCTTTGGATGCACGATGGCTCTCGTTGGTGCTGGATGCGGATCGTGAGTCGATCCGCGAGGCGCTCTCCGAGCGGCTCGAGATGGACGTCGAGGCTCGGAGGCGTTGCTTCGAGCGGAGCGTCTGGGGCGTCTCCCCGGCGGAGAACGACGTCGACTGGCTCGCCGAGCTCTCTGGATCGGGTGCCGAGCACTCGGCACGGGCCCAAGACACCCTCTTCCGGTTGGCGCGGACGTCGGAGCATGCTCGCGAGGTGGTTCGCGACCGTTACGCGGACGCGTGGAGTCAGTGGCTCGAAGCAAGACACCGCGAGGAAGCAGAGTGGCGGGCATCTCCGCAGACGTCGTCCCGAGCAAGCCTGGCCGAGCAGCTCGAGAGTCGCCTCGAATCGGAGACGGATCCCGCGACCCGGTTCCGTTGGGTGACCTTCCTCTGCTTCAACCGGTCGGCCGAGCGAGGGTTTCGCGGGACGCTCCGCGACGTGAATCCCGGGCTGCGGACGCGGATCCTCCAGGAGCTCCGCACCTTGCTGAAGCATGTCGAGCCGACGCCGGTTCCGCGGGGGATGGCCTACCCGTCGCATCTCGCCGACGAGGGAGCCGCGTTCGTCCACGCGGTGGTCCAATCGGACCGCTTCGAGTGGCTCGACCCCCCAACCATCCGTCGCTGGCTGCCGACAGCGCTCTTCGTCGGTCACGAGCAGTTGGGGTACTGCGTCCAGCTCTGCGCGGAGCATCAGTCGCAGGTGACGCGCGAGGTCGCGGCTGAGCAGCTGCGACTGGATCTCCGCACGCGGGAGCGTCCCGTGGTCGCGCTGGCGATCCCCCCGGCGTGGCTCGCCAGCGCGCTCCGTGAGCTGCTCTCGGACGAGTCGGACGCGACAGTCGAGCATCGCGCTCGGCTCCTCGACCTCGCGCGCGAGCGCGGCGCGGTAGACGGGACGTTGCGAAGCTGGGCGGTCAGGCGCGCGGGGGGGGGATGACGCGCTTGGCATCGCCTGCACGCGCTGGTTGCTGGTGGATCGGGCGACCCGTAGCGCCGGACTGGCGGTGATTGAGCGCATCCCGACCGCCGCGACCGCGCGACTTGGCGAATGCCTTCGGGAGCTGGCCCCGAAGTTCCGCGCGACCGCGTCGCGCTTCGACGAGTGGTCTGACGACGACGCGCTCCGGTTGCTCGGCCGGCTCTGCGCCGCGCAGGTCCCGTGGGAGCGCCTCCCCGACGGAATCCTCACGGAGAGCCATCGGCTTCAGGCCCTCCGCTCGACTCTCCTCCGAGCGGTTGTGAGACGTGGCTACGCGGAGCGGGTCTTCGCGCTGCTCCCCGAGAGCGAGCGAGCGCGGCAGCGGCGCTGGCTTGACGCGCTCTCCGAGGAGATGAGGCTTCGCGACGAGTTGAGCATGCTCTCGCCGCCGCCCTGTCGGCCCACCGTCCAGTGGATCCACGACGCCTTGCGAGGCGTCGCGGGCGCTCGATCCATCGACGACCTCTTCTTCGACGTGAACGAGGCGCTACATGCGATCGCAGGCGACGTCGGAGAGCACGAGTTCTTGCTCCTCGGCAAAGGCGGGGCGGTCCCGCGCGAACGAGCCCTCCAGGAGTATCTGCACGCGCGCCTCAAGATGGCGATCGGCGATCGGGTCGTGCTCTCGCGGGAGCCCAAGGGACGGCACGGTGATGAGCCCGACTTCGTCGCGAGCTGGACCCGAGATGGCGAGGTGGTCTCGATCCCCATCGAGGTGAAGTGGTCGAAGAACTGCGAGTGGCGGAGGGCGCTGTGGAGCCAGCTCGTGGCTAGGTATTTGCTCGGTCACGACCGCACCCACGGCTTCTATGTGGTCGGCTTCACGGGGCAGAGAGGATCCACGAGGACCTCCGCGCGCGAGCTCTCGGAGGCGCTCGAGGCCGAACGGGAGCGTATCGTCGAGGAGCACCCCGAGATCCGGATCGAGGCCATCGTCCTCCCGATCGTCCGTGATTGATGTGCTCGCACGCGCGCGAGGTCGACGGGTACCTCGAGGGCACGTGGCGGGTCAGTCCGCGGTCGTGGCGCGGGCCTCGGCGCTCGCCTCTCGCCGCGCCGCCGGGAAGCGGCCGCGCTCGGCCCAGGCGCGCATCGGGTCGAGGCCGAGCGGCTCGAGCGCGGGGAAGATGCGCGCCTCGAGGGTCGCGTAGAAGATCGCGGCGAACTCTTCCTCCGTGAGCGTGCCGAGGTTCGGCGGCGCGCCGGGCTCGGGGGCCGTGATCTCGAGCTCGCGGCCCGCGAGGTCTTCGACGCGAACCTTCCCGCACGTCGTCCGCTCGAAGCCGGCGAGCGCGCGCGAGAGCTGCGTCTGCAGCGCGTCGCGCTCGGCGTCGTCGAGGGTCGGTACCAGCACCGCGAGCGCCTCGAAGCCGAAGCGGCCGTGGAAGCGCTCGTCCTTCAGGATCTGCTCGGCGCACGCGCGAGGCAGCGGATCGGTCGCGACGAGGACGATCGCCTCGAGCATCGGCTCGCTCAGGGTCTCGCCGAGCGCGCACGCCGTGAGGATCGCCCGCGCTGCCCAGCCGCGGAGGCGCAGCTCGCTCTCTTCGCGCCGGTCGGCGTCGACGCTTGGGGCGTCGGGCCAGGGGGCGCGCGGCGTGCGCCACCGGAAGAAGGCGGCGTCTCCTTCGGGGTAGAAGGCCTTCGCGGCCCGCGCGCAGAGCTCGACGTGGCGGACCTCGTCGGTGAGCAAGCGCGCGAGCGCGCCGAGGAGCTCGACCGGGGCGCGCGCCTCGGTGAGCGCGTGCGTGACGGCGCTGAACTGGTGCACCGAGCCGTGCTCGGCCTGCGCGCGCGAGATCCAATGCCACGCGGCGTGTCGCCGCAGCTCGACGTCGTAGCGCGCGACGTCGAAGGCGTCGAAGTCCGGCCAGGGCGCGCGATGCACCTGGTTCCGATGCATCGAGCCGAGCTTGGTCGTGGTCGGAGTCAGCAGCGCCTCGGCGTCGCCGCGCGCCTCGTTCGAGGGCCCGCTCATTCGTCGTCGGTCGGTCCGGGGTTCACGCGTGGTGGACGCTCGTCCTCGTCCGGCGCCGGCGCTTCCTCCTCGACGGGCCGTGGGTCGGGAGGGACGTTGATCGTCTCGACGGGTTCGGCGGGCACGTTGACGCGCAGCTCGTCCGGCCCACAGGCGGCGGCGCCGACGAGGAGCGCGCTCCCCACCATCACGCCGAGTGTTCGGCCGCGCCGCTCGATCCGTGCGCTCATGGCGTCTCCGGGGGCGCGGGGTTGGCGGTCGGTAGCGGCCGATCGCCTGGGCCGGGGTTGACGGTGGGCTCGGGGTCGTCGGGCGGTCCAGGGTTCGTGACGGCCCAGTCGATCCCGTCTTCCGGGACCTCGCCTCCGGAGCCCGGATCGGGCGGCACGTTCACGTGCGGCTCGTCGGGGACCTCCTCGTTGCCGCCGCCGCACGCGGCGAGGGTGAGCGGCGCGCAGAGGAGCGCGCTGCCGACGGTGAATCGGAGCGTTCGGGTGCGTGTCATCGGGGCCTCTCGGATCTCGTCGGGACGGGGTTCGCGGTCGGCAGCGGCGGGGACGCCGGCACGTTCACGGTGGGCGGACGGTCGAGCGCCGTCGTGGTCGCTGTCGACATCGTGCTCGGAGACGTGGGCTCGCCCACCTCGGCCTCTGGTTCGACCTCGTCGTCGAAGGGGCTGACGTTCGGGCTTGGCTCGACGGGCTCGACGGGCTCGACGGGCTCGACGGGCTCGATGACCTCGACGCCAGGGTTCGTCATCGGCTCCACGGGCGGCGGGGCCTCGGCTGCCTCGGGGCCGCACGCGAGCAGCGACGCGGGCGCGATGACGAGGGCCGAGCCCACGGCGAGCCGCAAACGCTTCTTCGTCGACGTCGTCCCTCGCATGCGTCCCCCCCTGCTCGCGCGATCATCGGCGAGATGCGGGTGCGACCGCAAGGGGCCCTCCGAGCTTGGGTCCGGCCGTGCGTCGGCTGGAGCCGGGCGGGGGGTCTGCTAGTCCTCGGCCGATGACCACGATCGCCGACGGCAAAGTCGCCAAGATGCACTACGTCCTCACGGACTCGAAGGGGACCGAGATCGATCGCTCGAGCGAGGAGCACCCGCTGCTCTATCTGCACGGCGCACAGAACATCGTCCCCGGCCTCGAGCGTCAGCTCGAGGGCAAGCAGGTCGGCGACGTGGTGAAGGCGGTGGTCCCGGCCGCCGAGGGCTACGGCGAGAGGCAGGGCTTCAAGGACATCCGGATGCAGCGCTCCAACTTCCCCCCCGACGCGCACGTCGAGGCGGGGATGCGCTTCGTCAGCCGAGGCCCGAAGGGCGAGATGATCCCGCTCTGGGTCAAGAAGGTCCAGGGCCCCACGATCATCATGACGCCAGAGCACCCGCTCGCCGGCGAGGAGCTCCACTTCGAGTGCACCATCCTCGAGGTCCGCGACGCGACCGCCGAGGAGATCGAGCACGGACACGCGCACGGTCCCCACGGCCATGGCCATGGCCACGGCGACGACGAGGGGTGATCGAGCCGTCGCGGGCGGCCTCGCCCGCGCGCGAGCGACACCTCGTTCATCGTCGGCGGCGCAGCAGCAGCATCACCGCGAAGGGCACGAGGAGCGCAGTGGGAGAGCCCTCCGTGGTGGCGCAGCGGCAGCCGCCCTCATCGATGATCTCCGGGGCGCCCGCGTCGGCGACGGCAGCATCCGTCGGTCCTGCGTCTGGCAGTGAGGACCCCGCGTCCGACGACCCAGCATCCGAAGGGCCAGCGTCCGACGGGCCAGCGTCGTCCGCGACGCAGACGAACCCGCCCGCGCCGTCCATCGTGCAACGCGGCCGCGCGACATCGCATCCGAGGTCGACTCCCTCGCCCACGGCGATGCAGACCTCGCAGCGCGCTTCGCTCGAGCAGTGCGGGGCCGCCTCGTCGCACCCCTCGTCGGTCCCGGACTCCGAGCTGTCGACGCACGCGGGGTTGGGCACGCATTCGCGCGTCGCGAGGTCGCACGTCCCGTCGTCGCAGTCCTCGTCAGAAGCACACCCCGCCTCGGCGCACGCCGGGAACGACTGGTTGGGCAGGTGGTACGAGCCGCGTCCCGTTCCGAGCGAGAGTGACGAGGCGAACGCGCCGGTCGGGCTGTCGGGAGTCTCGACGACGCCGAGCGATCCACCACCAAAGCTCGAATAGTAGACCCGGCCATCGAACGCGAGGCGGCAGCCTCCGACCGCTCCGACGCCGGGGAACGTGATGTCCATCGCCGCCGCCTCGAGGTCTTCGAGATCGAGCACGCGGGCCGTACCTTGGAACCCCTCCAGACCGCTCGTGAAGTACAGATATCGCCCCGACGGCGATAGGGCCGACGAGTAGCCGACCGCCCCCGTGGCGCGGGTGACCACGTCGGAGATGGTCCCCGCCGAGGCGTCGAACGCGGCGGTCAGGATCACACCCGACCCCACGCCGAAATTGCCGAGAACGAGCGTGTTCGTGGGCGGATGGAAGCTGAGGTTGCCGCGGTTCGCGCGGCTCGTCGCCGCACCGAGGTCGGGGAGCTCCGTCAAGACGGGCGTCGTCGCGACGCCAGCGGGGCTGGCGAGGAACGCGGCGAGCTCGATCGGTCGGGTCGGGTCGGGGTTGTTCCGAAGCGTCAAGATCCAGACATCGCTCCCGTTCGCGTGCGGGACCGCGGCGAGCGACTCTCCGGTGTTGCCGACGGAGAGGTCGACACGCTCCGACGCCATACCCGTGCTCACGGTCACCCGCACATAGGCGACCGTGCCGTTCGTCGTATTTGCGCTGTTCCCGAAGACATAGAAGTCGTCGAGGGGATCGCCGCCCGGCACGGGGCTGATCAAGGCGGCCTCCGTCGCCGAGGGATCACCCGGGAGGCCGGCCGCGATCTCCACGTGATCGCTCCCCCGCCACGCTCGGACGCCGTCGGAGTAGAGCAGGAGCTGACCTGACGCGTTCGTGTACACCGCCGTACCCTCGAACGACGGGGACTGGGCGTGCCCGGACTCGAACAGGGTTGGGGCGCCACTCGAGAAATCCAGCCGATACTTCGTGCCGCTGTTGCCCGACCACCACACCTGTTGATGCTGCAGCCCCTGGCCCGAGACACATGTCGAGCTCTGTGCTGCGGCGTGACGCGCCACAGCCAGTGAAAGCGCAGCCGTGACCACGCAGGTCAGCACCACGCGCGTGCGCGGAGCCTGCCTGCCTGGGAACGTGCGGTCGAGTCGCAGTCGGCTGGTCCGGCGTGTCATGGTCGTTGCTCTTCCCTTCGTCTCCAGCGAATGGAGTGGGGACTTTACACCCACGACGTGGGGCGGGAAGCACAATTGTGAACGCGGGGCACTTGGCGCAACCGACCCTCGAATCAAGGGTGATTGAGGTACTCTATGACCTTTAATGGCCGTGAGGGTGCGCGTCACCTCCTGACCCATGCGGGTGATTGCTGAAGCAGGCGATCCAGCGGCGGGGAGCGACACGATCGGCGAGCTTCGCCCCTCTCCCTTCGGGCCCCTTCCGACGGAGGCCTACGGGGTGGCCGCGATTCGGCCCGCGGCGGGGTGAACGCGTGGCCAACCCGACGTTGGTTCCGGGTGTCTCCGGCCCTCGATGCGGATCTCGCTGGCCGACCTCCTCGAATCGGCATCGGCATGGTCCTTCGTCGGCCCGGCCAACGACCTCCGAGCCGATCATCCACGGCAACCCGTACGGACTTCGGGTCGTGCGCCGAACCCCGTCAGAGGGTCGACCGTCAGAGATCGACTTGATGGACGTCGATCTCCTCGACGTCCTCGCCGAGGAAGCGCGAGGCGACCTCGGCGAAGCGGTCGGGTAGATCCGTCACCAAGAGCTCGAGCCCGCCCGGCCCGGCGGCCCGCAGCTCGCGGGCTTCGAGCAGCTCGGCGAGCTCGGCGGCGGTCGCCTCGGCGCCGTCGGCGAGCGAGAGGCTCGGGCCGAGCACCCGCTGGCCGACGGCCTCGATGACGGGCCGCAAGAGCGGGTAGTGGGTGCAGCCGAGCACGAGGGCGTCGACCCCCTGAGCCGCGAGCGGCTCGAGGTAGCGCTCGACCGCTCGCTCGGGCACCTCGCCCGTGATCCACCCTTCTTCTGCGAGCGGCACGAGGAGCGGCGCCGGCTGCCCGAAGACCTCGACCCTCGAGCGGATCGACGCGACGGCGCGGATGTACGCCCCCGACGCGATCGTCCCGCGGGTGGCGATCACCCCGAGCTTGCCGGTGCGCGTCGCGGCGACGCCGGCGCGCGCGCCCGGCTCGATCACGCCGAGCACCGGCACGTCGAGCTCGACGCGCAGGAAGTCGAGCGCGACCGCGCTGACGGTGTTGCACGCGACGACGAGCGCCTTGATCCCGCGTCGCTCGAGGTGCGCCGCGCAGCTCCGCGCGTAGCGGATGACGGTGTGCGCGCTGCGCGTGCCGTACGGGACGCGCGCGGTGTCGCCGAGGTAGACGAGCTGCTCGTCGGGGAGCGCCGCGCGGATCGCTCGCGCGACGGTGAGCCCGCCGAGGCCCGAGTCGAAGACGCCGATGGGCGCGTTCGGATCCATGCGCGCTTTCCGTCAGCCTCGCGCCGCGGCGAACGCCGGGCCGAGCGCCGCGCGGGTCTTGGCGAGCGCGTCGGCGTCGTGAGCGAGCGAGGGGAAGGCGGCCTCGAACTGGCTGGGCGGCCAATGCACGCCGTGCTCGAGCATCGCGGCGTGCCATCGCCCGAAGGTGGCGCGGTCGCATTGATCGGCCTCGCGCCAGCTCCGCACCGCGCCGTCGTGGAAGAAGGGCGTGATCATCGCGCCGACCCGCTGAACCGTGCAGGTGACGCCGGCCTCCTTCGCGGCCGCGACGAGCATCGCCTCGAGCTCGGCGCCGATCGCCTCGAGCTTCTCGTACGTGCCCGGCGCGCGGAGCAGCTCGAGCGTCTTGCGGCCCGCGGCGACCGCCAGCGGGTTCCCGCTGAGCGTGCCAGCCTGGTAGACGGGGCCGAGCGGCGCGACCTTGCTCATGATCGTCTTCGGGCCGCCGTACGCGCCGGCCGGGAGCCCCCCGCCGACGATCTTGCCGAGGCACGTCAGGTGCGGCGTGACGCCGAAGCGCTCCTGCGCGCCGCCGTACGCGACGCGGAAGCCGCACATCACCTCGTCGAAGATCAGCAGCGCGCCATGCGCATCGCAGAGCGCCTTCAGCCCCTCGAGCCAGCCCGCCTCGGGGCCGACGCAGCCCATGTTGCCGGCGACCGGCTCGATGATGACGGCCGCGATCTCGTCGCCCCGCTCGGCGAAGGCGGCCTTGGCGCCGTCGAGGTCGTTGTAGTGGATGGAGATGGTGGTCGCGGCGATGGCGGGCGGGACGCCCGCGCTGTCGGGCTCGCCGAGGGTCGCGAGCCCGCTGCCCGCCTTCACGAGCAGGTAGTCGGCGCCGCCGTGGTAGCCGCCGATGCACTTCACGACGACGCTCCGGCCGGTGTAGCCGCGCGCGAGCCGGAGGGCGCCCATGGTCGCCTCGGTGCCCGAGCTGACCATTCGCGACATCTCCATGTGTGGGTAGGCCGCGCGGATGTCCTCGGCCATGCGGATCTCGCCCTCGGTGGGCGCGCCGAAGCTGGTGCCCCGGGAGGCGGCGTCGGTGATCGCCGCGAGGACCTCGGGGTGTGCGTGGCCGAGGATCATCGGGCCCCACGAGCCGACGTAGTCGACGTACTCGCGGCCGTCGGCGCCCACGAGGGTGGCGCCGCGCGCCTCCTTCACGAAGACGGGCGTGCTGCCCACGGATTTGAAGGCGCGGACGGGGGAGTTCACGCCGCCAGGGAGCACCTCACAGGCCTCGGCGTAGAGCGCGCGGGAGCGTTCGTCGGTCATGGCCGAGAGGTGAGCGTGCAGGCCCCGGGGCGTCAACTCGAAATCACCTCCCGGCCGCCGCGTTCACCAGCGCGTGAGCCTGTCTCCAGGCTCGGACCCGAAGGACGTGAGCCGCGAGAGCTTTTGCGTTTCGGGCCTGGATGCGCCAGCATGCGACCGCCTGAAGGTCCGGGAGGCGGGCCGTTCGTTCTTCGCTTCGAGCGCTCGAGCCAATCGAGCGCTCGAATCGAGGACCGAGCCCCAGCTTCTCCCCCGAGGGCGTCAGCCGAGCGGCATCACGTCGCTCCCAGAAACCCAGAAGCGCCTGGCCCCGATGCGAGTGGGCTGGGGGAGAACAGTATGATCATTCGTGAATCCGTGAAGGTCGGGGATACCGAGGTCACCCTCGAGACCGGCCGCGTCGCCAAGCAAGCTCATGGCTCCGTGCTCGTGAGCGCGGGCGAGTCCATCGTCCTCGTCACCGTCGTCGGCACCAAAGAGGGCCGCCCCGGCATGGACTTCCTCCCGCTCAGCGTCGACTACGTCGAGAAGACGTACGCCTCGGGCAAGATCCCGGGCGGCTTCTTCAAGCGCGAGGGGCGCCTCCGCGACGCCGAGACGCTCACCAGCCGCATGATCGACCGCCCGTGCCGCCCGCTCTTCCCGGACGGCTGGCGCGGCGAGATCCAGATCATCGCGACGGTGCTCTCGGCCGACCCCGAGCACCCGACGAACGCGCTCGCCATGTGCGGCGCGTCGGCGGCGCTGATGCTCAGCCCGATCCCGTGGGCGGGCCCGATCGCGGGCGTCACGGTGGGTCGCGTGGACGGCAAGCTCGTCGTCAACCCGAGCCCGAAGGTCCTCGAGCTCTCGGACCTGGACATCACCGTCGCGGCCTCGAAGGACGCGATCGTGATGGTCGAGGGCGAGGCCAAGGAGGTCAGCGAGGTCGACCTCGTCAAGGCGCTCGTGCACGCGCACGAGTCGATGCAGGGCATCCTCGACCTGCAGGTCGAGATGGCCAAGGCGGTCGGCACGCCGAAGTGGTCCTTCACGCCGCCGAAGCGCGACGAGCGCATCGACCAGCGGGTGAAGGAGCTCGGGCTCGCCGGCGTCAAGGAGGCCTGCAGTATCCGCGAGAAGCACGACCGCTACGGCAAGCTCAAGGAGGTCAAGAAGCAGGTCGCCGAGGCCCTCGCGGCGGAGTTCCCCGAGAGCGCGGGCGACGTCGGCAAGTCGTACGAGGACCTCAAGTACGACACGATGCGCGCGCAGGTGCTCGAGGAGAAGCGCCGCGTCGACGGCCGCGACTACGAGACCGTCCGCCCGATCGCGATCGAGCCGGGCTTCCTGCCTCGCACGCACGGCTCGGCGCTCTTCACCCGCGGCGAGACGCAGAGCATCGTGACCGCGACGCTCGGCACGAGCGCCGACGAGCAGAAGATCGAGAGCCTCCACGACTCCGAGTGGCGCAACTTCCTCCTCCACTACAACTTCCCCCCCTACTCGGTGGGCGAGGTGAAGTTCCTCCGCGGCCCCGGCCGCCGCGAGATCGGCCACGGCAACCTCGCCGAGCGCGCGCTCAAGGGCCTCGTCCCCTCCAAGGAAGAGTTCCCCTACACGATCCGCATCGTCTCGGAGATCACCGAGTCGAACGGCTCGTCGTCGATGGCGACCGTCTGCGGCGGCAGCCTCGCGATGATGGACGCGGGCGTCCCCCTCAAGGCGGCCTGCGCGGGCGTCGCGATGGGCCTCATCAAGGAGGGCGAGAAATACGCCATCCTCACCGACATCCTCGGTGACGAGGACCACCTCGGCGACATGGACTTCAAGGTCTGCGGCACCGAGAAGGGCATCACCGCGATCCAGATGGACATCAAGATCGACGGCCTCACGAGCGAGCTGATGATGGAGGCGCTCGACCAAGCGCGCCGCGGTCGGCTGCACATCCTCTCGAAGATGAACGAGGTCCTCGCGACGCCGCGGTCGGAGCTGTCGAGGTACGCGCCGAAGATCACGGCCATCAAGGTCAAGCCCGACCAGATCCGCGTGATCATCGGGCCCGGTGGCAAGATGATCAAGGCGATCGTCGAGCAGACCGGCGCGAAGATCGACGTCTCGGACGACGGCACCGTCAGCATCGCGAGCAGCGATCCCGAGGCCGTGCAGAAGGCGATCGCGATCATCGAGAGCCTGACGACGGATCCCGAGGTGGGTCAGAAGTACATGGGCACGGTTCGCCGCGTCGAGCGCTACGGCGCCTTCGTGGAGATCGCCCCCGGGAAGGAAGGCCTGCTCCACGTCACGGACCTCGCGTGGGAGTTCGTCGACAAGGTGGAGGACCACCTCAAGATCGGCGACGAGGTCGAGGTCGTGGTCTCCAACATCGACCGCGACGGACGCCTCAAGGTGTCGCGCAAGGCGCTCCTCGAGAAGCCGGAGGGTTACGAGGAGCGCGAGGAGCGCCCCCGTCGCGACTTCGGTGATCGGGAGCGTGGCGGGGATCGCGATCGAGATCGTGGCCGCGGTCGTGGCGACCGTGATCGGGATCGTGGACGCGGTGGCCGTGGTCGCGACCGCGACGATCGTCCGCCGCGCGAGGCCCGCGAGGGCGATCGTCCGCGCGAGGCCCGCGAGGGCGACCGTCCGCGCGAGGGCGGCGAGGGCGAGGGCGGCGAAGGCGGTGAGAGCGAGCGTCGCCGTCGGCGTCGCCGCCGCCGCGAGGGCGGCGAGGGTGGCGAGGGCGAAGGCGCCCCGCGCACCGAGGCCTCGAGCTCCGAGGGTGAGGACTGAGCGCTCGGGGACGCGATGCGTCCCCGACGTGACGTCGAGACGAGAGGGCCCGTCGCGCCGAGCACAATTGCTCCGCGACGCGGCCCTCCCGCAATTCACGAGGCGTGACGAATGAGCGAGCGAACGACCGTCCTCAACGTACAGAAGCTCCGCCCCGACGCGGTCCTCCCACGCTTCGCCACCGAGGGCGCGGCGGGCATGGACCTCGCCGCGTGCCTCGACGCGCCGATCGAGCTGCGGCCGGGCCGCTGGGCGGCGATCCCCACTGGGCTCGCCCTCGCGATCCCGCCAGGTCACGAAGGGCAGGTCCGTCCACGCTCGGGTCTCGCCTTCAAGCACGGCGTCACCGTGCTCAACGCGCCAGGCACCCTCGACGCGGACTACCGCGGCGAGGTGAAGGTCCTGCTCATCAACCACGGCGACGAGCCCTTCCTCGTCGAGCCGGGGATGCGCATCGCGCAGCTCGTGCTCGCCGCCTACGTCGTCCCCACCCTCCGCGAGGCGAGCTCGCTCGACGCGAGCACGCGCGGGGGAGGCGGGTTCGGCAGCACCGGCGTATGATGAGGGGCTCATGATGGAATCGACCCCGCCGCCCCAGCCGCGGCCGACGCAGCGCCTCAGCGACGCGACGGCGGTCACGGGGTCACCGCTCGCGCCGCCGACCGTCCGGCGCGGCGACGTGATCGGGGAGCGCTACGAGGTGCGGGGGCGTCTGCGCGACGACGCGTTCTCGCACGGCTTCCTCGCGCTCGATCACGAGAGCGAGGAGCCCGTGCTCCTGCGGGTCGTCCGCGCAGAGCTGCTCGAGTCCGCCGATCGTGGCGCCGTCGTTCGCGCGCTGCAGCGCCACGTCGGCGTCGGTGGGCGCTTCCTGCCGGGGATGCTCGACGCGGATCGTGACGGAGCGTTCGTCTACGCCACCGAGCCGGTCCCCACCGGCGTCACCCTCCGCGACTTCCTCGATCGCCGCATCCACGGCGGCCGGCGCGTCTCTCCGACCGAGCTGCTGCCGGTCCTCGCCTTCCTCGACGCGGCGCTCGCGGCGATCCCACCCGGCGCCCACCACGGCGACGTCCACGCGGCGCTCGTCTGGGTCGATCCCGACCGCCTGCAGCTCACGGGCGCGTTCTTCGTGCCCGCCCTGCCCGAGGGGGCGGTCGCCGCGGTCCTCGGTCGACACGGCGACCTCCGTCGTCGCTTCGCGCCCGAGGTCTTGGTCGGCGACTCGAGCGCCGCGTCGGATCGCTACGCGGTCGCGGCCATCGCCCACGAGATGCTGACGCTGCAGCCACCGCCTTCGCCGGGCGAAGCCGTCAGCGCGTCCCTCGGTGTCCTCGCCGCCCCGCTCGGCGCGCTGCTGCACCCGAGCCCACACGAGCGCGCCGAGAGCTTGGAGCCGCTCCTCGAGGCCCTGGCGCGGGTCACGGGCTTGCCCGTGCCGGAGCTCGATCCGGCCGCCTTCGGCCACGTGCGTCCCCTCTCGTCCGCGCCGTCGTCCGCGCCGTCCGCGCCGTCCGCGCCGTCCGCGTCGAGGATGTCCGCGCCGAGCTCGGACGTCATCGCGGGGTTGCCGAAGGAGCTCTCGCTGCCGGACGCGGCGCGCGCGGTGCTCGACGAGATGCGCACCGAGAAGCTCCCGGCGCTGAGCGCCGCCGACGCCGAGGCGCTGCTCGCGGGGGCGAGGCGCGCGCCGAAGGCTCCCGTCGCGACCCCGCGGCTCGTCGGCATCGACCCGCGGCTCGTCCGCGCGGCGGCCGCGTCGGGCGGCGCGCCAGAGCTGAGCCGCGGCGCCGAGGGGGAGGGCGCCCACCACCTCTCGGTGCTGACGAGCGTACCCGCCGCCGACGGATCCCTCGTGCGCGGCGAAGGCCTCGCGCGCGGCGAGGGCCTCGACCCGCGGCTGGTCCGGGCGGCGCTCGGCGAGGACGAGCCCCGATGCGGGGCGCCGAGCGACTTGGGCGGCGAGGACTCGGGCGAGCTCGATCCTCGCCTCGTGCGGGTCGCCCTCGGGGTGGCCATCGCCGACAGCGTCGAGGAGGAGGTCCCGCTCGATCCTTCGGTGCCGGCGAAGCCGCGGAAGGAGCGGACGCAAGAGCTGCGGCTCGAGGATCTCGAGGCGGACGAAGAGGAGGAGGTCCCGCTCGATCCCTCGGTGCCAGCGAAGCCGCGGAAGGAGCGGACGCAGGAGCTGCGGCTCGAGGATCTCGAGGCGGACGAAGAGGAGGAGGTCCCGCTCGATCCCTCGGTGCCGGCGAAGCCGCGGAAGGAGCGGACGCAGGAGCTGAGGCTCGAGGACGTCGAGGCCTTGGCGCCGAGCGTCACCCGACCGTCGCCCGAGGGCCTCTCCCCGCCACAGACCGCCTCGGCCGACCTACATCCCCCCGAGGCGCGCGAGGCGGGAGACGGACTCGAGGAGCTCGCTCAGATGAGCCGCAGCTTGCGGCCGACCCGCGAGCCAACCGAGACGGTCGTGCGGCCGCGGGCGCCCGAGCTCGCCGGCGCGCCGACCGTCGTTCGCGCCGAGCCACGCCCGGCACCTGGCGACACGCGCACTCGGCTCGTGATCTTCGCGCTCCTGCTCGGGGTCGCCATCATCGTCGCGAGCTTCGCGTATGCCTGGACCCGCAAGCGCAGCCAGGACGAGCTCCGGCGGCAGCGCTTGCAGGAGCGCTTCGAGCAGCTCCGGCAGCCGACCGACGGGGAGTGAGAGAAACGACGAAAGCCCCGCCAACGACCGTTGGCGGAGCTTCGTAGGTCTTCGAAGGAGCGCGGCTCGGCTCCCTCGAGCGGCTGTCGTCCGCGTCGAGCGGCTGTCGTCCGCGTCACGCGCTTCCGTTCGCGGCGCGCCGTCCGATCGGGCTGCGCGACGACTCGGACTCGGACTCGGGGCGGAGCGTCTTCAGAGCGCGCGGTGGATGAGCTCGGCGAGCTTCGCCTTGGGGGCGGCGCCCACCTGCTCGGCGACGACCTGGCCGCCCTTGAACATCTTGAGCGTCGGGACGCCGCGGATCCCGAAGCGGGCCGCGGTGCCGGGGCTCTCGTCGATGTCGACCTTCGTGACCTTGATCTTGCCTGCGTACTCCTCCGCGAGCTGCTTCACGAACGGCTCGATCTGCTTGCAGGGCCCGCACCACGTCGCCGAGAAGTCGACCAGCACCGGGACGTCCGACTTCAGCACGGCCTCTTCGAAGTTGAGATCGTTCACCTGCTCGAGATTGCC
This sequence comes from Myxococcales bacterium, assembly GCA_019637115.1. GTDB lineage: Bacteria > Myxococcota_A > Polyangia > Polyangiales > Houyiibacteriaceae > JACKEH01. The sequence goes on along the minus strand of JAHBWH010000066.1, from coordinate 11,093 downwards.
AGCCATCGTTACTCCTCGGACGCGGGGTCTAGGGGGGAGACGCCGCGGCGACGCCTCCGTTACTGCGCTCCCGGCCTCGCCGGGAGGCGTAGTTATGGAAACCCTGGCCGCCGTGTCAACCGGGCCACCGCGTCAACCGGGGCGTCGGGGCCATGTGCACACGTCGTTCGCCGCGTCGTTCGCGCGTGGCCACCGTGCTCCGCGTCAGCGACGGCGCGGGCGGGGGCGCGACGGGCGTGGGCGCACGGGGATGAGCTCGGGCGGCGGGGAGAGCAGCTCGTCCAGCGCCTCGGCGAGCCCCTCGAAGGCCTCGCGAACTCGGTCCGCCAAACTCTTCGTCCGAGGGGGTCGAGGTGCGTCGCTCACCTCATCATGGTTGGGGTGGCTACTCGAGTTGTCAATGCTTGTGAACGGATCGTACACGGATTGCGTGTGGGGGAAGGCCGGGCGGTGGTAGCCTCGACCGGTCATGACGGAGCGGCGAACGCGGCCCGAACGCCCCGAACGGGGGGCCGAGCGTGAGGCCCCAGCGTCGGCTGAAGAGCTGTCGGCTGAAGCGCTGTCGGCTGAACGTCGGGTGTCGGCGGAGGATGCGGCCGACCCGCCCATGCTCGCCCTCGGTGAGCTGGTCGGCGGCGACTTCGAGGTCACGGCGCTGCTCGGGCGCGGGGGGATGGCGCAAGTCTTCGAGGCCGTCGACCATGTGCTCGAGCGCCGGGTCGCCCTGAAGGTCGCGCGACCTCACGCCGACTTCGGCTCGCTCCGCAAGGAGGCGAAGGCGCTCGCCCGCTTCCGGCACCCGAGCCTCTGCATCGTGCACCGGTTCGCGGAGCACCGCGGGCTCGAGTACATCGTGATGGAGCGCGTCTTCGGCGTGAGCCTGGCCGCGCAGGCCAAGGGCCGTCGCGCGGAGGGCAGGCCGTTCCGCGTCGACGAGGTGCTCGACCTGCTCGCGGCGCTGGCGGACGGCCTCTCGATCGTGCACCGGGCGGGGCTCGCGCACCGTGACGTCAAGCCCGCCAACGTGATGCTGGCGCCCGACGGCCGCGTCGTGCTGATGGACTTCGGCCTCGTGCTCCCCGAGGTCTTGGTCGCGGATACGCGCTACTTCGCCGGGTCTCCCCCCTACATGCCCCCCGAGGCCCTCGCGAGCGCGGTGGCGCCGGGGGAAGGCCACCTCGTCGACGTCTTCGCGCTCGGCGTCGTGGCCTTCGAGCTGCTGACCGGTCGGCGACCCTGGGAGGCGCGGACGCTCGAGGATCTGGTCGTCGCGCACGGTCGCGACGACCGGGCGAGCGTCTCCGAGCTGCGCCCCGACACCCCCGCCCCGCTCGTCGAGCTCATCCACGAGATGCTCTCGCCGAACCCCAAGGATCGCCCGCCGAGCACCGAAGGCGTCGCGTGGCAGCTGCGGAAGCTGAAGCAGCGCCTGGAGCGGGAGCGACCGTCCGCGCGACCGATGCCCTCCCTCGCACCGCTCGACGTGCTCATCGTCGAGGACAACGACGCGATCGCGCGCGTCGTCGAGTTCTACGCGAGGGAGTCGCTCTCGGGGCTCGTGACGATGCGCCGCGCGGCGGACGGTGAACAAGCGCTCGCGCTCTTCCGCGAGCGCGCCCCGGATCTGCTCCTGCTCGACATCCACATGCCGCGGATGAACGGCGTCGAGGTCGCGATGCACCTCCGCGGCGAGCGCTCGGCCGCGACGTGCCGGATCGTCGGCGTGAGCGCGGGCGCGCAGCCCGAGGACGTGGAGCTGCTCTCCCAGCTCGGCGTCCACCACTACCTCACGAAGGACACCACGCTCCGCGCGCGGCTCGCGGATCTGCTGCGGCAGCTCTTCCCGCTCCACGCGGGCCCGGCGCGGCACTCGCTCCTCCCGCCCCCCTGACGAACTCTCGCCCCCTGACGATCAGGTGAGCAGCGACGCGAGGGCGACGAGCGCGGCGGCGAGCGCGGCCGTGAAGGGGATCGTGGCGAGCCAGCTGCCCGCGATGCCTCGCAGCACGCGGAGGTTGAGCGCGCCGATGCTGCGGGCGAGGCCCACGCCCACGACGGCGCCGACCAGGGTGTGCGTGGTGCTGACCGGGATCCCGAGCACGCTGGCCGTGATGATCGTCGTCGCGGCCGCGAGCTCGGCGGAGAAGCCGCGGCTCGGTGTGAGCGCGGTGATCTCCCGGCCGATCGTCGCCATCACGCGGAAGCCGAAGGTCGCGAGGCCGAGCACGATGCCGAACGCGCCGATGAGCAGCACGTTGAAGGGCACGTGGATGTCGTCCGTGACGCCGTCGCGGACCGCGGCGAAGACGGCCGCCATCGGACCGGCGGCGTTGGCGACGTCGTTCGAGCCGTGCGCGAACGCGACGTAGCAGGCGGTCAGCACCTGCAGGACCAAGAAGAGGCGCTCCGCGCGGTCGACGTCGCTGCCCGGACCGAGCAGCGCGCTGCGCCGGACGAGCACGAAGCGGACGATCAGCGCTCCGACGCAGCCCACGGCCGCGGCGATGACCACGGCCTCGGGGGCCTCGAAGGTCAGCGGCGACGGAATGGCGCCCTCGTAGATCGTCGCGAAGGTGATCGCGAAGGCCATCACGAACGTCAGGATCGGGCCGATCGTTCGCAGCGCATGCACCGAGTCGGGGGCGTTGATGACCCGGCGCTGAATGAACGACACGAGCTGGAACGCGAAGAAGCCGCCGAGGATCGGCGAGACGAGCCAGCTCAGGCCGATGCGGCCGAGGATCGTCCAGTCGACCCCCTGGAAGCCCCCGAGCCACAAGCCGAAACCGAGCACCGCGCCGACCACGCTCTGGGTGGTCGACACGGGCCACCCCGCGGTCGTCGCGAGGTGAAGCCAGACCGAGGCCGCGATGAGGCAGCACGTCATGCCGATCGCGAGCAGCATCGGATCGTCGCCGAGCGCCGCCGTGCTCACGATCCCGTCGCTGAGCGTGCGCGTCACGTTCCCGCCCGCGAGCACGGCCCCCGCGAGCTCGAAGACCACGGCGACCACGATCGCGTGGCGCAGCGTGAGCGCCCCGCTCCCGACCGAGGTGCCCATCGCGTTGGCGACATCGTTCGCCCCGATGTTCCAAGCGGTGTAGAGCCCCGCGACGACGCAGGTGGCGAGGATGATCGTGACGGCGTCCATGCCTTCGGTGGTCCGACGGCGCGGGTGTAGCCGAGATCGCTCGCCCTCGCATGGGGCCGAGCGGAAACGTCACGTCCGCCCGCTCACCGCGCGACGAAGAGGCGGAACTGGTCTCCGACGTTCTCGGAGTGGTTCGCCATGTCGCCGATCTTGTTGAGGACCTTGGTCCACATGAAGATGGCCACCGGCGGCATCGAGGCCTCCGCGCGGAAGAGCGCCTTCGCGCACTGGTCTTGGCGCTTGTCGGCCTCGTGCTCGCGGCGGCCGAGCTCGTCGACGAGGGCGAGCGCTTGCTCGGCCGTCGACCCGCCGAAGCCGGCCTTCACCAGCGGGTCGAGGATCCGGACGAGGTCGTCGGCGGCCGCCACGGTGTGCATCACGTGCTCGACGAACTCGGCGAGGTAGGGTCGCATGCCCTCGGGCACCGTCAGGGGCCGGAGGGTCAGCAGGACGCCCACGTCCTCCGCGCAGTCGGCGATCGCGTCGATCTGGCTGACGAGGCGCAGGAGGTCGCGGCGGTCGACCGGGAGGAAGAGGCGCACGGGCATCTCGGCGCGGGCGCGGTTCTTCACCTCGTCGGCCTTGCCCTCGAGGATGCTCGTCTCCTTCGCGAGGCGCTCGACCCCCGCTTGGTCCGCGCGGACCAAATGGTCGATGAGGTCCGGGACCTTGTCGGCGCACGTGCGCACCGCGGTCATCAGCTCGCCGACCCGAGGCAAGGGACTCTTCACCAGCAGGTTCGCGAGCGGGATCCGCATCTCCCCGCTTCATACCTCCCCGACGGGTCTTCGGCCAAGCGCGGTGGGTGACGGCGTCGCAATCGAAGGGTGCCGAGCGCGAGGCGGGTGACGCCCGTCACGCCCCCTTCGGTCGAGCGGCGTCGCTTGGTTCGCAGCGCGCCGCGGCTCCAACGACGGGGCGGCGGCCCGTGAGATCAGCTGAACACGAAGAGCAGCTGCATCACGCCGGCGACCGTCCCGAGGGCCGCGCCGGCCAGGATCAGCTTCCACTCGTCCTGCTGGAACGCCGGCCGGAGCACGCCCTCGAACTCGTCGGGGGGCAGCTTCTCCATCCGCGTCTGGATCTCGTCCTTGATGTCGACCGCCTTGCCCGCGAAGGTGTGCAGCAGGCCGCCCTCCTTGGGGAGCTCGGTCTGGATCCGGTCGATCAGCTCGGCGCGGAGGGCAGGGCGATCGGCCTCGGGGACGAGCATCGCGGCCATCGGGTGGGCGAGGTATTTGTCGATGAGCGCGTTGATGCGCACCTCGACGATCGCCTGGATCTTCTCGGCCGAGGGGCCGACGGTCACCGTCTTGGTGATGTTGTCGGCGTTGAGCACCTTGCCGGCCGTCAGCTTCGAGAACTCCGCCGAGACCTCCCGCTGGCGCTTGTGGAAGAGGCCGTGGAGGGTGATCGGGCCGACCTTCTTGGGCTCGCGCGGGTTGAAGATCATCTTCAGCGCGACCCAGTTGGTGGCGTACCCCACGAGGAAGCCCGCGAAGGGCAGGACCCAATCGGCCGGGTGGTAGACCCAGAGGCTCATCTGGAAGAGGCCGAAGATGAAGCCGAAGTAGGCGCCGCTGATCTCGATGAACTTGAACTCGGCCACGCCGACCTGGAGGAACATCAGGCTCATCAGGCGCTTGTCGGCCTCGACGGCGTCCATCACGACCTTCTCGAGGTCGAGGATCTCCGTGATGTTCTCCGAGAAGTCGTCGACGATCTGGATGGCAACGGCGCGGACCTCCTCGCGGATCTTCTCGCGGATCTGGTCCTGCATGTACTCGCCGGCGTTCTCCCACATCATCGGGGCGCGCTTGGTCGCCACCTCGTCGATGACCTGCTGCGTGATCTCTTCGACCACGGGGGAGAGGTTCTTGGCGAAGGCCTCCCCACGGAAGGGCGCGAAGAGCTCCTCGAGGCTGAGTAGCTTCGTCAGGATGAGGCGGGTCGACATCTTGGCGAGCCGCCGCGAGTTCGCGGGGACGATGCCCTGCCACCCGAGGAAGGGGCGAATCCCGCGGAACTCCGTGGGGTAGAACATCATCTTGATGGCCACGAGGTTGGTGAACCACCCGATGAACGCGCTCACGAGGGGGATGGTGAGGACCAGCCAGTCCGCCGCGATGCGTTCGAAGAATCCCACGGGTCCGTGGGATGCGCCGGCTGGGCGCAAAGGTCAAGCGTTCTCGTCAGTTGGGTCGGGTGCGGACCGGACGGGTGAGCGGTTTTCGCTCGGTCGCCCCGGCACACCCGGTCGCGCCCTGGGTTCGGTCGTCTCTGTCTCGGCCTCGGTCTTGGCCTCGGTCTTGGCCTCGGTCTCGGCCTCGGCCTCGGCCTCGGCCTCGGTCTCGGTCTCGGTCTCGGCCTCGGTCTTGGCCTCGGTGTCGGCCTCGGTCTCGGTCCCCCCGTTGGGTCGGAGGCGGGACGAGATCGCTGCCGCCCGCGCCCGTTCAGTCGCGCCAGCGTCCTCGCGGATGCGCTGGTCCGCCCCAGGACACTTCGTGCTTTTCGAGAATTCGCGGGCGGTTGTTCGGCGACGTGTGCGAACGCCGGGCCCCAAGGCTCGGGGGCCAGCAGGCCCAAGCGACGGGGAGGGTGTGCTCGGTGTTGACCCTGCGGAACCCCGATGCTAGACCGCCCGGCCCGCTCAGGAAGAAGCGAGAGCGATCCCCATGGCGAACCACGAATCCTCGAAGAAGCGAATCCGTCAGACCCTCAAGCGTACGGCGCGTAACCGCCACGTCCGCTCGACCGTCCGAACCCACGTCAAGAAGGTCCGCGAGGCCATCGCGACCGGTGACCGCACCGCGGCGCAGACCGCGCTCGCTTCGGCCGTGCGCCGAATCGACATGGCGGTCTCGAAGGGCGTCTACCACCGCAAGACGGGCAGCCGCTACATCAGCCGGCTGTCGCAGCAGGTCGCGGCCCTCAGCTGACGCGGCGCGCGGGATCCCTCCCGCGCCCCGTGGATGACCTCCTGGCTTCTTCCTCGCGCCCACGTCGGAGTCCCGACGTGGGCGTTGCGCATGTCCGCGACTCGACGAGCGCGGCCGCATCGGGCTCTGGGCGCGGCCGCACCGGGCTCCGGGCGCGGCCGCATCGGGCTTCGGGTGACGGATCTCATTTGCGTTTTCACACCGCGCACCTGCCCCGAAGGCGAGCGATTCCCTTAGGGTGCGCCGCCATGGACCTCGACTTCGACACCCACCCCGACCGATACAAGCACTGGACGCTGAGCTTCGACGGCCCCGTCGCCACGCTCACGATGGCCGTCCAGCGCGACGGCGGGCTGAAGGAGGGGTACGAGCTCAAGCTCAACAGCTACGACCTCGGCGTGGACATCGAGCTCGCCGACGCGATCCAGCGCGTGCGCTTCGAGCACCCCGAGGTCCGCGTCGTCGTCGTCGACAGCGGCATCGATCGCGTCTTCTGCGCGGGCGCGAACATCCCCATGCTCGGCTCGTCGACGCACGCCTTCAAGGTGAACTTCTGCAAGTTCACCAACGAGACGCGCCTCTACATCGAGGACGCCAGCCGTCACAGCGGCGTCTCGTTCTTGGCCGCGCTCAACGGCACCTGCGCCGGAGGCGGCTACGAGCTGGCGCTCGCCTGCGACGAGATGATCCTCATCGACGACGGCTCGAGCGCGGTCTCGCTGCCCGAGGTGCCGCTGCTCGCAGTGCTCCCCGGCACGGGGGGCCTGACGCGCCTCGTCGACAAGCGGAAGGTCCGCCGCGATCGCGCCGACATCTTCTGCACGACGAGCGAGGGCATCCGCGGCCAGCGCGCCGTGGAGTGGGGGCTCGTCGACGCCGTCGCGCCCCGCTCGAAGTTCGCCGACGCGGTGCGCGAGCGAGCGGCCACGCTCGCGGCGCGGCAAGCCGACCGGGTCAAGGGCCCGGCGATCACGCTCGACCCCGTCCGGCCCGAGAAACACGAGGAGGGCCAGGCGATCACGCTCACCTACCAGCACGTGACGGTCGAGATCGACCGCGCGACGCGCGTCGCGACGCTCACGATGAAGGGGCCGGAGGGCAAGCAGCCGAGCACCGCCGAAGAGATCCAGGCCGCGGGGGCCTCGCAGTGGGCGCTGCGCGCGTGGCGCGAGCTGGACGACGCGATCTTGCGGCTGCGCCTCAACTATCTCGACGTCGGCCTCGTGGTCCTGCAGACGCGCGGCGACCTCGAGGCCGTGCGCGCGGTCGACGAGGCCCTGCACGCGCACCGAACGCACTGGCTCGCGAACGAGATCCTGCGGCTTCAGGCCCGCGTCCTGCGCCGCCTCGACGTGACGTCGAAGAGCTTCTTCGCGCTCGTGGACCAGGGGAGCTGCTTCGCGGGCTCGCTCTTCGAGCTCGTTCTCGTGGCGGACCGCTCGTACATGCTCGAGGACGAGGACGGTGAGGTCGCCGTCGCGCTCTCGTCGGCGAACGCGGGCTCGATGCCCGTGAACACGGGGTTGTCGCGCCTTCAGGTGCGGTTCTTCGGCGAGCCCGGGAAGGTCGACGAGCTCCTCGCCAAGAAGGGGCTCCTCGCGACCGAGGAGGCCGCCGAGCTCGGCCTCGTGACGGTGAGCGCGGACGACATCGACTGGGAGGACGACGTCCGCATCGCGATCGAAGAGCGCGCGAGCCTCTCGCCCGACGCGCTCACCGGCATGGAGGCTTCGCTCCGCTTCCCGGGGCCGGAGACGGTCGAGAGCAAGATCTTCTCGCGCCTCTCGGCCTGGCAGAACTGGATCTTCCAGCGACCGAACGCGGTGGGCCCGCAGGGCGCGCTCACGAAGTACGGTCAACCCGATCGGCCGAGCTTCGACTTCACGCGCTGCTGAGCACGCTCGGGGTTCTCGCAAGCCGCCCTACCGGACGGCGCGCAGCGAGCAGAGGCTCGTGGGAGCGGGCCCCGCGGGGCGTCATGCCCCATGGGGAGGGCTGGCGACCGGGATGAGCCGACGTTGCCGGACGTGCGGCCTCCCGACCGCGAGTGGCGCGCGCCGTCGGGCGAGATAGAACGCGGACCCATGGCACGTCCGCTGCGCCTCGCTCTGCTCGGGATCCTCGTGGCCGCCGGCGGCGCGCGTGCCCAGCCGGGTGATGTGGAGGCTTCCGCTTCGGACGCTGTCGCTTCGGATGCTGTTGCTTCGGACGTTGACGCTTTGGAGGGGGAGGTCCACCTCACGGCGCACCTCTGGGAGGAGCTCGAGGAGCTCGCGCTGCGACAGCCCCCCGGCTCCCCGACCGAGGTCGAGCTCGGCGTGTACCTGATCGGCATCAGCCGCATCAGCCCGCCCTCGGAGTCCTTCCCCAGCTTCGAGGCCGAGCTCTTCCTCGAGGCGCGGTGGCGCGATCCCCGCCTCGCCTTCGATCCCGATGAGGCGGGCATGCGCGTGAAGGTCTTTCAGGGGCAGCAGGTCGCGACGCTCCTCGAGGAGCTCTGGTGGCCCGCGCTCCAGATCGAGAACGAAGAGGACAGCCGCCACATCGAGAGCCGTGACGTCCGCATCCGCCCCGACGGCACCGTCGAGTACGAGGAGCGCTCGCTCGCGAAGATCCACGCCGAGGTCGACCTGCGCCGCTTTCCCTTCGACACGCAGGCGCTCGACATCGTCTTCGCCTCGTTCTCCTGGGACGCGCGGCACGTTCGGCTGGTCCCGCTCGAAGCGCGCGTGGGATGGAACGAAGAGCACCACACGCTCGAGTGGAACGTCCGCGACCTCCGGGTCGAGGTCCGAGAGCGGCGCGAAGCGCGCTCGGAGCACCCCTTCTCGGAGCTCGTCGCCGTCATCACGGTCGAGCGTGACCCCGGCTTCTACCTCTGGAAGTTGGTCGTCCCCCTCCTGCTCATCACGATGCTCGCGTGGACGACCTTCTGGATGAGCGGCGAGGCCACGTCGGCGCGGATGCAGCGCACGTTCATCGCGGTGCTGAGCGTGGTCGCCTTCCACAAGGTGATCGCCGACAACCTCCCGCGTATCTCCTACCTGACGTTCTTGGATGGCGTGGTGTACTTGGTCTTCGCGATCACCGCGGCCGTCATCATCCAGATCATCCTCGTGCACCGCGCCGAGCGCGCGGGTCAGCCCGAGCGGAGCGAGCGTCTCGACCGCACGGCTCGCTGGCTCTTCCCGCTGATCTTCACGCTCGCGCTGGTCACGCTCTGGGTCGTCGCCCACTGAGCGCATTGGTCGCGTGCGGGACGCGAGCCCGAGTCCGAGTCCGAGTCCGAGCCCGAGTCCGAGTCCGAGTCCGAGCCCGAGCCCGAGCCCACGTCCGAGCCCAAGTCCGAGCCCAAGTCCGAGCCCGGGTCCGAGTCCGAGTCCGAGCCCGAGCCCGAGTCCGTGCTCGCCCGCTGACGGGAGGGACGGGTTCACTGGCGCTCGGGCCTCGGAAGACCCAAGGTGGAGGGCGATGGCCTTCGAGCTGCGACTCTTCGGCATCCCCGTGCGGATCCACCTGCTCTTCTTCGTGACCGCGCTCTTCGTGTGGCAGGGCTTTCGCGGCGCCGAGGTGGGCTTCGCGACGTTGCCCATCTCGCTCTTCATCGTCCTGCAGGCGGTCTTGATGCACGAGCTCGGGCACGCGCTCGTCGGGCGCGCCTACGGGCTCGAGCCGCGGATCGAGCTGATGCTCTTCATGGGCCAGACGTCGTGGGCGACCGGGCGCAACCTCTCGCCGGGCAAGAGCATCTTGATGAGCTTCGCCGGGCCCTTCGTCGGGCTGGTGATGGGCGGCATCGCGCTCGCGTTCGCGCTCGGCCTGCCCGAGGGCTCCTTGCTGTTCACGGACCCCGAGGCGACCCCGACGCTCCTGCAGTGGACGCTGAGCGCGTTCATCTTCGTCAACCTGATCTGGTCCATCTACAACCTCTTCCCGATCCTCCCCCTCGACGGCGGGAACATCCTCGCCGCCTTCTTCCAGCTCTTCTCGCCCGAGCACGGCGTCCGCTTCGCGCGCTACGTGTCGCTGCTCGTCATCGCAGCGCTGATGCTCCTGGCGCTCGCGCTGCAGGCGGTCTTCCTCGCGGCCTTCCTCGCGTTCTTCGCGTTCATCAACGTGCAGGCGCTGCGGGCGGAGAAGGAGCTGCGCCAGGCGGGCGTCCCGATCATCCGCTCCGCCGAGGACCTGCTGCACCTCGCCTACCAGGCGCTCGAGAAGGGGGACCACGAGACGGTCTCGCAGGCTGCGGTCGTGCTCCACCGGCATGCCGAGTCGACCGAGGCCCGCGACGAGGCGCTCCATTTGCTGGCGTGGGGCCGGCTGCTCGCCGGGCAACCGGGCGAGGCGCGCGAGGCGCTCGACCGCCTGAGCGGCGAGCGCGCCCCCGATCCTGCGCTCGAGGGCTCGGTGCAGCTCGCGCTCGGCCGCGCGGACGAGGCCATCGAGCGCTTCGAGGAGGCGCTCGCGGCGGGACCGACCGAGCTGGTCGTCAAGAAGTGGGTCGAGGCGATCGAGCGCGCGGGTGCGTACCGCCACGCGGCGCGGCTCGTCCGTGAGCGACAGGATCTCGTCGGGCCGCGCGCCCTCTCGCGCCTGCAGGCGTCCGCGCTCGGCGCGGGAGACGCCGAAGCGGCGTTCCTCCTCGGAGAGCTCGCCTTCCCACAGGCGCGCGAGCCGCTGACGGCATTCAACGCCGCGTGCGCGCTCGCGCGGCTAGGGCGGCTCGACGACGCCGTGGGCTGGCTCGAGAAGGCCCACGAGGTCGGCTTCCGCGATCTCGGGCTGCTCGATCGAGACGAGGACCTCGAGGCCCTCCGCGAGCACCCCGACTGGGACGCGCTCCGCGCCCGCTTCGAAGCGTGACCTCGGTCCAACCAGCGTAGCGGCCGCAGACGCCCCCGGACACGGCCCCCGGACACGGCCTCGGATACGGCCTCGGATACGGCCTCGGATACGGCCTCGGATACGGCCTCGGATACGGCCTCGGACTCGGACTCGGACTC
>JAHBWH010000065.1 GCA_019637115.1 Myxococcales bacterium | reverse complement strand
TCCGTCGAGGTATTGGTAGGAGACGCCGCGCGCGTCGAGCTCGGCGATGGTTTGCTCCAGGCGCGAGGGACCGGTCGCGGTCGTAGTGGACGCCGAGCTCGTCGACGACGATCGAGAGCGGCGGCTCGCCCGTCACGCCGAGCAGGACGGAGCGAAGGAAGCCGTCTTCGAGCGCAAGGTACGGGAGACCTTCACGCGCGGCGAACGCGCGCGCACGATCCGCGGTGGGCTTGTGGCCCCAGCCGATCACCGCGTCGACGGGGCGACGCGCGAGATCTGGACGCGCGACGAGCTCGGCGCCGTCGAGAAATCTGCGCAGGTGCGGGCTGCGCAGGATTCCGGGCGAGAAGACGCCGAGCCGAGAGGAGAGCTGCACGGGGGCGAAGGTGTGGCCCCCTGGCGTGGAGGCGTCGACTCGACGCGGCGCGCGCAAGGAGACGCGCAGGGAAGAACACGCAGAGGCGTCGACTCGACGCCGCTCACTCGCAGGCGGGCAGCTCGAGCCGGGTGTCGCCGAAGCCGTGGCCTCCCGGGCAGCGCTGCCAACCCACGACCTCCAGGCGATCGGGCGCGCTCTCGTCCTCGTAGTCGCGGAGGCCCGTCATCGTGTGGATGAACGCGAGCGACGCCTCGGGGTGCTCAAAGCACGTGAGCGTGAGGCCTCCCGAGTAGCTGACGCCGGGCTCGCCACACGCGACGACGCGCGACTCGGGGAGCACGCAGCCGCGCGTGGTGTCGGCAACGCTCGCCGTGAAGACCTGACATCCCGCCGGGCAGCTCGCGTCGGGCAACGCGCCGACGAGCGCGCAGGAGTCGCCCGTGGGATCCGTGGAGCTCGTGCAGCCGCTCGTGACGAGGATTGCGAACGCGAAGAAGCGAATCATGCGACAGCTTCACTCGGATTCGTACAAACGACAAACCCGACAGCTCGAGACCGAGCGCCGGCGCTCAACGAAGAGCGCGCGGACTCGCTCGAGATCTTCCGGAGTGTCGACGTCGGCCGGGGGCGCTCCGTCGAGGACGGTCACGTGGATGCGCCGGCCGAGCGCGAGGGCGCGGAGCTGCTCGATGGAACGAGAATGGCGGACCAAGCTACAGGGTGTTCCCGGACGCTTCGACTCGACCATCGTCATAGAACTCCGGCCAGGGACATTCCTCGTCCCAGGGTTCGGTCATCTTGATCGAGCTTGACGCTCGCGTGCCCTGGCTGATGTGCTCGGCTATCGACGTGATGTGCTCGGCAATTGGCGGATCTCATGGGCCAACGACTTCTCCCCCTCGCTCCATCCGACACACGCTGGCGCGGCGCACTCTTCGAAGTCGAGCGTCCACTAGGCATTCAACCGTGCGGGCCGCTGCGCTTCGAGGTCGAGGGACACGAAACGCTCCTGCGCGTGCATGCATCCTGCACGCGATGCGGGGCCCAAGCGACGACGGATCAGTGCGTGTGGGACGCTGTACCACGGAGCCGCGTGCTCGAGCACGATCGCAGGGGACGACCGACCCTCCACACGGATCTCCTCGACGAACTCGTCGAATGCTCTTGCGATGTCGACGATCCGTCCGTGTTCGCGTGGACGTCGAGGCTCGACGCTTGGCGCGAGACCCACCGCTCCCGTGCCATCTCGACGCTTGACCCCCACGCGTGCGCGCTCGCGAAGTGCTTCCCACTTGAGATTCGCGCGTCGCTCTATACCGCCCTGCGGCTCGACGGGTCCGGGCAAGTCGAGCTTGCGGCCCGCGAGCGCCCAGCACTTCTGACGCTCCTGCTCCACACTGCCCCACTCGATCCGGACGATCCTTCCGACCAGCTCGCACAGCCACCATGGAGCATCCTCAGGGCGGGTGAACTCTCGGGCCGCGTCCTCGAAGACGCTGGGGCTCGGATCAAGCACACCCAGCTTCCGCGCTGGGTCGCTTTCGTCGCTGAAGCCCTTGCCTCGCGGACCCAAGTGGTCTCGGGCTAGCTCGGAGGAGCTTTGGTGCTCGGTTCCAGGGTTTGACGTCGAGGAGCTCCAAGACGTGCTCGGCCCCCGAGCGACGGAGACTCCGTGGACCAAGCGATGTCCCACGCGACCCGACGTCGTTTCGGAACATCGCCACGATGGCTCGAGATAACGCGATCTGCTGGACGTCGCCCAGGCGCCTACTCACAAGCGGAGCAGGTGCGGACGCTGGTTGTTAGCGCCCAAGCTCTCAGGGCATCCCCATGCGGTATGCCCGCGTCGTCGATCTCCCCGTCGATCTCCCCGACGACCTCTTAGGCGCGGCGCCTCAAGGCCTGGGCGCGCCCCGCGCTCCTCATCATCGATGACGTCGGTCTTGGACAGGTCAAGAAGCGCCACGACGAGCCACGCGGTCCACCCCGCGATCTGACGGTCGCGTGGATCAGTATCCGGCCGCCCTCGGCCTCGGCGGGTGGCTCCGTCCTCTGGCTTCGATTGGATCAGCGAAACGCGACCGTCGAAGACGTCGTGCGCGTCGTCGAGATGGCGTCACCCTGCTGCGCCACCACGCCCGGCGATCATCGACCTCCAGACGGTCTCCCATGCTTCCCGAATTTCGTCCGCATACGCGGCCTCGAGTGCCTCGAGCCACCCGATCCAGTCCCGCTCGTCGGCGGGAGCTTCGGTGGCGACCTCCTGCAGCGGGATCGCGGTGCCGTACGGCGGACCTTCCGCCCAGTCCCACTCGACGAAGAGGAAGATCCGGTCGAACTTCTGGCGACGCAGGCGGTAGCCGAGGCGGTTTCCGTCACGGACAGCGACCCCGACCCCGCCGTTGCGGGCGTGGATCACGTACCCGCGCCCGGCGACCACATCCGCGTGTGGGACGCGCCGAGCGAGCAGCGGCTCGTAGCAGTGATCGAGGGGCGTCTCGCGGTTCGACGTCACTTCGTCGGCCACTGGTCAGACGGGGCGAAGTACCAACTGCAGACCACGGGGAGCAGGTGTCCCTTTCTGCCGACGTTGAGCAGGAGCAAGTCGTCGGATAGAGTGCCCTTGATATCCTTTGAATTGTAGTTCGGCTTGTGCGCACGTATCAGAAGAGTCTCCACAGCACCAACGACCGACTGTTCAACCTTCGCGCAACGAATGGATAGATTCCATATGTCGGCGTAGCTCTCGAGCGACGACTTGTCTCTCTTAAAGAAAAAGAATCCAATGGAGCCGACGACGCTCAACCTCTCGCCGAAATCTCTCTTTGTTTCGCCGATGTAGAGCGGCCCTGGAGTCGGACGAGCATCGTGGCTTCCTTCGATGCAGTACACTCCCGCCTGTCCAGCGAGCAGCTCTTTCGCTTCCTTGATACAAAGACTCCAGTTAGATGGTTCGTCCGCACGAAACACATGCCACTGAAGCACGACTACGTTCGCTTCCTTCTTCTCGCAACGACCGAATTCGAAATCGCTCATATCCAGGCCCATCGGACGCCTCCTCTCACGTTGCGTGTATGGTACCGGAGTTCGGCATGCCGCGCTCCAGTGCGCATCGGTGCTCTTCGCGCACGGCGTCGGCCAGGTCTTCCGGCTCCACAACGACGACTCTCGGCCCCCAGCCGACGAGCCACGCGACTACATCAGGGCTCGTCGGGACGTGCAACGTCATGCGGACCCCACCGTCGGAGCGACGCACAGTCTCCTGGGTGGTGTGGAAACGCCGGGCCTCGACGAGACCCTGGACGGACGCGTCGAAGTCGAGCACGACGCGCCGCGGCGCTCCGGGAAACATCCCGAACGCGCCGTGGAAGAAGCTGGCGATCGAGAAGTCGGCCGGCACCTCGAAGTGGGATCGGCGCCGGCGCTCCGCCGCGCGGAAGCGCTCGATCGCGAGCACGCGCGGCGCCGCGTCGCGCTCCCAGCGCCCGACCACGTAGAGACCGTTGCGGTAGAGGGCGAGGCCCCACGGCTCGAACGCTTCGACGCGCTCCGTGCCCCGCGCGGACACGTAGGTGGCGTCGACCTTCTGGCGCCGCAGGGCGCCGGTGAAGAGCTCGTCGACGACGTCGGCGTGATCCCCGTAGTGTTTGATGCCGCCGTCCGGGACGTACTGGAAGCGCGGGCCGAGGGCCTCGAACTCGAGTCTCAACGCGTCCGGCAGCGTGGCGACGAGCTTCTCGGAGATTCGCTTGGCGTCTTCAGCGAAAGGCGTTCCATGGAGTGACTCGAAGGCGTCGCGCATCGCGAGGAGCGTGAGGCGTTCCCGCAAGGACAGCGCGATGGTCTCTTGCGAGCTGCGCGCGAGCACCACGGCGCTGCGCCCGTCGATGCGCACGAGCTTGGGATCGAGACCGGCCGCCGAGAGCATCGCGAGGTCGCGCCGGAGCTGCTTCTCCGAGACGCCGACGCGCTCAGCCAGCGCGTCGAGACGAACCGCTGTCCGACGTGCACGGAGGATCGTCATCAATTCGAGCACCCGCTCGGTTTGCGTGTACGCGCCCGATCGGCGTCCCGCAGAGCGTCTCATCGCGCCCATTGTGGCGACGAGGGTGTCAGCCGTCGAGCGCCGTCGGACATATTCTGTCCCGAGTTACTGGGGCCCAGCGCGCTCGGCCTCGGCCCCCGCACCCTCGGATGGCGCCGCACCGCAGCCGCCGCGACGCTCCTCACGAAGCTCCAGCGTCGCGCACGCGTGATACGCGGTCCGATGGGCTGCGCGGGTCGTTCGTGCCGCTTCTGCCTGCGATTCCAGCGCGTCGACCAGGTGGGCCTCGGCGGCGGACAGCGCGGGACTCGCGGCGTCTACCTCGGCGCGGGCAGCGAGCACCTCGGCGACCTAGGCTCGCGATGCCCAGAAGCGCGCGGAGCCGAGCGCGCGACGCCATAGGAGCAGCCCGCAGCACGCGCCCGCTTGGCGTCGTAGGCGGTCGCCGAGGCTGAGCTCGTCAGGGTTCGTCGGTACGAGAGGGGCGAACCGTCGCCAGAGGTACTCGCAGTCGCCGGCGCGGACCGTCCCGCACTCGAGCAACCCCGCGCTCGCCTCCGCTTCGGCCAGCGCCAGCTGCGGCGCGAGAGAGTCCAAGCGCGTCATGATTCGCTTCACCGAGACTTCGCTCCCCGTTCGCTCGGAGCACGGCGTCGCCGTCATGTTCGCCGGTGACCTCGCGAGCCACGTCGAGGATCTCGCGGGCTCCGAAGAGATCGCGTCGACCTCGGCGCCGTGCCGACTGAATCGCCAGGACCCATAGGCGCAGCCCCCGATCGCGGAGAGGATCGTCAGCCGGCGCGCTACCCCACGAGCAACGACCGCAGCATGTCGAAGTCGAGCGCCGCGCCTTCCCCCGCGAGGATGGCGTCCGCGAGCTCGCGCTTCTGCTCGTGCAGAGCGAGGATCCGCTGCTCGACGCTGCCCTCGAGCACGAGGCGATACACCGTGACGGGCCGCGTTTGCCCGATGCGATGCGCGCGATCGGTCGCCTGGTCCTCGACGGCCGGGTTCCACCACGGGTCGAGATGGACGACGTAGTCGGCGGCCGTGAGGTTCAGGCCGGTCCCGCCGGCTTTCAGGCTGATGAGGAAGAGGTCGCCTGCGCCCCCTTGGAAGGCGTCGATGGCCGCGCGCCGGTCGCGCACCGAGGTCGCTCCGTCGAGGTATTGGTAGGAGACGCCGCGCGCGTCGAGCTCCTCGCGCACCAAGGCGAGGTGGCGGACGAACTGGCTGAAGACGAGCGCGCGGTGGCCTGCAGCCCGCAGCTCGTCGACGAGCTCGAGGAAGACCTGCGTCTTGGCGCTGTCGATCTCGCGCTCGTCGACGACCAGCCGCGGGTGACAGCACGCGAGCCGCAGCTTGGTGAGCGCCGCGAGGACCTCGACCCGAGCGCGCCGGGGACCAGCCTGCTCGACGCGCTCGAGGCCCTCCCGTCGCGTGGCCTCGATGAGCGCCGCCTGTTCTTTGCTCGGTCGCACGTCCAAGCGGATCTCGGTGCGCGGCGGGAGCTCGCGGAGCACGTCGCGCTTCATGCGGCGCAGGAGGAAGGGCGCGACCCGCGCGCGCAGGGCTTCGCGCGCGGCCTCGTCGCCCTTTGCGATGGGCTCGGCGAACGTCGCGCGGAAGCGCTGCTCGGTCCCGAGCAGCCCTGGCTGCAGGAACCCGAAGAGGCTCCAGAGCTCGTCGACGCGGTTCTCGACCGGTGTCCCCGAGAGGGCGAAGCGCGCGCGGGCGCGGAGCGCCATGGCCGCCTTCGCGCGTCGAGTCTGCGCGTTCTTCATGGCCTGGGCCTCGTCGAGCACGACCGTGCTCCACTCCACGCCCGTGAGCATGTCCGGCTCCCTCGCCTCGACGCCACGTCGCTTCGCGCCTTCGGCCGGCCGTTCGGGCTGCCGCCCGTGCTCTCGCGCCAGCAACCCCCAGGTCGTCACCACTACGTCGAAGGCGGCCGCGTCGCGCAGGATGGCGTCGCGCTCTTCTCGCGCGGTGGCGGCCTCGAGCACGCGGAGCCGCAGCGAAGGCGCGAAACGCACCGCCTGTTCGACCCAACCCTGGACCACGCTCGTCGGCGCGACGACGAGGGCTGGTCCGTCGGCGGCCCGCTCGAGCAGGAGCGCCAACGCCTGAACGGTCTTGCCGAGCCCCATGTCGTCCGCGAGGCAAGCGCCGACGCCGAGGCGCGCACGACGGACGAGCCACTCGAAGCCTTCGCGCTGGTACCCGCGTAGCTCGGCGTCGAGGGCCACGGGGACGACGACAGGGTCGTGGAGCGCTCGCTGCACCTCGGCCAGCGTGCGCTTGACGCTCCGATCGAGCTTCGGCTCGAGGCCGAGCTCCTCGAGCGTGAGCAGGACGCTGCGGTGCACGCCGTCACCGTCCGCGTCCGCGAAGGCCGCGAGTGACGCGAGCGAGCGTCGCAAGCCACGCTCGAGGACCGCGATCGCGCCGTCGTCGAGCACGACGTAGCCGTCACGCGCGCACTCCGACGAGAGCAGCGCCCGCATGTCGAGCACCAACCCGTCGTCGAGCTTCGCCCCGCCCTCGAGCCGAAGCCACTCGGCGGCGCCCGCGAGCCCGAAGCGCAGATGACGCGCTTCGACGCGCTGCAGGCGCAACGGCTCGCCCTCCGGCCACTCCAGGACGACGTCGTGGGCGCGGCAGGCATCCAGCAACGCGAGCGCCGCCTCGGCGCCCTCGGCCAGCCCAGCCTCCGCGGCCGGGACCCCGCTCTGCTCGAGCGCGTCGCGCCAAGCGTCGAACGACGCTCGCTCGGCCGAGAGGTCCCGCCGAAAGGTCGCGCCGTCGGCGGTGATCTGCGCGGGCCCGCGCCCAGGCTCGTACGCCGGGCCGCCCTCGCCGAGGGGCGTGACGACGATCGCGTAGGACAACGACGTCTGCGCCTCGCGCCGAAGCCGGGCCCGCAACACCACGTCGACCGCCTGCGCCTCGACCCCCTCGAGGGCGACCTGCGGGTCCGAGACCAGCGGCACCTTGGCAGTCAGCCTCCCGAGGATGGCGCCGAGCGCCTCGACGCCCTCGGGAGGGACCTGAAGCCCCGTCTCGACGATGGACGCCACCTTCGACGCGGCCTCGTCGAAGCGCACGACCTCCATCGTGGCGCCGAGGTCCTCGATCTTGGGCGCGCTCGGCACGAGCCGGAGCAGCATCCCCGCGTCGTCCCGGGTGACCTCGAGCATCGGTCGGCGAAGCCGCAGGGTGAGCGGGCTGCCATCATCGGCGCGGACGACGCGGGGGTGCTTCGTCAGCGCATGGATCACCCCATCGTCGAAGTAGGCGATCGTCTCGGGGTAACCTCGATAGTCGTACCGTGTCTCGACGTGGACGTGCCGCACGACCTGCTGGTCCTCGGGTGAGAGCGTGACGGGCGGGTCCTCCACGAGGCGCTGCGTCGCCACCTTGCGCCCCTTCGACCACGTCCCGGTCCGGCGCGACTGGAGCCGCGCCTCGACGGACGGGTGGCCATTCCGGCCCTCGACCGCGAAGACGAGCCGCTCCATGGGCGCCTCCGAGGAGGGGTCCGCGGCAGCCGGCCCGTCGACGAGCTCGGTCAGCTGGTCGAGCTTGCGGCGCCAAGCGGCGGGTGGCTCCATCGCTCGAACCCACGACGACGTCGGCGCCCTCCCGCGAGCGCGCCCCACGACGTCCGCGCAGACCTCTGCGATGAGCGCGAACCCCACCCGCTTCGCCTGCTCGCGGAGATCGTTCGCGAGCTTCGCCGCCTCGGCCTCGTTCCCCGAGAACGTGTGCGCTAGGCAGAGGGCGAGGGCTTCCCACGGTGACTTCCCGTTCCACCACAGCCGCCGCTTCTGCTGCGTTCCGCTGACATACTTCTCGAGCTCGGCGACGAGCGTCGGAGCTTGCGTCGCTCGGTTCAAGTCAACGTCCCCACGGCGGGCCAGGGCGAGCGCATGGAGGGCGTCGTAGGGCTCGTCGAGCGGCACGACCCGCCGACTGCGCGTGGCCTTGCGCAGCGCGAGCGCCCCGCGGTCGAACGCCTCGACCGCGCCATCGACGTCGCCCCGAGCCAGCCGCAGCAGACCCGTCACGGGGTCGGCGATGCTCGCGACCTCTCGATGGGGCTGAACGAGCGCTTCTGCGAGCTCGAGCTCTCCACGCGCGCACTCGACGGCGGCGAGCGAGAGCGCAAGGAGCCGATCGTCAGCGGCGTAGGCGCGCGCCAGCTCGACCAGCTCGCCCATCTCGCTCCACGACTCGAGCGCGCGGTCGAGCTCGACGCGGATCACGAGCGCCCCCGAGGGGCCTGGCATCAATGGCGCGAGCCGCCACGCCTCCGGAATGGCCGCCGCCAAGGCATCCAAGCCTCGCGCGTCGTTGCGAACGAACGCCACGACTGGGTCGATCTCGCCACGGAGCAGGTTCGCCTGCAGCAGGCACACCTTCTCGCGCCACTCCCCCGCGCGTCCTCGCGGCATCGCGCATTGGACGGCCTCGACCCACGCATCGTACTCGCCGCGCTCCACGAGCTCGGCGAGCGCTCGCGCGCGGACCTCGGGCGCCACCGTGCAGCCGTCCGGCCCGTCCACGTCGAGATCGTCGACGAGGGCGCTCACGACCTTCGATGTGAGCCGCGCGCCCTCTCCCGGCTTGCCGCTGCCGGTCCCCTGACCGACACCGCGCTCCCGCAGGATCCGCGCGACGTCGGACCGGCTGACGGGCGCGCAGACCACCGCCAGCGCGTCGACGACGTGGCGTTGGTCGGCCGAGAGGCTCTCGAGGTGCAGCATCTCGGAGGGGTACTACGGCGCGGCTCGATGTCGACCGTGAACGGCGCATGAGCGTCGAAGTCGAGGACGACCACGGGGCATGGGGTCGCGTGAGCGCGCGAACGCGGATGAAGGGTGGAGGCAGCCCGGTTGACGAGCGCCGTCCGGATTGATCGAGACGCTCGACGGCGTCGGCGCGCTGGGGTAGTGGAGACGCATGAGCGAGACGACGCCCCCCAAGTTCTTCCGCGACTTCGTGGCCGCTCACCCGGAGGTGGCGAAGGCCTACGAGGCGCTCGGCCAGGCGGTCCGAACCGGTCCGCTCACGGAGCGTGAGGTCGCGCTCGTGAAGCTCGCGCTGTCGATCGGTGCGCGGCTCGAAGGCGGCGCGCACGCGCACGCGCGCAAGGCGCTCGCGGCCGGCGTGGAGCCCGAGGCGCTGGAGCAGGTGACGCTGCTCGCGATCCCGACGCTCGGTTTCCCGGCGGCGATGGCGAGCCGGAGCTGGGTGCTCGAGACGACGGTGAAGAAGGGCGAGAAGTAGGCGCGACGGGGCTCGCGCTTCCAGGTCCGAGTCGGCGTTCGATGTTTGGGTCCGATGGCCGGGTCGGGTCCGATGGCCGGGTCCGATGGCCGGGGCCGGGTTCGATGCCCGGGTTCGATGGCCGGGTTCGATGGCCGGGTTCGATGGCCGGGTCCGGTGGCCGGGTCCGGTGGCCGGGTCCGGTGGCCGGGTCCGATGGCCGGGTCCGATGGCCGGGTGCCGGGGTCCGAGGGCTGGGTCCGGTGGCCGAGCCGAGGCCGGGTCCGATGGCTGGGTGCCAGGTCTGTGGGCTGGGTGCCGGGTTTGTGGGCTGGCGGGTGTGCCGCCGGGTCTGAGGGCCGCAGCGGGGTTCAATCGGTTCGTGGTTCTGGTGTTTATTGGTGGGCAGGGGCAGGGGCACGGGCACGGGCAGGGGACTTCTTTTTCCCTTTAGACTGCCCGCAAGGACTCCACCACCAACGCGTCGATTGATCCGTTTCCTCCGCGGGTGACGCAGCCGTCTCGCTCCAGGACGCCGAGGGCGCGGCAGACGCTCTCGTGGCGCATGCCGATGAGCGCGGCGAGGTCGCGCTGCTGGAAGCCCAGCGGGAGGTCGTCTCGGACGCGGGGCGGTGAGAGGGTCTCGGCGAGCACGACGAGGCAGCGCGCGACCTTGCGCACGCCCGATGAGGCCCCGCGCGCCTCGGCGAGGCGCTCGACGCGGCGGATGGCGGAGCGGTGCAGGTCCAGGAGATCCTGCGCGACCGACGCGCCCGAGAGCGCCTCGTCGAGGCGGCTGCGCGGGCACATGCACACGATGGTGTCGCCGATCGCGTAGCCGTGGCCCTCGAGCTCGTCGAGCGGCACGAGGCAGCCGGGGCCTGCGGCGTCGATCGCGGTGGCGTGGCCGTCGTCGTCCACGCGCTGCCGGATGAGCACGCCGCGCCGGATCAGCGCGATGCCGAAGCTCGCCCAGCTCGGCGGGATCGGCAGGCGCGAGGCGAGGTGCACGGTCGAGAACGCGCACGCCTCCTTGGTCGCGCCGACCAGCGGCTCGAGCACCGCCAGACGCGCGCCGGGGCAGTCGGGGCAGGCCGCGGGATAGGCCGGCCGATCGGGCGCCTGCGTCATCTCCATGACGAGGCGAAGGTGCGTAGCGCTCTCTCTCATGTCGCGGCCTCCAGCGGCTCGAAGCCGCAGTCGAAGTGTCGAAGGGTCGGAGGCTCGTCGACGATGCGGAGCCCGCGGAGCGACCGGCGCTCCTCGTGGACGTAACGCACGGCCTCGATGACGTAGTCGACGTGGCTCTGCGTGTAGACGCGGCGCGGGAGCGCGAGGCGCACGAGATCCATCGGTGAGGGCACCTGACGCCCGGACGCGTCCGTGTGCCCGAACATCACGGTGCCGATCTCGACCGCGCGGATCCCCGCCTCGAGGTAGAGCGCGACCGAGAGCGCTTGCCCCGGCAGATCCTCGGGCGCGATGTGCGGGAGGAACGCGCGCGCGTCGAGGTAGACCGCGTGGCCGCCGGGCGGGTTGAGGAGCGGTACGCCCGCCGCCGCGAGGCGCTCGTGCAGGTATCGCACCGACGCGACGCGGTAGGCGAGGTAGCGCTCGTCGAGCACCTCGCGAAGCCCGACCGCGAGCGCCGCGAGGTCGCGCCCCGCGAGCCCGCCGTAGGTCGGGAAACCCTCGGTCAAGATCAGCGCGTTGCGGCAGCGTCGGGCGAGCTCGTCGTCGTCGAGCGCGAGGAAGCCGCCGATGTTGACGAGGCCGTCTTTCTTCGCGCTCATCATCGCGCCGTCGGCGAGGCGGAACATCTCCTGGGCGATCTCCTCGGCCGAGCGCGAGGACTGCCCCTCCTCTCGCTCCTTGATGAGCCAGGCGTTCTCGGCGAAGCGCGCGCAGTCGAGGAAGAGCGGGACGCCGTGACGTTGCGTCAGCGCGCGCACGGCCCGAAGGTTCGCGAGCGAGACGGGCTGCCCCCCGCCCGTGTTGTTCGTCACGGTGACGAGCACCAGCGGCACGGACGCGCCGCGCTCGCGCAAGAGCGTGTCGAGGCGGTCGAGGTCGACGTCGCCCTTGAAGGGGTGGTCGGAGGTGGGGTCCTTGCCCTCCGCGATGACGAGATCCAGCGCCTCGCAGCCGGACGCCTCGACGTTCGCGCGCGTAGTGTCGAAGTGGTTGTTCGCCGGGACGACGTGCCCGCGTTGCCCCACGACGCCGAAGAGGATGCGCTCGGCCGCGCGCCCTTGGTGTGTCGGGATGACGTGCTTTTTGCCCGTGAGGTCGCGCACCACGGCCTCGAGCTCGAAGAACGATCGGCTGCCCGCGTAGGACTCGTCGCCGGCGAGCATGGCCGCCCACTGCTCCTGGCTCATCGCGCCCGTGCCCGAGTCCGTCATCAGGTCGATGGTCACGTGCTCCGCGCGCAGGCCGAAGAGGTTGAAGCGCGCCGTCTCCAGGTGGCGAAGCCGATCGTCTCGCTCCGTCATCGGCAGCGGCTCGACGCTGCGCACCTTGAAGGGCTCGATGATGGTCTTGGGTGCGAAGGTCATCCTCTGGTCCTCCTCGCACGCTGCCCCGGGGTGACGTCTTCCGCGATGATCTCGATCATGTCTGGTGCCCTTCTCGGACGCTTCCTGCCGCGCGGACTCGCGAAATCTCGCGGAGACCACGACGTCGTGTGCGCGCCCACACGCTGCACGGGTCAGCGCATCAAATCGTAAGGTTCCGCCTCGCGCGCGAGCGTCCTCGAGGCACCCGTCACGATGTCGACATCGACGGCGATGTCCAGCTCACGCCCCGTCACCGAGCCGTGACAACCCCCACAGGCGGTGTTGAAGAAGCGGCGCGGGATCGAGCGCTTGATCCGCTCGCCCGGGTAGTACTGCTCGTGCTCCCGCTGGCGGGCGGGCCCCACGAAGGGCGCGTCCGGCGCCATCTCGAGCAAGCCGCCCCGCGCATCCGTCATCAGGAAGGAGATGGGTATGCCCCCCGGCAGGCGCACGGTGACCGAGCCATCGGCAAAGAGCGGCACCCAGCCGAGCCGCTCGGAGGACGAGTAGAAGCGCCCGAGCGAGTCCTCGACGACGTTCGCCCCTTCGAGCGACGTCATGCCCACCGGGGGCGGCTGCTGCGCGAGGATCTCGAAGCCGCCGATTCGAAAGTCGATCGGCCGCCCCTCGCGTGTATTCTCGAACATCAGGGATTGAATCATCGGGTAGTCGTTGATCTGGACGATGGCGTCGGTCGGTCCGACCTCGACGACGGGCCGCTCGATGCCGCTGCCGTCCGAGCGGAGCACGCCGCGGTTCGGGCGACCGTAGAGCGCGATGCCATCGACCAGCGCGCGACCCGGCGCCGTGAGCACCGTGCGGAGCGCGCCGGTCTCGGGCGTGAGCACGCAGAGATCGAGGTCGACCGCCAGCGCGTCTGGGGTCGCGTCGGGCGCGCACGCGAGCAGGACCTCGCCGCTCGGCAGGGGGTGCGGCGAGCGGTAGAGGCCGCGCCCGCCGTGCAGGGCGCTCGGCAGGATCCGCGCGAGCGACGAGAGGTATCCAGGCTCGCGCCGCCCCTCCTGGTCGGGCCCGAGGCTCCGGTTGAAGGTGAAGATCGAACCGGTCGCGTCGACGGCGCCCCACTCCGAAGCGAGGAAGACCCCGTTGCCGTTGGGCAAGGTCGAGACGTCGTGCGCGAGGCCGAAGCCGAGCGAGGGGCGCGAGGCGTAGAGCGGGTGGAAGTCGCCGCCGTCGAGGTTGATGCGCCGAAGCGCGAGCGTGTGGAAGTCGAGCTCGCGCTTCTCGCCGGTGTAGGTGACCTGCCCGTTCGGGAGGAAGCCGGGCGCCAGCTCTTGGTCGAGGATGAAGGTGAGCTGCCGAACGGCGCTGGTCTCCGGATCGAGCACGTAGAGATCGGCGTTGGGCTCGAGCGCCGCGCGGGTGCGCGTCGGCCGCCCCTGCGCGAGGCCACGGGTCGACGCGAAGACGATCGTTCCGTCCGGGGCGTAGGCCGGATCGAGGTCGTGCACGAGGACGCCGTCGCGGCTCTCCTCGGTCGCCGCCCCGGGCAGCGGCCGACAGGTGCCCGCGGCGGGTTCGATCTCGTAGAGCCGGAGCGGGCGCGAGGCCGCGCTCCTCGCCGCGAACGCGAAGCGCCGGCCATCCCACGACGGCCGGGGGCGGCGCACGTCCGCGCTGGCCGCGTCGAGCCCGCAGAGGGCGAGCAGGCTCCGCGGCTCCTCCGTGAGCTCGAGCGCGCCGCTCGCCAGGGAGGCCTCGGCGTAGCGGAGGTCGGCGCCGGGTCGGTAGGTGTCGAAGTCCGTGAACGAGCCGACGCCGAGCGGGCGGTCCACCCAGACCAGCGCGCGGACGTCCGCGGAGAGCTCCCCCGAGGCCACGCGCGCCGCGCGCTCGATGGCGTGCCAGCGGCGCATCACGCAATACGCGGGGATCTCGTTCAGGTCGCCCGCGTCGGCGTCGACACCCTCGCACACGCGCGCGTCCGCCGGCCACGCGAAGTCCTCGAAGAGCGAGCCGCCGCGGTGGAGGATGCCGTGACCCTCGCCGACCTCGAAGGCGTGGAGGTTCTTGCCGATGAGGCGGCTCTGGTTGGGGTCGTCCGACTCGAGCGCCAGGAACTTGCGCGCCTCGGCGTAGTTGATCTCGCGCGAGAGGCGCGAGAAGGCCCCCTGCGAGCCGCCGCGAAGGTGGAAGACCACCGAGAGCGGCGAGTGGCACGCGAGCGACATGCAGCCCTTCCGGACCAGGACCGGCTGCACGCGGTTGAGGAAGAAGCGGTAGCCCTCGCTCGGGTCGCCCTCGCGGACGAGCGAGGGATCCGTGCGCACGACCTCGTCGGCCCAGGTCGCGAGCGCGCGATAGCCGGCGTCGTCGTCGCTCGCGAAGGTATCGCCGCCGGTGTGGAAGCTGCCGCCGCGCGCGACGGCGAGCGGCTTGCGGAGCAGCTCGGAGCGACCGACGGGGTCGCCGAGGAAACGCGTGCTGATCCAGTAGTTCCAGCGGCGCTCCTCGTCGGTATCACCGCAGGCGAGGTGATAGTCCGCGAGCGGGCTGCCGTGACAGTCGCCGCCCGCGCACGAGGCTCGGAGCACGGGCTGGACGTCGTCGACGAAGGCTCCGAAGAGCGCGGCGTTCGGCTCCTCGGCGCGCGAGAAGCCGGCCGCGAAGCCGGGCCCGGGGGAGCACTCCCCCGAGTTCTCGCGGGTGTCTTCGCGCGGCACGCCATGCCGATCGAAGCCCTCGGCGAGCCAGCGCTGGATCTCCCCGAGGCCACCCGAGCCCGGCCGCATGCCGAAGCCCCCGGCGTGCCGGATGTCGGTCTCGATGGCGATCGTCCGGACCTCGGGCTGGCTCGGATCGGGCGGGTCGTGGACCTCGACGTGGATCGTCTCTTGGGCGCTCGCCTTCAGGAGGAAGAGCGGGCGTGAATAGGGGCCGTAGGGGATGAGCAGGTCGTAGCGGCGACGGAGGGAGTCGTAGCTCGACAGGTCGAGGTTGCCCGGCGCCGACCCCCGCTCGTCCGCGACGTGACAGCCCGACGTCGTCATCTGGCAACCGACGGCCAACGTGGGGGCGATGCGCCGGTCGTAATACGACTCCGCGTCAGGCAGCGGCGACTCACACGCGACGAGAGCGACGAGGGGAAGGACGGCGATCGTCGCGCGGAGTCGTCGCATGGACCCAGGATGCGCGCCCGCTCGGGGGCGTGAGTTGCGTCCGATCAAGCGACCGGCAAGGCGACCGCCCCGGCGCGCGCGTCACCCACCGTCCACGCCGGCCCCCGTCACGAGCTCATCACTCGCGCCCGTCTCGTGCTCGAGCTCTCCTGACTCCGTGCCGACCGTCGCCGCGAGCTCGTCAGTCGCGCTCGTCGTCGTGCTCATGCGCTCGAGACTCCGTGCCGACCGTCGCCGCGAGCCCGTCCGCGAGCGCGCGCTTCTCGTCCACCGAAAGCCGCGCGGATGGGTGCAACAACAGATACACGCCCAGCGGCATCTCACCTTCGAGCACCGTCTCCGCAGCTTCGTCGGCCTCTTCGTACCGCCGGTTCCATTCGGAGAAGTTCATCACCCGCCTGCCCACGTCGACGTCGCGCTGCACGAGCCATGACATCGGGGCGACGTGGGCGTACCACGGCCAGCGCGTCTCGTTGCTGTGGCAGTCGAAGCAGGCGCGCACGGCGAGCGCTCGGGTCGCAGGTCGGTCCCAGGCGGGCTCCTGGACCACCGGTGGATTGGTGTGGGCCCGGCCATAGGGCACGAGCTGCGCGACCAGGAAGAGCCCGATCCCCACGAGCCCAATGGTCCTCAACCACCCTCGTTGACCGCTGGCCATGTCGACTCCCTTGGTAAGAGACGTGCAAGCACGGTGTGGGCCAGGACGGACGGTCGCGTGTTTTCCGCCGCTGACGCATGGACGATGGCGGGGCGCCCAACACGTGGCGCACGCCGTGCGCCCGATGCAAGGAGTCGCGCACGGGATGCGCGGGTGACTCGGTGAGCACAGCCCCCAAACCACAGTGGCAGTTCGTTCTTCTGGGGCTCGCCCTCGCGGGCTTGGCCACCGGCGCCGTGCTCCACTTCGCGCAGGTCGGCGACGGAGCCGGCTGGGCGTGGGCTGCGACCACCACCCTCGTCTTGATCCCGACGATCGCCTCGGCGATCCGAGGGCTCGTCCGAGGGCGGACCGGCGTCGATGTCATCGCGGTGCTGGCGATGGTGGGCGCCCTGGCCCTCGGCGAGCAGCTCGCGGGCGCCATCATCTCGGTGATGCTTACGGGCGGCGCCGCGCTCGAGCGCTTCGCGATCGCACGGGCTCGCCGAGAGCTCGCGGCCCTTCTCGAGCGAGCACCTCGCGTCGCGCACCGACGTTTGGGTGACGACATCATGGACGTGAGCGTCGCCGAGGTGGCGCTGGGCGACGTCCTCGTGATCAAGCCCGGTGAGGTCGTTCCGGCCGATGGGATCGTCAGCTCGGGGAGCGCGGTTCTCGACGAGTCGGCGTTGACGGGCGAATCGAAGCCAGTGGAGCTAGGCGGGGGCACTCCCGTGCGCAGCGGCGGTACGAACGCGGGCGGCCCGTTCGAGGTCCGGGTTACGGCTCCAGCGGCCGAGAGCACGTACGCGGGCATCATTCGGCTGGTCGAGGCAGCGGAGGAGTCGAAGGCGCCCTTCGTCCGGCTCGCGGATCGCTACGCGCTTGGCTTCCTCGGCGTCACGGTTGCCCTCTCTGCCATCACGTGGGTCGCGGGAGGCGATCCCATCCGAGCGCTCTCGGTGCTCGTCGTCGCGACCCCTTGCCCGCTCATCCTGGCCGCCCCTGCGGCGATCATGGCGGGCGTCTCGCGCGCGGCAAAGCACGGGATCATCGTCAAGGGCGGCGGACCGCTCGAGACGCTCGCGCGCGTGAGGGTGCTGCTCCTCGACAAGACCGGGACGGTGACCTCCGCGCGACCCCAGGTGGTCGCGGTCGAGAGTTTTCGGAACATGTCCTCGGACGACGTCGTCCGGCACGCCGCCTCCCTCGAGCAAGTCTCGGTGCACCCGTTCGCGCCAGCGATCCTCGCGGAGGCCCGGAGCCGCAGCCTGGACCTGAGCTTCCCGGTCGATGTCCACGAGCAGATGGGCACCGGCATCACGGGCACGGTGGACGGCCGGCGAGTCGCCGTCGGTCAGCTCACCTTCACGGCCCCCCGCCCCCCCCCCTCTCCGGAGCTTCGTTCGATCGCCATGCGCACCGCCGTCGAGGGGTCGTCGAGCGTCTTCGTGTCCATCGACGAATCGCTCGAGGGCGTACTGCTCTTGCAGGATCCCATTCGGCCCGAAGCTCCGCGCACCCTCCGCTCGCTCCGGAACGTGGGCGTACGGCGGATCCACATGGTGACGGGCGACCATCCCGACGTCGCCGAGCTCGTCGGCGACGTGCTCGGCGTCGATCACGTGTTCGCCGAACGGACCCCGGAAGAGAAGGTCGAGGTCATCAAGGTGGTTCGAGCGGAAGGTGTCACGGCGATGGTGGGCGACGGCGTCAACGACGCCCCGGCGCTGGCGCTCGCCGACGTCGGCGTCGCGATGGGAGCGCGTGGCGCGACGGCAGCGTCCGAGGCGGCGGACATCGTGCTCACGGCGGACCGGCTCGAAGGTCTGCTGCTCGCGACACGCATCGCACAGCGCACTCGGCGCATCGCCCTGGAGAGCGTCTTCGTCGGCATGGGCCTCTCCCTCGTGGCGATGGTCTTCGCTGCGGCGGGTTACATCACCCCAGTCGTCGGCGCGGTGCTCCAAGAGGGCATCGACGTCCTCATCATTCTCAACGCGCTGCGCGCGCTCGGCGGCGGCAGCTTGGTGGCGCCCAAGAATGCAGGGACCAAGGGGCTCGCGCAGGGGCTCGCATCGGCGCACCGCTCGCTTCGTCCCCACGTCGGCGAGCTCGCGGCGTTGGCGGCACGCCTCGATTCATTGGAGCCCCGCGACGCACGCGCCCAGCTCGAGCGGCTCCGTGAGGTGCTCGAGAAAGAGCTCTTGCCGCACGAGCGCGAAGAGCAGCAAACGGTCTATCCCCTGCTGGCGAGGATGCTCGACGAGGAGGATCCGACCGGGCCCCTGATCCAGACCCACCACGAGGTCCGTCGACTCTCGCGGCTCTTCGGACGACTGGTCGCGCAGCTTCCTCCTGACGGACCAGCAGCGGAGGACCTCCGCGATCTCCGGCGAGCCCTCTACGGCTTGGACGCGATCCTCACGCTCCACTTCGCGCAAGAGGAGGAGCTGTACAGCTTGTTGGAGACATGAGCTGGTCGAAGGCGAACTACGTCGACCCGACCTCGGGCCCTCGCCTCCGTCGAGTGTGACTCGCCCGTGAGCGGACCACGCCGCCAAGGGACCACGTCACCTCGCGACGCGCCGCGCCTTGCGACGGGCGGCGCGCGCCCGCGCGTCGTCGAGCCCGCCGACGACCGCCGGCGCGCTCGCCCCCGCCAGGTGGTACGCGAGCCCCTCGAGGGTCGGCGCCCGGAAAAGATCCGCGACCGCGAGCTCATAGCCCCGGAGACGGAGGCGCTCCTTCAGCTCGAACGCGAGCAGAGAGGTCCCTCCGACGTCGAAGAAGCTCTCGTGCGGCCGCACCTCGCGACCGAGGAGCTCGCGCCACAGGCCGCCGAGCTCCTCCAGGAGCGCCTCGAACCCCTCCCCCAGGCCACCGCCGTTCACGCCGGAGCCGTTCGTTCCGGAGCCGTTCGTTCCGCCACGGCTCGCGTGGACGCCGTTCGGAGGCGCGACCGCGCGCGGCGCCGCCCCCACGATCAACACCTCACCGGGCACGCCGAGCACGCTCGCGCCCTCGACGACGTCGCGCATCACGACCGAGTTCGCGCCCACCGTCACGCGCGCGCCGACCGTCACGTCGGGCAGGACCGAGGCGTTCGTGCCCACGTAGACGAGGTCGCCCAGCACGACGCGCGCGTTGAGCACCGCCCCCGACGCGATCACGCAGCCCGCGCCGACCGTCGCCCCGTGCCCGACGACGGCGCTCACGAAGACGACGCTGCCCTCCCCGAGCGACGAGTGCGCACAGAGCGTCGCGTTCGGATAGACCGTGAGGTCCGTCGGGAGCGTCACGCCGAGCGTGTCCACCCCCGGGTGCACCAGGCGCGCGAACGAGCGACCGTACGCGAGGATGCGGGCGCGCACCTTCGCGCGGACCTCCGTCTTGCGGGCGACGAGGTTCACGACCTCGTCCCCCGGCCGCGAGCTGGCGAGCTCGTCGATGCCCCCCGCGACCTCGACCCCGAGGATGTCCTTGCCGCGCTTGCTCGCGTCGTCATCCAACAAGACGATGCGCTCCCAACGCTGCGTCGCGCGGCTCACGTGGATCGCCAGGCGCACGCCCTCGGGGTTCGTCGCGCCGCAGAGGAAGAGCGTGCTCATCGCGCGAGCCTCTCCGCTGGCACGAAGCGCGTGTCGGCGCGCTCGCGCACCGCCGCGCCCGTCATCCAGTCCTTGCAGGTGTGGCAACGCTCCGGGAGCTGGTCGAACTGCTTGCTCATGTGGAGGTCCCGGAACTGACCGAGCCGATTCCAGAGCACGCTCAAGGGCTCGTGCCAGGCGTTCCCCGCGGCCTCGCCCGTGTCTCCCTCGGTGTCGCCCGGGCAGCGCGGCACGCGGCCGTCCCAGAAGACGTGCATCATCGTCATCGCCCACGGGCACGGGATGCGGTCCTCGGGCGCGACACAGAGCGAGCTGTCGAACTTGCCGCCCCAGCTCAGCTTGTTGCGGATCTTCAGGGTGGCCCCGTGGGCGAGCCAGAACGCGCGGTACTCTTCGACCTCGTGCTCGTTCTCGTCCATCACGACGAACTGCACGTTGATCTCTGGGCCTTCGCCGATCTCGTCGCGTCGCGCGAGCAGCCGGGTGACGTTGCCATAGACGACGTCGCGGTCGGCGTTCACCCGGATCGCCTCGAAGACCGGCTTCGAGAAGCCGTCGACTCCGAAGACGATCCGGTGGATCCCCGAGCGCAGGATCCGATCGTCGAAGTCGGGCGTGAGCAACATCCCGTTGGTGTTGATGTTGATCGAGCGGAGGCCGACCGAGCGCCCATAGGCGATCATCTCGAGCAAGAGATCGGGCTCGAGCAGCGGCTCGCCGCAGAACGAGAACCACACCTCGGTGCGGGGCGAACGCTCGGCGACCTCGTCGGCGCAGCGTCGCCAGAGCTCGAAGGGCATCACGCCCTTCGGCCGCCGCATCTGAGGGTGGTGACACATCGAGCACGCCAGGTTGCAATCCGCACAGAGCTCGACGGCGAATCGAGTCGGAAACGGAATTTCCTTCAGCGTCTTCTCGATCTTCCTTAGCTCTGGTTCGAGGGGCATGGACGTAGCGTATGCGACACGAACCTCCATCGCTTGACGCCGCGCAAGCGGCCTTTGGTACCGCTCGCGTGCCTATCGCGAGCGATCCGACGTCGCCGATCGGCGCTGGCCCTCGCCGGGGATGGCCATCCCACGCTGCCGCCCTCGCGGCCGTGGCGCGATCGCTCAAGCGCGAATCCGCGAGAACCTTCGACGGTCTTGCACTACGATCCGTCCATGAACCGAGACCAGGTCAGCGTTCAATATTTCTCCGACGTCCTCTGCGTATGGGCTTATGTCGGGCAGGTCCGGCTCGACGAGCTCGAGGCCGCCTTCGGCGCGAGCGTCTCCGTGGACTGCCACTTCATGACGGTCTTCGGCGACGCGCGAGGGAAGCTCCACGCAGCCTGGGACGAGCGCGGCGGCCTGCCCGCGTACGCCGAGCACGTGCGCTCCGTCGCAGACCGCTTCGAGCATGTGACGGTCCACCCGAAGACGTGGGCGGAGGTGGCGCCGACGTCCTCGCTCGGCTGCCACATCTTCCTCGCCGCCGTGAAGCTCTACGACGCGCAGATGTTCCGGCGCGCGGCCTGGAGCTTGCGCGAGGCCTTCTTCCGCCACGCCCGGGACATCTCGCAGCGCGCCGTGCAGCTCGAGGTGGCGGACGAGATCGGCCTGCCAGCGGCGGAGCTCGAGTCACTGCTCTACAGCGGCCAGGCCCACGCGGAGCTCTCGCGTGGCCTGCAGCTCGCGCGTCGCTACGCGATCGAGGTGAGCCCTAGCTACGTCTTCGACGACGGACGCCAGCGCCTGAACGGCAACGTCGGTTACCGCGTGATCGAGGCGAACGTGCGAGAGCTGCTCCGGGCGCCCGACCCCGGCCACTCGTGGTGCTGAGTACAGCTCCCCGGAAGTTCATCCCGTTCAGCTGCGTTGCTCCTCAGTTACGGGCCAACAGCCCGCTCGCTCGTCGCGCCTTGCTGGGAGGGGCACCTCTTTGCACCTGGTCACGAACTTCCGGTTCGCGCTCGCGTAACCTCCCGCGACGAGCCGGCCGCTCGCCGATCGAAGCGCGCGGACGATCTTCCGCCTCCAGGTCGGGCGCACGCGACGCCACAGAGTACGCGTTCACCCTATCGCTGGAGTTGAAACGCGGCGAAGGTGCGGTGCGATCGTAGACGCCGCAGGCGACGCCCGAGCCCGACGCCGCTCAGGAGAGGCGGCCCTTGTAGTCCTCGTAGCCGAAGCGGCGGACGACGCGGAGCTCTCCGGTGTCGGGCTCGTGGAGCGCGATCGAGGGCAAGCGCACGCCGTTGAACGTGGTGTTCTTCACCATCGTGTAGTGCGCCATGTCGCCGAAGACGAGCTTGCTGCCGATCTCGAGCGGCTGGTCGAAGGACCAATCGCCGATCACGTCCCCCGCGAGGCAGGTCAGGCCGCCCAAGCGGTACGTGTGGGCCTTCTCGCCGGGGTCACCCCCGCCTTCGAGCGGCGGCCGGTAGGGCATCTCGAGCACGTCCGGCATGTGCGCCGTCGCCGAGGTGTCGAGGATGGCGATGGGCACCTCGCCCTCGACCAGGTCGAGCACCGACGCCACCAGGATGCCCGTGTTCAGCGCGATGGCCTCGCCGGGCTCGAGGTAGACGGCGACCCCGTGGCGCTCCTGGAAGTCGCGCACGAGCCGCACGAGCCGGTCGGTGTCGTAGCCGGGCCGCGTGATGTGGTGGCCGCCGCCGAAGTTCACCCACTTCATGCGGCCGAGGTAGCGACCGAACTTCTCCTCGAAGGCGACGAGCGTGCGCTCGAGCGCGTCCGACCCGAGCTCGCACAGCGTGTGGAAGTGCAGGCCCTCGATGCCGTCGAGCGCCGCCTCGTCGAAGGCGGCGGCGCGCACGCCGAGGCGCGAGCCGGGCGCGCAGGGGTCGTAGAGCGCGACCTTCACCTCGGAGTGCTCGGGGTTGACCCGGATGCCGCACGAGGGCGTGTGCCCCGTCGCCTCGAGGATCGGCCGAAGCCGCTTCCACTGCGTGAAGGAGTTGAAGACGACGTGGTCGCAGAGCTCGGCGATCTCGCGGATGTCCTCGTCCGAGTAGGCCGGCGCGTAAGCGTGCACCTCGCGGCCGAACTCCTCGCGCCCGAGCCTGGCCTCGTGCGGCGAGCTGGAGGTCACGCCCGAGAGGTACTCGCGCACGATGGGGAACGTGCTCCAGGCCGCGAAGCCCTTGAGCGCCAGCAGGATCTTGCACTCGGCCCGCCGCTGCACGTCCGCCAAGACCTCGAGGTTGCGCCGGAGGGCGCCGAGGTCGATGACGTAGCAGGGCGTCTCGAGCTCGCGGACGTCGATCTTCAGCATACCTTCACGTGCCAGGGCAGGCCCATCTCGCCGAGCTTCTCGAGGAAGGGATCCGGGTCGAGCTGCTCGATGTTGAAGACGCCCTTCCCGCGCCAGGCGCCGGTGAGCATCATCATCGCGCCGACGACCGCGGGGACGCCGGTCGTGTACGAGACGGCCTGCGCGCGGACCTCGCGGTAGGTCTCGGCGTGGTCGCAGACGTTGTAGATGAAGACGCGCTTCTTCTCGCCGTCCTTGATGCCCTCGATGAGGCAGCCGATGCTCGTCTTGCCCTTGTAGTTGGCGCCGAGCGAGGCCGGGTCGGGCAGCAGCTTCTTGAGGAGCTTGATCGGCACGACGGGGTGGCCGTCGTAGTCGACGGGCTCGATGCTCGTCATGCCGACGTTCTCGAGCACGCGCAGGTGCGTGAGGTAGGCCTCGCCGAAGGTCATCCAGAAACGGATGCGCTTCAGGCCGCGGATGTTCTGCACGAGGGACTCGAGCTCCTCGTGGTAGAGCAGGTACGCCTTGCGCGGGCCGACCTCGGGGAAGTCGAACTCCATCACCTCGGAGAGCGGGTCGGTCTCCTTCCACTCGCCCTGCTCCCAATACCGGCCGCGCTGCGTGATCTCGCGGATGTTGATCTCGGGGTTGAAGTTCGTGGCGAAGGGGTGGCCGTGGTCGCCCGCGTTGCAGTCGAGGATGTCGATCGTGTGGATCTCGTCGAAGAGGTGCTTCTGCGCGTAGGCGCAGAAGACGTTCGTGACGCCGGGGTCGAAGCCCGAGCCGAGGAGCGCCATGAGGCCGGCGCTCTCGTAGCGCTCCTGGTACGCCCACTGCCATTTGTACTCGAAGCGCGCCTCGTCCGGCGGCTCGTAGTTCGCGGTGTCGAGGTAGTCCACGCCGGCCTCGAGGCAGGCGTCCATCAGCGGCAGGTCCTGGTACGGGAGGGCGACGTTGATGAGCAGGTCCGGCTTCAGCTCCTTCAGGAGCGCCACCGTGGCGGCCACGTCGTCGGCGTCGATCTGCCGGATCTGGATCTCGCGGCCCTGAAGCTCGCGGACCTCGTCGCGGATCTTCTCGCAGCGCGAGAGCGTCCGGCTCGCCAGCGTGATCTCCGAGAAGACCTCCGGGACCTGGGCGCATTTGTGGACGACCACGCCGCCGACGCCGCCCGCTCCGATGATGAGCACCTTTGCCATGTTTCCTCGCGTCTCCACCGCGCCGCAGCCGGCGGCGCGCGGGGCCGGTGTTACCACGCCGTGGCCGACGATCGAGCCCGAAACGAGCCCGGCCGTGTTTCGTTCGTGAAACACAGGCCCGCGCGAGCAACCGCCGGACCCGCCCCCGCCCGGACACGGACACGGACACGGACACGAACACGGACACGAACACGGACACGGACACGGACACGGACGCGGACACGGACACGGACGCCGACGAACGCGAGCCCCGGAGCTCAGCCGACCCGCAGCCGCGGCAGCGCGCCCGAGCGCACGGCGAACGCGACCACGTGCGAGAGCACGCCGAAGCCGAAGGCCTGGTGGAGCACCGCGAGCGAGATGGGCACGAGCCAGATCACCGTCGCGGCGCCGAGCGCGATCTGCGCGAGCAGCGCGACCGAAGCGCCGATCGCGCTGCGCCGCGCGCGCGGCTCGCGCCATACGCACGCGATCAACCCGAGCAGCAGCGGGACGAGCACGAAGCCGAGCACGCGGTGGACGTAGTGGATGGCGACCGGGTCGTGCACGAGGCTCGCGCCCTCTCGGAGCAGACCACCCGGCAGATAGTGGCCGTGCATGTCGGGGAAGGTCGACGCGACCAGCCCCGCGCGCGTGCCCGCCATGAACGCGCCCCACGCGATCTGCGCGATGAGCACCCCGAGCGTCAGCCACGTCATCCAACGGAGAGTCGCCGTGGGCCCGCGCGCGGGCGCGATCGACGGCCGGAGCGAGAGCAGCAGCCAGAGCACCGCGTGACCGAGCCCGAAGGCGAGCACCAGGTGCGCCGCGAGCCGCAGGTGGCTGACCTCGGGTCGGTCGACGAGGCCGCTCGCCACCATCAACCAGCCGACGAGCCCCTGCAGCGCCCCGAACGCGAAGAGGACCAGCGTCGCACCCAGCAGCCGCCCGCGCAGGCGGCGACGCAGGGCGAAGTAGACGAGCGGCGCGAGGAAGACGACGCCGGCGAGCCGCCCGACGAGGCGGTGCACGTACTCCCAGAAGAAGATCCGCTTGAAGTCCGCGAGCGTCATCCACGAGTTCACGAGCTGGAACTGCGGCGACGCCTGGTAGCGCGCGAGCTCGGCCTCCCAGGCCGCCTCGCCGATGGGCGGCAGGATCCGGTGTGGCTCCCAGGCGACCATCGAGAGCCCCGAGCCGGTCAGCCGGGTGATCCCGCCGAGCACGACCATCGCGAGCACGAAGAGGTAGACGAGCCAGAGCCACCGCCTGACGGCGACGTGAGGGTCGGCCGGGCTCGCCGAGGCGATCTCGGCCTGGGCCGAAGACTCCAAGGTCACGCGCGCGTCGGCGGGGCGGGAGCTCACGATCGCGACCTCAGAACTGGATGGTCGCCTCGCGATGGTCGAGCTTGGAGAGCGATTGGCGGCTCGCGTAGAACCCCCGCCACAGGTCGAGGTAACCCTCCTGCAGCCGCTCGGGGCTCATCTGCGCGGGCCGGAAGACCACGTTCGCGTCGTTGTACTTCGACCAGTCGCGGTGGAGGATCCGCCCCGAGGCCTCGAGCTCGTGCCAGGTCGGCGTGCCCGGATAGGGCGTCCGGATCGCGAACTCCGCCTTCTGCAGCGACACGTCGTCGCAGAACTCGAGCATTCGGTCGAAGACGCCCTCGTCGTCGGCGTCGTTGCCGACCAGGAACGAGGTGTACGGGTCGATGTCGTGATCGTGGCAGCGCCGGATGGCCGCGATCGCTTTCTCCCGCGCGCGCGGATCCTTCCCGGTGAACGCCCCCTTCGTGACCGGGTCGAAGCCTCCGACGAGGTAGAACATGCGCACGCCCGCGCGCCGCAGCTTCACGAGGAAGGCGTCGTCCGTCGCGAGGATGAGCGGCATGCTGATGCCCACGTAGCTGACGGGGGCCTCGATGCCGCGCTCGATGAACGCGTCGAGGATTCGCTCGAAGTGCTTGCGCGTCGCGCCCGGGAAGAAGCTCGTGTCCTCGGTCAGCGAGGCGAGCTTGCCGCGCGCCGCGAGCTGCTCGACCTGCCCGACCGCGTGGTCGATCGGCAGGTAGCGCATCCGCCGCCCGAGGCTCAGCGGGATCGCGCAGGCGCTGCATTTGAGCGGGCAGCCGCGGGTGATCTGCACTGGATAGTCGTCGGGGCGATACGTCTCGCACTCCTTGTCGAGGTAGAGATCGATCCGCGGCAGCGGCAACGACTCGGGGTCGCACGTCGCGTCGGCCTCGTAGCGCCCGCCGAGCCGCCCATGGCGGACGTCGTCGAGCACGCGCGGCCACACGCCCTCCCCTTCGCCGACCACGACGGCGCTCGCGTGCGAGAGCGCCTCGTCGGGGCGGGCGCTCGGGAAGATCCCGCCCATGACGACCTGGCGGCCTCGAGCGCGGATCTCGTCGGCGATCTGCATGGCGCGCTTCGCGGAGGGCGTGAAGCACGAGATGGCGAAGAGGTCGACGTCCGGGTCGTCGAGATCGAGCGCCTCGAAGCGGTCGTCCCGGAAGTCGATCTCCCAGTCCGGCGGTGTCACCGCCGCGATGGAGGCGATGCCCAGCGAGGGCGGGCCGAAGTACTCGTCGCAGGGGACGTGCTCCCTCAGCTCGGGGTGGTCCTCGGCGTGACGGTTGAACGCCGCGTAGATGAATCGAACCTTCATGTGCTCCATGCCCAGCGCGTCCCGCGCTCGTAGAGGTCCTCGGAGACCGCGCGCGCTCGCTCGAAGCGGGCGTCGGCCGCGTCGAGCGCGGCGAGCGCGCGGCGTGCTTCGTCCATCAGGAGGTGGCCGGCGTGCGTCGCCACGTCGGGAGCGTCGCCGGAGCGCGCGAGCGCGCAGGAGGCGACCTCGAGCGCGACGTGGGCGCGCGCGATCGCGTGCAGACAGTCCTGTCGCTCGACCGCCCGCACGCCGAGCGTCGCGCGCAGATCCGCGCGCGCCGCGCGGAGCGATCGCGAGAGGCCGAGCCATCGCTCGACCAGCGCGGCGCCCGCCGATCCCGCGCCGGCCCGCCGCAGCGCGGCGAGCGCCGCGTTCGCGCGCTCGACGTCCTCGTCCTCCGCGTCACCCGAGCGGGCGAGCAGCTCGCTGCCGAGCAGCGTGAGCAGGACGTCGTTCGCGCCCTCGAAGATCCGCGTGACGCGGCAGTCGCGAGCGAGCAGCGCCACGCCCGTGTCCTCGAGGAAGCCCATCGCGCCATGGAGCTGCAGCGCGCGATCGGTGACCTCGAAGGCCCCCTCGCTGCAGAAGACCTTCGCGACGGTCGAGAGCGACGCGATCGACTCGATCGTCGCGTCGAGCGCGCCCACCGCCGCGACGATCGACTCCATCGCGAAGACCCGCGCCGCCATCGCCGCGACGTGCGCGCGGCTCGCGCCGAACGCGCCGATCGGCCGTCGGAACTGCCGCCGCCGCTGGACGTGCGCGAGCGTCGCGTCGAAGGCGGCCTGCGCCGTGCCCACGCACCCCGCGCTCATGACCGTGCGGCCGATCGCGAGCGCGTCGTAGGCGTCCTTCAGGCCCCGCCCACCCTCACCGAGCAACGCGTCGCCGGAGACGGGCACCTCGTCGAGGTGGAGGCTCGTCGTCGAGGAGGCGCGGATGCCGAGCTTGTGCTCCTCGGGCCCCACCTCGAGGCCGGGCGCGCTCGCCGGGATGCAGATCAGCGCGTGCTGACCTCGCGTCTCTTTCGCGCGCGCGAGCACGGTGAAGAGCCCCGCGAGCCTGCCGTTCGTGACGTATTGCTTCTCGCCGTTCACGCAGACGCCACCGCGCGCGCGGTGGTAGTGCGTCGCGATCGCCGAGAGATCCGAGCCGGCGCCGGCCTCGGTCGCCGCGAAGGCGGCGATCACCTCGCCGCTCGCGAGCAGCGGGAGCCAGCGCGCCTTCTGCTCCTCGGTGCCGAGCGCGCGCAGCGGCGCCACGCCCAACCCGTTGTGCAGCCCCACGCAGGTCGCGAGCGCGCGATCGTGGCGGGCGACCTGCGCGATGACGCGACACGTCGCGCCGAGCCCCAGGCCGAGCCCGCCGTGCTCGTCGCCGATGGTCGCGCCGAAGAGCCCGAGCTCGCGCGCCCGCTCGAGCAACGCCGCCGGCAGCGCGCCGCGACGATCGTTCTCGAGCGCGTCCGCTTCGTGGGCGAGCGCGTGGTCGATCGCCGCGAGCACCGGACCGAGCGGCATCTGCGGGGGCTCGGCCTTCGGTCGCGGCGCCGCGTCGCTCGCCCGCGCCGGCTCGGGCGCGCCGATCGCTGGATCAGCCATGGGCACGCTCGAGGTGGTTGTCGACGAATCGGATCGTGTCCGCGACGGTCGAGATCTCCATCGCCTCTTCCATCTCGAGGTCGACCTTCAAGGTCCGGCTGAGGCTCGAGAGCAGCTCTAGGCTCGTGAGCGAGTCCATCCCGAGGTCCTCGCGCAGGCGCGCCTCGAGGCGGACGGTGTCGGGCTGGAGCTCGAGGATCTCCGCGATGGTCTCGATGACGAGGCGGCGCCGGTCGGAGGCGGCGGCGTGGAGGGAGGTGACGGGAAGGTTCATGCTGGCTCCTGGTGCGAGGGCGAGTCGAGGTCCGTGCGAGAAGGAAGAAAGCCGAAGCGGACGAACCACGCGTGGGCGTCGTCGAGCGTCTGCTCGAGCGGCCGGAAGACGAGCCCCAGCTCGCGGCGGGCGCGGCTCGAGTCGACGGCCTGGCCCCACGTGATGAGATCGACGAGCTCGCGGGGCATCGGCACCCGCGCCTTGCGCGGCGCGGCGGCCCGCTCCTCGGCCTCAGCCCGGGAGCGCGCCGAGGCGGCGTCGAGCTCGAGGGGCGGCAACGC
Organism: Myxococcales bacterium; assembly: GCA_019637115.1. GTDB lineage: Bacteria > Myxococcota_A > Polyangia > Polyangiales > Houyiibacteriaceae > JACKEH01. The sequence goes on along the minus strand of JAHBWH010000065.1, from coordinate 9,992 downwards.
GCCGCCGAAGCGCGCACAGATCGTGGTGAAGAGCAGGCGGAGCGAGAGCGAACGCCCCCCGACGACGTAGCGCGCGCCCGTCGGCGCGCGCGTCGCCGCCTCGACGTGGGCGAGCGCCACGTCGCGGACGTCGACGACGTTCACGGTGCCGTCCACCCACCAGGGCAGCGCCCCGCGCAAGAGCGCCACGAGCACCCCCGAGGTGCCGAGCCGCGCGTCCCAGGGCCCGAGGCACGCACCAGGCAAGAGCGTGACGACGTCGAGACCGCTCGCGGTCGCGCGGTCGACCTCTCGCTCCATCGCCCACTTCGTCGCGCGATAGAGGCTGTCCGGCGGCTCGCTGGGTCGCACGTGCTCGTCGACGCGCGCGCCCGGCCCCTCTCCGAGCGCGCCAATCGAGGACGTGTAGACGACCCGCTGCACGCCGGCCCGGCGGGCGGCCTCGCAGACGTGGCGGACGTCGGCGACGCCGCGCTCGATCGTGGGCGCCCACTCGAGCGAGTAGCGCGGGTAATGGCCCGCGGTGAAGAAGACGACGTCGCAGCCGCGCATCGCCGCCTCGAGGCTCGCGGGATCCTCGAGGTCGCCCGGCACCCACTCGACGTCTCGCTTCTGCGCGAAGGCCGTGATGCTCCGCTTGCGGAAGGTCGTCCGCGGACGGATTCCGCGCGCGAGGAGCGCGTCTAGGAGGTTCATCCCGACGAAACCAGTGCCGCCGAGCACGAGCGGCTGCCTCACGGCGCCACCCGACGGATCTTGCCGCTCGTCGTCCGAGGCAGCCGGCCGATGGGGAAGAACGCGATCTCGTCCACCCGCACGCCGAGCGCGGCGAGCACGTCGCCGCGGATCCGAGCCTCGAGCGCCCGGCGCGCGTCGTCGCGGCGCTCGCGCGTCTCCACCCGGAGCAGCAGGCGCTCGGTGCCCGCGCTCGGGTCGGCCTCCCCCGACGCGGCCGCCGCCGCGATCTCGGGTCGCGCGCAGGCGATTCGCTCGACGTCGGGCGGGTGCACGTTGCGACCCGCCTTCACGATGACGGCCTTCGCCCGCCCCACCACGTAGAGCTGGCCCCCGCGCGACACGCCGAGATCGCCAGTGCGCAGCCAGCCGTCGCGGAGGACCTCGGCCGTCGCCTCGGGGTTTCGGTAGTAGCCGTCCATCAGCGACGAGCCGCGGAGCTCGACCTCGCCGACCACGCCCTCGGGCGCGTCCGCGTCGCCGACGCGCACGCGGAGCTCCATGCCCTGCACCGCCTCGCCGACCGAGACCAGCCGGTGCGCGTGCGTCACAGGGGCGATGGCGCGGCCCTCGACGTGGAGCGCGTCGCGATCGACCGTCGCGATCTGCACGGGCTCGTCGGGCCGCGGCATCGTCACGGCCAAGGTGCTCTCGGCCATCCCATAGACGGGGCGCCACGCGCGCGGAGAGAAGCCGAAGGCCTCGTAGCGCGCCGCAAAACGCTCGAGCGTCTCGGGGTGTACCTGCTCGGAGCCGTTGAGCGCCGCGCGCCACGACGAGAGGTCGAGGTCGCGGTCGTCATCGTCGTCCCGGCGCGCGCGGTCGAGGCAGTGTTGGTAGGCAAAGTTCGGCGCCGCGCTCACGGTGCCGCGCACCTCTGCGATGGTCCGGAGCCAGCTCGTCGGCCGCATCGCGAACGCGGAGGGCGGCAGGAGGTGCACCGGGTAGGGGTGGCAGATGCACGTGACGATCGCGCCAACGAGCCCCATGTCGTGGAAGGGCGGCAGCCAGCTCACGCCGACGTCGCGCGGGCCGAGGCCGAGGCCGTGCGCGATGGCCGCCGCGTTCGCGACCAGGGCGCGGTGCGAGATCGCGACGCCCTTCGGGCGGCCGGTGGTCCCCGAGGTGTACTGCAGGAGCGCGAGATCCGAGCCGTCGATCGAGGGGCTCGGCGGCGTGATGGCGCTCGGCTCGTCGCCCGGCACGAGCACCGCGCGCAGGCGCTCGCGGAGCGGGCGCTCGGCGATGGCGTCACGCAGGCGCGGCGAGGCCACGAGCGCGGTCGCGCCGCAGTCGTCCACGACCGCGTCGAGGTGGTCGAGGAAGCGATCGGCCGCGCCGAAGGTCATGGGCGTCGCCAGCGGCGTCGGGATCGCGCGGAGGGTCGCGGCGCCGAGCATCGCGCCGACGAAGTCGGCCCCGGTCGGCAGGAGGATGGGCACGGGCTCGCCGCGACCTACACCCTCGGCGTGGAGGCAGCCCGCCCAGCGTCGCGCGAGCGCCCGGAGGGCGACTGCGTCGAGCGCCTCCCGCTGCGCGCCGAGGTGGAAGGTGAAGAGCGGCGCGCGCGCCTCCGCGGCGCGCTCGAGCGCTTCGACGAGGGAGGTGTGAGCAGGTGTAGTCACCGAGGGAGCCGGGGTAGCGCTCGCGGCTCATGCACACGTTGATCTCGCTCAAGGCTCCCCGGCGACGAGGGCCGGGTGACGCAGCGTCGGGCGGTTTCGAGGGGAGAATCGCTCTTCGCGGGCGCCCCTAACGAGTGCCCCCGTCCGAGCGTTCCTGATCTGGATCATCGTCAGGACGGGCCGAGGCCCTCAGGTTGAGCGCATGACCTTTCGTCACCCGACACCCCGAAGTCCGCGCCGAGGGCCGCTCGTTCGGTCCTCCCCTGCGGTCCGCGTGCCGGCGAGCGCGCACGGCGACCGACGAGGCCTCCTTGCGTGCCGGGTGGGGGGTTGGCTGGGAGGTTGGCGGCGATGACCGCGCTCTCTCCGTCCGTCGAGGCGACGAGCGGCTCCTCCTCCACGCTGGCCCCTCTCGACGGCCGAACCTCACTCTTCGAGCCGCCCGGCGGGCTCCTGATGTGGATCATCGTCGCAGTGGAGCTGCTCGCCTTCGGAGTGCTCTTCGCCTTCATCGGCCTCCTCCGCGGCTCCGAGCCCGAGGCGTTCCGCAGCGGGCAGGCCCTCCTCGACGACGGCGTCGGCCTCGCGCTCACCTTCACGCTGCTCACCAGCGGTTGGCTCGTCGCCGAGGCGGTCCACGCTTGCCGGCAAGCCGACTGGCGCGGCGCTCGCGTCCGCTACGCGCTCGCGCTCGCCGTGGGTCTCGCCTTCGTCGCGCTGAAGACCTGGGACTACGCCGCCAAGGCGAGCGCGGGGATCGCGCTCGGCGTCAGCCCCTTCTGGGACGCCTACCTGCTCGCGACGGGCTTCCACTTCATCCACGTGCTCCTCGGGCTCTACATGCTGGCGCGCGTCGGCCGGAAGGTGGGCCGCTCGCGCTTCGAGGATCCCGAGACGAGCGTCGCAGGCACCGCCCTCTTCTGGCACATGTGCGACGTCGCGTGGTTCTTCCTCTTCCCGCTCTTCCACCTCGCGGTCTGACCGCGCGCCTGCTCGACCGAGAGACCTCATGCGAACCGCCGCCTACCTCGCCTGCCTCGCCCTCGTGGCCGTGGCGATCACCCTCGCCGATCTCCGCATCGCGCTGCTCGCCGCGGGTGTGAAGTCCGTGCTGGTCGGCGCCGAGCTGATGGAGCTCCGGCACGCTCACCGCCTGCACCTCGTGGCCTTCGTCGCCTTCATCGGCCTGCTCGCGACGAGCCTCGTGATCTTGGCCTGAGCGCCGCGCGCCATTGGTCCGCCGCGGGGCGTGCTACACACTGCGGCGCATGACCAAGACGTTGTTGGTGACGGGGGCGACCTCGGGGTTCGGGCGGGCGACGGTGGAGCGCTTCGTCAGCGCGGGTTGGCGGGCGATCGCGTGCGGGAGACGGGCCGATCGGCTGGCCGAGCTGGTCGCCGCGCTCGGCCCCGAGAAGATCCACCCGTGCGCGTTCGACGTGCGCGACGAGGCGGCGATGCGGGCAGCGCTCGAGGCGATCCCGGCGCCCTTCGCGGACCTCGATCTGCTCGTGAACAACGCGGGCCTCGCGCTCGGCACCGCGCCCGCGCAGCACGCCGACCTCGCGCAGTGGCGCCAGATGATCGACACGAACGTCACGGCGCTCGTCACGCTCACCCACGCGCTCTTGCCGAGGCTCATCGAGCGTCGCGGCGCGATCGTGAACGTGAGCTCCGTGGCGGCGACGTATCCCTACCTCGGCGGCAACGTCTACGGCGGCACCAAGGCCTTCGTCTCGCAGCTCTCGCTCGGCCTGCGCTCCGACCTGCACGGCACCGGGGTTCGCGTGACCACCATCGAGCCCGGGCTCGCCGAGACCGAGTTCACGCTCGTCCGCACCGGCGGCAACCGCGAGGCCTCCGACACGCTCTACGCCGGCACGAGCCCGATGACGGGCGCGGACATCGCGGAGTGCATCTGGTGGGTCGCGAACCTCCCCTCGCACCTGAACATCAACCGCGTCGAGCTCATGCCCGTGAGCCAGTCCTTCGCGGGCTTCCAGGTGGCGCGCACGCTCTGACCGCCCCAGCAACGCTCGCGCAAGGAGACGGTCTGGTACGCCTCCCTGCGCGGTCACTCGCTCGGAGGCGGACTCACGAGCTGGAGGGTCACCATCGCATCGCGGTTTCGACAACTGCCGGTCTCGCCGAGCTCACACCCCCGCTGGTAGGCATCGAACGCGGCCCGGAGATCGTCTTGGTCACGCGCCCGGAGCCGATAGTCGTCGCCGAGCACCATGCACTCCAGCGCGGCTTCCTCATCGCAGCGTCGCTGCAAGAGCGCGCGCGCGGCTCCTGGGTCTTGGGCGCGGAGCAGCGCCGCGAGCTCGACGCAGCCGGTCCCGTGTGCGCAGGCGCGCTCGTACGCACGGCGCGCCGCGGTGAGGTCGATCGGGCCGTGGACGCCGAAGCGCTCGCGGCGAGCGAGGTCGACACAACGCGTCGCGCCGTCTCCGTCGGTCGCGACGCGCGGGTCGGCGAGCTCGTCGCAGCCTGCGCGAGCGCGCCGCAGCGCGGGGTGAACCGGGACCGCGCGCGCGATCTCGGTTGGACGCCGTGGCCCTCCGCCCTCGCCGGCGGCCTCGATGCGCAGCCGGTACGGCGCGTCGTCGTAGTCCGCGGTGAGGTAATACACGAGGCCATCGGACGGGCAGCGACGGTCGACGGTGATCCCTTCCTCGAGGGGGCCCTCGCGCGCGCTCAACGGGACGACGTCCGCGCCGGCCGCGTCCGCCCGGAACACCCGGTAGGCGTCGGCCGCGCTGCGGGGGACGAGGCGCTCGTTCGCGCGGTCCAGCGACGCGAGCGCCAGACGTGACCACGAGATGTCGACGCACGGGAGGTCCGGCCCCTCGATGAACGGGAGGTTGCCTGCGTCGATCACCGCGAGCACGCGATAGACCGCGGCCTCGCCGACGAAGAGCGCGGCGGTCGTCGCATCCGTCTCGGGGACCTCGGTGTCGCCGAAGGTGCGGGGCGTGACCTCCTCTGGCGAGAGGGTCGAGCCGACCACCGCGGCGGTCGCCAGCGCGCGCCGCAACGTCCGGACGTCGGGGAGCAAGAGCGCACCTCGCGGAGCGGTGAGCTCGACCGGACCGAAGATCGGCGTTGGATGATCTGCCGCATAGCGGGCGTCACGGGCGATGGCGACGTCGCGCTCGTGCTCGCGGAGCCATCGGACGAGCGCGGGTGACGCTCGCCCCCGAGGCAACGCGGCGATGTCGAAGCGCGCGTCACCCGCAGGTCGCAGCGTCGTCACCGCGACGTCGACGTCGACGGGGATGTCATAGTACTGCGCGTCGGGGAACTGGACGACGAGGTCCAGCGGGCCGGGCCCATGTCGACAATGGCTCAGCGCCACGACGACGTCCTGGCCCCCGCGCACCCACGTCTGCGCGTCGTGCCGGATCGCCGCTTCGATCGGCCGCGTCGCGCTGACGACGAGCCCCAAGCACTCGCCGTCGTCGAGCGCGAGCGGGACGCTCCACTCGCGAGGCTCGGCGTGCGTCGCTCCGGCGATCACGCCACGGACGAGGGCTGGCGCGGCGACGAGGCCGTAGCGCTCCAACGCGCCGACGACCGCCGCGCGGTGCGGCGCGACCTCGTCCTCGCGGAGCGGCGGCGGCGCCCGCCGGAGGCCCCCGCTCGCGATCACCTCGCCGGCGACCGCGCCGATCCCGCCAGAGACGAGCGCGCACGGAAGCGCGAGCAGGGCCGCGAGGAGTGCGTGCACCCTCATGGCCTCCGAGGGTACGACGGAAGGTCCGCGAGGTGCGAGCATCGGAGGCACCAACGCCACGGATTCGCGTATGCTCGTGGACGTGCGTAGGTGCGACGAACGCGGCGCCGTCTTGCAGCGAGCGCGGGGAGCATGGTCGCACCGCGTCGGGCGGGGTTGGGTGGTCGCGCTCTTGGTCTGCCTCGTCCTGCCTGCGGCTTCGGGGCGTGCGCAGGCGACCGGCGGCAGCTTCGGCGGGTCACGCGGGTTCGGATCCGGTTCATCGAGCTCATCGGGCTCATCGGGCTCATCGGGCTGGTCGGGCGCGTCGGGCTCATCGGGCACGTGGTCCTCTTCGTCGTCGTCGCGAGACGACTCGGCGGCGCGCGACCGAGCGGCGCGGGATGCGCGTGAAGCCCGTGACCGCGAGCGCCGCGCCGCGGAGGCGCGCGCTCGCGAGGCAGCGGCCCATGAAGCCGCGGCCCGTCGAGCCGCCGCGCTGCTCGCCGCCCACCGCGCGCTGCCACCGCTCGAGCGCGCGCTCCTCCCCACTCGGTTCGTCACCGTCGACGAAGGCGACGAGACGGAGACGAGGGAGGCCTATTCCCCGCGGACCTACGTTCCGTCCGCGCCTCCGACGCTGGCTCCGGTCGCGCCGCCTCGGGACCAGGTCGCGTCGCTGCTCGGCTACGACCGCTTCGCCGTGCCGATCGAGCCCAACGCCCCCGGCGCGCTCGTGTGCGGGTTTCTCGGCTGGTTTCTGGCGTTCGCTGGGCTGCGGACCATGAAGAGGTCACGGCGTCGGGCGGCGGCGCCGCGGTCCGCCGACGGCGGTCGATGCGAGCTGCGCTGCGTGAGCCTGGCCTTCGACGCGGCGCGCCGCGCGGAGCTCCAGCGTGCGCTGCACGCGATGGCGAGCGCCGTCGATGTCGGCAGCGCGACCGGCTTGCACCGGGCGGCGGTCGAGAGCGCGCGCCTGCTCGCCGCAGCGACCGCGTCTGCGCGCTACGCGAGCGTCCGTTCGGAGCGCGCGACCGAGTCGGACGCCGAGCGCCGCTTCTTCGCGCTCGTCCACGACCTGAAGGCGCGCTACCGGCATGACGTGGCGCGTGGAGATCGCGGTCCGGCCGACCTGCGCGCGCGCCCAGAGGAAGGGGAGGGTCTCGTCGTCGTCAGCTTCGTCGTCGGTACGACCCGGAGGCTCGCGCCCCTCCCAGGCGCGGTCGACCCGGACACGCTCGCGCGGGCCCTCACTGATTCCGTGGCGGTGACGCCGGATGAGCTCGTGGCGCTCGAGGTGATCTGGTCACCTGCGCTCGACGCCGACCGGATGTCCTCGGCCGAGCTCGAGGTCCTTTACCCGGAGCTGGGACGTCTCGACTCGTCGGCCGACCTCGGTCGCGTCGTCTGCCATGCGTGCGACGCCGTGTACGCCGCCGAGCTCGGGCGCTGCCCGGGTTGTGGCGCGGTGCGCTCGGGTTAGGGCGATCTCCACACCGATCGTCCGTACGTGTTCACCCCGTCGCGAGGCTCGAGCAGCAGTCGATGCGCGGCGCGGGAGGCGGCCCCGCGCCGCGAGTCGAGGAGCGAAGCGGTCACCTCGAGAGCGATCCGTCAATCGAGCACGGGGAGGCGTCGGCGCTCGTCGGGGGCCGCAGGCGCCGCCGCTGGCTGGACGCGCGCCGCGGGGGCCTCCATCCGCACCAGGCGGATGCTCTGCGGCCCACGCATCAGCGTGTCGATCCACGTCGCGCCCTCGTGGCGATAGTGGATCTGGATCGCGCGGACCTTGCCGAGCACGAGCAGCATCCTCGCTTGATCGAGGCTGACGTGAGGCTCGTCGGCGCGCTCCTCGGCGCCGCCCTTGATGAGCACACCCAGGATCTCGGCGTGATCCGAGAGGTCGTTCATCAGCGCCTCGAAGAGGGCCCCGTCGAGCTCCCCCTCGAAGACCTCGGGGAGGTCCTCCTGGGTCAGCGGCGCGTCGAGCGACGCCGCGGCGGTCGGCGCCTCGGCGCCCGCGCTCGAGGCGTCGCCCGAAGATGAGCCGCCCGACCTCTCGCCCGTGGCGGAGCCGTCGCCGGCGCCGTGCACGCGCGAAGGCAGATCCTCGTCCTCGCCGTGTGTGCTCAACGCGTGGCTCCGACGGGCGTGAGGCCCTCGTCCGGGCGGACGTCGAACTCCGCCGAGGGCGCGTGGCATTGCGTGCAGCTCTGCCGCCAGGGGTGCGTCGTGCGCAGGCCGTCCCATGGGTCGGCGCCTCGAGCCCGGCGAAGGTGTTCTGCCAGGGTGGCCCGCTCTCCAGCGCTTGCGCCGCGCCGGGCATCGGCCCCTCTTCTCCCACGTGGCATTGCGTGCAGCTCGCGAGGTGATCGTGGCTCATCATCGGCGCGACACGCCCCTCGAGCACAAGGCCGTTCGTGTGGCAGCCGACGCAGTCGAGGTCGCCTCGCTGCGTCACGGGGTGTGGGATGCGCGGGGGCGCGCCGTCGTACGAGCGTCGCGCGCTCCGCGCCTCGAGCGCCGCTCGGATCTCGGCCTCGGTCGGGCGACCTCGTCCTCGAGGCCACGGCGCCCCTCCGCCCCACGCCGGCACCTGGCAGATTGGATGTCTTAGTCTCTCCTTCGGTCATGGGACGCGGGCTGCTTCTCTCTTTCGACTGCTCGAGGACGCGGCACGCTCGACACCGACGCACCGCGAGCCCGCGCGGGTGTCGGTGTCGGCGCGTCGGCCCGGACCGGCCTTCGGCGCCGCTCGTCGGCCCGACCGGCCTTCGGCGCCGCTCGTCGGCCCGACCGGCCTTCGGCCGATCTCCTCGAACATGCTCCGCGTGTCCTTCGTCGGTTCGGACCGCCGAGCCAAACCGAAATCCTCGGTATCGCCAATTCCGCCGAGGACATCTAGCCTCTGGGCTATGCGATCCGCCCTCGCCCTCCCAGTCCTCCTCCTGCTCGTCACTGGCTGCGAGGAGCGGCCCCGGCCTATACCCGAGCCTGCGGTCGCGCCGGGTGCCACGATCGCACCCCGGATCGTGACGCCAGACGGCGAAGAGATCGACCCCGAGACGGCGCGCTTGATCGGCGATGCGCTGCGAGACCTCGAGCGCGCGCCCGCGGAGGGGCCGCCCGAGGGGCTGGAAGCGCAAGACGCGAGCGCGCTGCATGGGCGCTGGACCATCCGCCACACCATCCACCGCACCAACGGCGAGGCGTCAGAGCCGTCGCCACCGCTCGCGCCGACGACGTGGGACATCAGCGACGATGGACAGCTGCGCATCCGTGGCGGCAACGCGTTGAATCTCGGGTACGTCTACACCGGCGACCGCCTCGTCGTGACCGGTATGGGACCGGCGCAGGAGTACCGGGTCGACGGAGTCAGCGACACTGAGCTCCGGCTGACGACGCTCATCGAGGCGGGGTCGCTGAGGTTGGAGAACACGACCGTGCTCGACCGCGCCCGGTGAGCTCGCGGAGTAGCTCTGTGTCGCTGCGCGCGGCGAGCGCCCTCGCGCTGGTCCACGCCAGGATCACTCGGTCGCGGCGCGCTGCATCCGCATGACCAAGACGTTGTTGGTGACGGGGGCGACCTCGGGGTTCGGGCGGGCGACGGTGGAGCGCTTCGTCGGCGCGGGTTGGCTGACCGCGCTCGCCGCGAGGGACATCGGGGCGTGGCACCTCGGTGCCGCCGGGGTCTCGTCCGGCCCGCGCGGAGCAGGCCAGACGCTCTCGTTCCATCGTGACCTGGACCGGATGCACCGCCTCGCGGGGTGGGACCTCGCGTTCTCGCGGTCGTCGAGGGAGAGGAAGAGCTCCCACGCCGCCGCGCTCATCGTCGGGCCTCGCAGGAGCATGCCGACCCTCGGAGGAGATCGCTGATCGATCTGGTACGCCTCCCTGCACGGTCACTCGCTCGA